>DWUV01000213.1 GCA_019120595.1 Candidatus Mediterraneibacter tabaqchaliae | reverse complement strand
ACCATTGATATCTGTAAGATCGCGGTGCTTAAGTACTATGCGGGAAAAGAATACAGCGCCCAGACCCGCAGGACCCTGAAGAAATTCCTCCAGGAACTGTGCGGAAAACAGATTTATTTCCCGTTCTTCCTTTCTTATGAAAAAGACTGGCTGGTCGAGCTGCAGCTCTGGGATAAGACTTTGGTGGAGTATAAAGGGCAGAAGGGAAGCAGGGTCATGCTCTATTACCAGCTCCAGAAGGGCGGGAAGGAGCAGGCGGATTACTCTACAGAGGTGCTGACTCCGATGTACGAGAACCTCTATGTGAAGAAGTTCGTGCTCTTTGCCAATGAGAAACTGAAGTACTATTTTAAGGAGACGATCGACGGCAATTCCTACCGCAGCGACAAGGAGACCTGCGTAAGGGAGCCAGAGCCCGGGGAGCTCGGCAGATACGGAAGGCTGAACGATATCCTCATGGAGACCGGCAGCACGGAACGCCGGAAAAAGATGCAGGGCTATGCTCTGGAGGATGCGGCGGCAAATCATATGTTCACACAGGAATAAGGAGGGTGTCTTTCCATGGGACAAGGCAGTATCATCGGTTATGAAATAAATGAAAAGACATGCCAGATCAGTTTTTACAATGACCAGGAACTGGAGCCGGATACGCTGGAGGTGGATTCGGATAATTACCAGATCCCGCTGATCATCGGGAAACTGCGGGATACATGGGCGTACGGCAAGGAGGCGAAACGGCTCGTCACGATCAAGGAAGGCTTCACTGTAACAAGGCTCCTGAGCAAAAGCCTTGCCGGGGACAAGATCGAATTCGGTGAGGAGACATACGATGCAGTCTGGCTCCTCTCCCAGTTCATCCAGATGTCGCTCCAGCCGTTCCCTGAGATCGAGGGGATCGTGTTCACAGTGCCTGTCCTCACTGAGGAGCTGGCGCAGATGCTCCGGGGGATCGCGGTGCGTATGAATATCGACAAGAGGTATATCTTTATCCAGGATTATAAAGAAAGTTTCTGCAATTACCTGTTTTACCAGCCAAAGGAGCTTTGGCAGTATGATGCGGCGCTTTTCTGCTGCGACCGCAACGAGATCCGGGCGTACATGCTCAGACGGCTGCGGCCGGGCCTGGGCGGCGGAAAGACTACCTTTGTGACAGTGGATGAGGTGGCCAGCGCCCATATGAAAGAGCTGGCGGCAGTCTACCCTGTGCTCAATGAGGACAAAGCGAAAGAGGCGGATGCCATGTTCTGCAAATTCATTGAGAGTGTGTTCGACAAGAGGATCGTTTCCTCTGTATTCCTTACCGGAGAGGGATTTGAGAACAACTGGTATCCCAAAGCGCTCCGCGTGCTCTGCAACGGCAGGAGAGCATTCATCGGGAACAATCTGTACAGCAAGGGCGCCTGCTATACCGCGTACCGTAAGCTCTTCATGCATATCGAGAACCCGGTCTATCTGGCGGACGACAAGCTGACAGACCAGATCACGGTCAATATGCGGGTGGACGGGCAGGAAATGCTGTATCCTATTGTCTCCTGGGGCGCGCACTGGTATGAGTCCAACAATCAGTGGGAGGTCCTTTTGGAAGACGTGGAGGATATTGAGTTCCATATCGAATCCCTGGTCCAGGGAAATGTACGGACGGAGAAGATCTCTCTGGAGAAATTCCCGAAAAGGGCAGAGTATTCCATGCGTCTCCAGATCGAGACACTGTTCCTGGACGAAAAGACATGTAAGATCACAGTGCGTGACGCGGGATTCGGAGATTTCTTCCCGGCCACGGATTTCCATGAGGAAAAGATCATACATTTAGGAGGCAATGATGGGAAATTTAATTCTTTGTCATGACAGACACGCAGCGCACCCCTATGAGGTCACGAGGATCCACAGCAGGATCTTCACGATCGAGGAGCTGTGCTACTATCTGTGCAATAATCTTTACCTGATCGATTACACGATCATGAATGAACAGCTCTGTGACTGGCTTGATGAAGAACTGGGGATGGAGGAGCTGGCGGGAGCGCTCAGGGATGTGCTGCGCCTGCGCGGCTCGGTGGAAAAGTTCGTGCTCACGATCCTGAAGGCCTCCCGTATTTACCGGGAGCCGGAGATGATCCGCATCCAGAACGTGCTGGAACACCTGAAAAACCAGAAGGATATCGAGCGCCAGAAATTCAAAGGCGACAACCTGCTGGAGAGCGGGGAGCTGGAGGAGGCGATCCTTGTATACCAGGCGATCCTGAACCAGGAGAAGGATGAGACTGTGGACGATAAGTTTTACGCGAGGATCTATGCAGGGCTGGGCGCGGCGTACGGGAGGCTGTTCCTCTACCAGGAGTCTGCCCGGATGTATGACAGGGCTTATCAGATGTGCGGGGACAAGGCGCTTCTGAAGCCGTATCTGTATGCGTCTTATAAATATATGTCGCTGGAAGAATACCATATCCTGATCACGAAGAATGAAGAATATATGGAGATCAATGCCCAGATGCGGCGGGAGCTGGACGAGATCCGCAGGAGCATGCCGGAAGAGGTGGATCCGTCTCTGATCGAGAAATGGAAGAGACAGCACAGGAGAAGCCATACATAGTAAATAGTGATATGGAAAAACAAAAGAGTTGGCCTGGCCGGGATAAAATATGTCCCGGTCAGGTCAACAAGTGTTTGACACAGTCCTTCCCCTGTGTTAGAATGCAAGGGTAACTTTACCGTGGTACAGTGACTCATTGGTAGAGAAAAAAAGCAAGAAGCCGGGTTCCCCGGCGAGGGAGGATATCATCATGAAGAGAAGAGTATTGAGCATGCTGCTCTGCGCAGGTCTTGTTGTTTCTATGATGGCAGGATGCGGTTCGAAGGAAGATTCCGATCAGGGATCCGAGGCAACGGATATGGAGTATGTCAAAGATAAGGGCACCCTTGTCGTGGGCATTACGAACTTTGAACCCATGGATTATAAGGATGAGAGCGGCGAGTGGATCGGTTTTGACGCGGATCTGGCAAAGGCTTTTGCGGAAAGCCTCGGCGTTGAAGTAGAATTCGTTGAGATCGACTGGGACAACAAGATCCTGGAACTGGACGGAAAGACGATCGACTGTGTGTGGAACGGGATGACGCTGACCGATGAAGTGACCAGTTCCATGGATTGTACAGACGCTTATCTGGCGAATGCGCAGGTCGTTGTCGTGCCCTCTGATGTGGCGGACCAGTATCAGGACGAGGACAGCCTTGCTGACTTAAACTTTGCCGCTGAGGCGGGCAGCGCAGGCGAGGAGCAGCTTGAGGAAAGAGGGCTTAGCGTCACACCGGTGACCGCACAGGCTGACGCACTGATGGAAGTGGCGGCAGGCACATCTGACGCGGCGGTCATTGACCTGCTGATGGCAGCGGCCATGATCGGTGAGGGCACGAGCTATGAAGACCTGACATATACAGTGCACCTGAGCAGCGAGGAGTATGGCGTAGGGTTCCGCAAGGGATCTGACCTGAAAGAGGAACTCAACAAATTCTTCGATACATGCTACGAGGACGGCACGATCCAGGAGCTTGCAGAGACATACGGCGTCCAGGATATGCTTGTCACAGAGTAATAAAAAGATATTTTTTACGGACGGAGTTATGCCATGACATTTGCAGAACAGTTTCCTATTGTTATACAGGCGCTTAACACGGGATTTTTACAGACTTTAAAGCTGTTTTTCGTGACCCTTCTGGGAGCGATCCCCCTGGGACTCATCATTTCCTTTGGGTCCATGTCCCGGTTTAAGCCGTTAAGCTATTTCACAAAGATCGTTGTATGGATCATCAGAGGAACCCCTCTGATGATCCAGCTTTTGATCATTTATTTCATGCCTGGGCTTATGGACAACAATATCTGGGGCGGCGGTGAGAGCGGACGCTTTCTCGCGGCTTCCATTGCGTTCATCTTTAACTATGCCTGCTATTTTTCGGAGATCTACCGCGGAGGGATCCAGGGAGTGCCGAAGGGGCAGGAAGAGGCAGGGCTTGTGCTGGGCATGACGAAGAGCCAGATCTTCTTTAAGGTCAAGCTCCTTCAGATGGTAAAAAGGATCGTGCCTCCGATGTCAAACGAGATCATCACGCTGGTGAAGGACACCTCCCTTTCCCGTATCATCTCTCTCCAGGAAGTCATTTTCGCAGGACAGTCTTTTATGAAAGGGAATATGGGGATCGCGGGCGTGATCTGGCCTCTTTTCTTTACGGCAGTGTACTATCTGATCTTTAACGGCATCCTGACTGTCCTTCTGGGACGTCTTGAGAAAAAACTGGAGTATTTCAGATAGGAGGCGGAGTATATGGCGATTTTGGAAGTACAGCATGTAAGCAAGAGTTTTGGACATACGGAAGTATTAAAAGATATCAGTTTTTCGCTGGAAAAAGGAAAGGTGCTCTCCCTGATCGGATCTTCGGGAAGCGGCAAGACAACCCTCCTGCGGTGCCTGAATTTCCTTGAGAGACCGGACGGTGGTGTGATCCGTGTGAACGGAGAGACGCTGTTCGACGCAGGGGACCGGGCGACGATGCAGGAGAAAGAGATCCGGAGAAAACGGCTCCATTTCGGGCTGGTGTTCCAGTCTTTCAATCTGTTCCCGCAGTATACGGCGCTCCAGAATGTCATGCTGGCAAAAGAACTCCTGGAGAAGGAGAAGCCGGACTATAAAGTGAGGAAAAAGGAGATCCACGCACAGATCGAGGCGGAGGCAAGGACTCTCCTGGATCAGATGGGTCTGTCAGACCGGGTGGACAATTATCCCCACCAGCTCTCCGGTGGTCAGTGCCAGAGAGTGGCCATCGCCAGGGCGCTGGCGCTGAAGCCGGATATCCTCTGCTTTGACGAGCCGACCTCTGCCCTGGATCCGGAGCTGACCGGGGAAGTGCTCAAGGTGATCAAGGGGCTGGCGGACCAGGAGACGACGATGATCATCGTGACCCATGAGATGGCGTTTGCCAGGGATGTGTCCAGCCAGGTGATCTTTATGGACGGCGGCTGCATCATGGAGCAGGGCACTCCGTCGGAAGTGTTTGAGACCCCGAAGGAAGAGCGCACAAAACAGTTTTTATCTCGTTTTACGAATCGATAAGGAGCAGGATCTAAATGACAGGATATGAACATATTACTACAGGACTTGGAGAGGAATGTGGAGTCTTTGGAGCCTATGACATGGATGGACGCGACGTTGCCGCGTCCATCTATTATGGGCTTTTCGCACTCCAGCACAGGGGACAGGAGAGCTGCGGCATCGCAGTGACGGATACATTCGGGCAGAGAAAAGTGCTCTCAAGGAAAGGGCTCGGGCTCGTCAATGAAGTCTTTGACGAGGAGGAGCTGGCAAAGCTGAAGGGCAATCTTGGAGTGGGGCATGTCCGCTACTCGACGGCAGGAGGCACAAGAGTGGAGAATGCCCAGCCCCTTGTCATCAATTATGTGAAAGGGACGCTTGCCATCGCCCACAACGGGAACCTGGTCAACGCAGTGGAACTGCGGCATGAGCTGGAATACACGGGCGCTATCTTCCAGACGACCATCGATTCTGAGGTGATCGCCTACCACATCGCGCGGGAGCGGCTGAACACAAGGACCGCAGAGGATGCGGTGAAAAATGCCATGAAAAAGATCCGGGGCGCCTATGCCCTGGTAGTGAGCAGTCCCCGAAAAATGATCGGGGCAAGGGATCCGCTCGGGCTGAAACCGCTCTGTATCGGGAAAAGAGAGAATACCTATTTCCTGGCATCCGAGAGCTGCGCTATCGCGGCGGTGGATGCGGAGTTCGTAAGGGATGTGCAGCCCGGGGAGATCGTGACGATCACAAAGGACGGGATCGCTTCGGATATGAGTATGGCGCTCCCGGAGGAACAGCATGCGAGATGCATTTTTGAGTACATCTACTTCGCGCGCACGGACAGCACGATCGACGGGGTGAACGTCTATCACGCGCGGATCCTCGCGGGGAAAGCGCTGGCAGAGTCCTACCCGGTGGAGGCAGACCTGGTGGTGGGCGTGCCGGACTCCGGGCTGGTGGCTGCGAAAGGGTATTCCGAGCGATCGGGCATCCCTTACGGCATGGCATTCCACAAGAACAGTTATGTGGGGAGGACGTTTATCAAGCCAAAGCAGAGCGACCGGGAGTCCAGCGTGAAGATCAAGCTGAACGTGATCCCAGAGGTGGTAAGGGGAAAGCGGATCGTCATGGTGGACGACTCCATCGTCAGGGGGACTACCTGCGCGAATATCATCAAGATGCTGAAAAACGCCGGGGCCACGGAGGTCCACGTCCGGATCAGCTCCCCGCCGTTCCTGCACCCGTGCTATTTTGGGACAGACGTGCCGTCGGACGAACAGCTGATCGCACATTCCCATACGCCGGAAGAGATCAGGAAGATGATCGGCGCGGATTCCCTCGGGTATATGGAGGTTGCGAAGCTGAAAGATATGGTGGGAGATCTGAAATACTGCGATGCCTGCTTCACGGGGGATTACCCCATGGAAGTCCCGGGGCGCGACATCAGCCGCGCTTTTGAGCAGATGTAAGGCTGGGGGCGCCGCGCGGTTCGGAAAACCGCGCAGCCTGATGGCTGAACTGTTACATGAACTGTTACAAGGTAAGAAAGTGTTGCCTGATGGCCGCAGGGATGTTACTATAATAGACGGACAGATCCCGGTATGTCCGCAGAGCAGGGACGGAGAGTGACCGGCATGCCCGGCGGCCACAGGGATCAGGAGATAAGTATAGAGGATAAAGGAGATCAGGAATATGTCAAATGACCGTTATGTAAGCCCTCTTTCTGAGCGCTATGCAAGCAGGGAGATGCAGTATATCTTTTCACCGGACAAGAAATTCCGCACATGGAGAAGACTGTGGATCGCGCTTGCGGAGACGGAGAAAGAGCTTGGGCTCAATATTACAGACGAACAGATCGAGGAGCTTAAGAGCCACGCGGATGATATCAATTATGATGTGGCGCGGGAGAGAGAAAAAGTCGTGCGCCATGACGTAATGTCGCATGTCTACGCTTACGGCGTGCAGTGCCCGAAAGCGAAAGGGATCATCCACCTTGGAGCCACATCCTGCTATGTAGGGGATAACACGGACATTATCATTATGTCTGAGGCTCTGAAGCTGGTGCGCAGGAAGCTGGTCAATGTGATCGCGGAGCTTGCAAAATTCGCAGAGGAACAGAAGTCACAGCCAACCCTTGCCTTTACCCATTTCCAGCCGGCCCAGCCGACGACGGTAGGCAAGAGGGCGACCCTTTGGATGCAGGAATTTGCCATGGACCTTGAGGATCTGGATTATGTGCTCAGCAGCTTAAAGCTCCTGGGGTCAAAGGGAACGACAGGTACGCAGGCAAGCTTCCTGGAGCTTTTCGACGGCGACCAGGAGAAGATCGACAGGATCGATCCCATGATCGCGGAAAAAATGGGGTTCAAAGCATGCTACCCGGTATCCGGGCAGACATATTCCAGAAAAGTGGATACAAGAGTGCTGAACATCCTTGCCGGGATCGCGGCAAGCGCCCACAAGTTTTCCAATGATATCCGGCTGCTCCAGCACTTAAAAGAAGTGGAGGAGCCTTTTGAGAAGACTCAGATCGGTTCATCCGCCATGGCGTATAAGAGGAATCCAATGCGCAGCGAGCGCATCGCATCCCTGTCCCGCTATGTGATGATCGATGCCCTGAACCCGGCGGTCACATCCGCGACCCAGTGGTTCGAGAGGACGCTGGATGACTCTGCAAATAAGAGACTCAGCGTGCCGGAAGGCTTCCTCGCTATTGACGGGATCCTGGACCTTTGCCTGAATGTGGTGGACGGGCTCGTAGTTTACCCGAAGGTGATCGAGAAGCGCCTGATGTCTGAGCTGCCGTTTATGGCGACCGAGAATATCATGATGGATGCAGTAAAAGCAGGAGGCGACCGCCAGGAGCTCCACGAGAGGATCCGGGAGCTTTCCATGGAAGCCGGGAAGAACGTAAAAGAAAAAGGCCTGGAAAATAACCTTCTGGAGCTGATCGCTGCGGACCCGGCGTTCAACTTAAGCCTGGAAGACCTGAAAAAGACCATGGATCCCGCGAAATATGTTGGACGCGCAAAAGAACAGGTGGATGCGTACCTGAAGAATGTCATTTACCCGCTGCTCAGGGAAAACGAGGACGAGCTGGGGATGAAGGCGGAGATCAACGTCTAGTGCCGAAAAATTAAGAAAAAACGCAAAGGAATGTTGCAGGGGATTGCGGCATTCCTTTTTCTCTGATACCTTATCCTGGGAAAGTCAATGGAAATATTTTCCAGTTTTAGTTGTGGTGCAGAAAGGAAAGGGATCAAAATGGAGTGGTGTGAAAAGATTTACGGGGAATGGAGATCGGCAGAAGGATTCCGCAGGCTGGAGCGTACTGCGGCTGTCTTTATCCTGCTTGTGCTTGCTGTCGTAGGCATAGAGGACAGGGATACCGGATTCCCGGAACTGGCAGGAGGATATTCCGCTGATCTGGAAGGCGGATATCCTGCGGATCCGGAAGCAGGCGCGGCAGGAAGCGCTCTGTCGGGAAACAGGGCGGCACTGCAGGATGTGATTCCGGAAGTCCTGCCCGGAGCAGATGAGATCCTGTCCTCGGTCATGAAAATGGCGTTTGAGAGTATTCCGGGAGAACTTCCGGTGAAACCGGAAAAAGATGTGATAACTGCAGCCGGGACAGCAGAGATCCCGACAGCGGTCCTTGTCCCGGAAGAACAAGATCCGTCAGCGCCAGGGATGCCTCTTCCGGAGACAGCAGTCCCGATCCTGCCGGAGGACGGGGCAGCGACAGATATCCCGGCAGAAGATTTTCCGTCAGAAAGTCTTCCGGAAGAGAGTGAACCGGAAAACAGCTTTGAGAATATCCGTGGATTTCTTGTGGATACATCCGGGATGATCTGCGGGATCGCAGACACGGATGTGATCTCGGAAGGATATCTTGTCCTTCCGGGCGAGGGGTGCTCAGGGATCAGGGCATCAGCTTTTGCAGATGTCCCGGAGCCGATCACAGAGATTTATATCCCCGGGAACATCACCCGGATCGAAGAGGGAGCGTTTGCGGGTCTCCGGAGCCTGGAATGGCTGGAGGCAGAAGGGTCGGACGCCTGTTTTACAGAAGACGGCGTATTGTTCTCAGAGAACGGAACTTGTATCCTTGGCTTCCCGTCTGCGAGGACCGGAAGCTATAAGGTGCCGGACAGAGTAACCAGATTTGCGGCGGATGTATTTGCAGGAGCGCAGATCGAGACTCTGGACGCTGTCGGATGCAGCCTGACAGATACAGGGAACCTGCCGTCATCCATCCGGCTGCTCCAGTCCGGAGACCTGCCGGGCTGATCTTAGTAAAATATGAGGAACCCCGCTGTTTTCAGTGACCAGTTGTTTGTTGAAGAATCCTCCGACATGTTCTATAATACCATGTATAGGAACACGCAGTGCCGGGCATGATGCGGCAGAAGGGAGGGAACTTTATGAGAGAGAAAAATATACTCCAGATACTCAGAGACAGCAGATATACAGTCGTGCTGACCGGCTCGGGGATGATGGTGGAGAGCGGGTATCCGCTCCTGCGCGACGGAGACGAATCCTACGAGATCGAGGAGAAATACGGATATTCATTTGAAGAGATGTTCAGCAGCGGATTTTATTCCGCGCGCAAAGAACTGTTCTTTCGCTTTTATAAAGAGGTCATCCTGAAAGCGGCGGAGGTTCCGCCGGGAAAAGGTTTCCTTATGCTGAAGAAACTCCAGGACCACGGCCTGGCGGACGCGGTCATCACCCGCCGTATCGCGGGGCTGGAAGACCGGGCGGGATGCCGGAATGTGGTAAATATGAAGGGCACGGTTTTTGACAATGTGTGCCCGTCCTGCGGAAGGCATTACCCGGTGGAATATGTCAGAGACTCAAAGGGTGTTCCTCTGTGCGAACAGTGTCTTGTCGCCCTGCGCCCTCAGGTATGCCTGATCGGCGAGATGATCGACAATGGCATTATGACACGCGCGGCAGGCGAGGTGGAGAAGGCGGATGTGCTCCTTGTGCTCGGGGCAAGCCTGAATACCCCTCTGTGCAGCCAGATGCTGCAGTATTATTCGGGCACGCACCTGATCCTTGTGACAGGGTCAGAGCACTACACGGACCAGAGAGCGGATTACATCGTATACGGAAGATGTGATGATTTCCTCGAACGTCTGGCGGAGGAGTGCGAAAATTAAAATACAGACCAGGATTGGAGAAAAAAGATGAGTAACAAAGTAAGGACAAGATTTGCTCCCAGCCCGACAGGGCGCATGCATGTGGGGAATTTAAGGACAGCGCTCTACGCGTATCTGATCGCAAAGCACGAGGGAGGGGACTTCATCCTCCGTGTGGAGGATACGGACCAGGAGCGTTTCGTGGAGGGAGCTCTGGACATCATATACAGGACGCTGGAGAAGACCGGGCTGAAGCATGATGAGGGCCCGGACAAAGACGGAGGCTGCGGTCCCTATGTACAGAGCGAGAGGCAGGCTTCCGGCCTGTACCTGAAGTATGCGGAGCAGCTCGTGGAGCAGGGCGATGCGTATTACTGCTTCTGCGACAAAGAACGACTGGAATCGCTGAAAACTTCTGTGTCGGATGACGGCACGGATATCGTTGTCTATGACAAGCACTGCCTGGGACTGAGCAGGGAAGAGGTCGAGGCAAACCTGGCGGCGGGAAAACCGTGGGTCATCCGCCTGAATGTCCCGAATGAGGGAGAGACAACCTTCCATGACGAGATCTACGGGGATATCACAGTGCCAAACAATGAACTGGACGACATGATCCTGATCAAGTCGGACGGGTTCCCGACATACAATTTCGCGAACGTGATCGATGACCATCTGATGGGGATCACTCACGTGGTGAGAGGAAATGAATACTTATCCTCCGCGCCGAAGTACAACCGTCTCTACGAGGCCTTCGGATGGGAGATCCCGGTGTATGTGCACTGCCCGCTCATCACGGATGAAAACCACAAGAAGCTGAGCAAGCGCTGCGGGCATTCCTCCTATGAGGACCTGATCGATCAGGGGTATGTGTCAGAGGCAGTGGTCAACTATGTGGCGCTGCTGGGCTGGTGCCCGTCCGACAACAGGGAGATCTTCTCTCTGGACGAGCTGGTGGAGGCGTTTGATTACCGCCATATGAGCAAGTCCCCGGCAGTCTTTGACACAGTGAAGCTGAAATGGATGAACGGGGAATACTTGAAGGCAATGGATTTTGACCGGTTTTTTGAGCTGGCAGAGCCCTATATCCGCAGCGCGGTCACAAAAGATTATGACCTGAAGAAGATCGCAGCGCTCGTCAAGACGAGGATCGAGATCCTCCCGGACATCTGCGCTCAGATCGATTTCTTTGAGGAACTTCCGGAATATGACAGCGAGCTTTACAGGCATAAGAAGATGAAGACAGATCCGGAAAAAGGACTCGCCCTTCTCGAAGAGGTGCTGCCTTTGCTCGAGGCGCAGGATGATTACAGCAACGACGCGCTCTTTGAGATGCTCAAGGCGTTCGCAGGGGAGAAGGGATATAAGATCGGCTATGTAATGTGGCCGCTGCGGACCGCTGTCTCAGGCAGACAGAATACTCCGGGCGGCGCCACAGAGCTGATGGAAGTGTTCGGAAAAGAAGAGTCCCTGCGCAGGATCCGGGAAGGGATCGCAAAGCTCAGCCGGGAGATCCGGGAAGCGTAGAAAAGGCAGAAGGAAAGGGACAGCAGATACAGACAGAAAGGAAACAGATGGGATTTAACCAGGCTCAGAAAAGAGCGGTCACACACGGGGCGGGGCCCTGCCAGGTTCTGGCGGGGCCCGGTTCCGGGAAGACGCTTACAATTGTAAACAGGATCCGGTATCTGATCGAAGAATGCCACATAAGGCCAGAAGAGATTCTGGTCGTTACTTTTACCCGTTTTGCGGCGGCAGAGATGAAGGAAAGGCTATGCAGCCTGATGGGGAAAAGGGAGATCCCGGTGACGGCGGGGACGTTCCACGGGATCTATTACGGCATCCTGAAGTGGGCGTACCGGTTCGGACCCCAGAATATCCTGTCAGAAGAGGAAAAGTACCAGCTCCTGCGCCCGATCGTGGGCAGGCAGGAGCTGGAGCCGTCTGATGAGGAAGATTTCCTCAGGGATATCGCGGAAGAAATCGGACGGGTCAAAAACAACAGGACCGACATCGCGGAATTTGTCTCATCCAAGTGCGGGGCTGAGTCATTCCGCGATATATACAGGGAATACGAAAAGGAGAGAAAAGCGCTGCGGAAGATCGATTTTGACGATATGCTCATAGTCTGCTATGAGCTCTTCGCCTCCAGGCCTGATGTGCTTGCCATGTGGCAGAAGCGATTCCGCTATATCCTGGTAGACGAATTCCAGGATATCAACCGGGTGCAGTACGATGTGCTCCGGATGCTGGCGCTTCCGGAGAATAACCTGTTCGTGGTGGGGGATGACGACCAGGCGATCTACGGGTTCCGGGGAGCTGACCCGGAGATCATGTTCCGCTTCGGGAAGGATTATCCGGGGGCAGAGCAGATCCTGCTGGATGTGAACTACCGTTCCACCTCCAATATCGTCAGCAATTCCCTGAAAGTCATCGGCAATAATATAAAGCGGTTTGACAAAAAGATCGAGACAGTGAGAGATCAGGGGGATTTCCTGCATGTACAGGAATTAAAGGATCCCAATGAGGAAGCGCAGTATGTGGCGGATGTGATCGAAAAACGGGTGGAGAGCGGCGTCCCGGCGGAGGATATGGCTGTGCTTTTCCGGATCCATACAGACGCGCGTCCTGTGGCGGAGGAGCTGATCCGCCGGAAGATGCCCTTCCAGATGAGGGAACATCTGCCGAACCTTTACGATCACTTTATCGCAAAAGATATCCAGGCCTATTTCCGCCTTGCCATGGGACAGGTCAGCAGAGGGGACCTGCTGCGCGTCATGAACCGTCCGAAGCGCTATATCGGGCGGGACAGCCTTTCCGGCGGCGCGGCGTCCTTTGAGGAGATCCGAAATTTTTACTGTGACAAAGACTGGATGATGGACCGGATCGACCAGTTCGAGTGGGATGTGAAGATGCTCACCCGCATGGCGCCGTACGCGGCGATCCAGTATGTGAGGAAACGGATCGGGTACGATGATTTCCTGAAAGATTACGCGTACACAAATAAGATCGAGCGTTCTGCCCTGAACGAAGTGCTGGCTGAGATCGAGGAAGCGGCGCGCCCGTATGCATCCATCGAAGAATGGTTCACTCACATCGGGGAATATACGGAGGCGCTGAAAAAGAAGGAGCGGATGAAAGAAGCGTCCCGGGAAGGGGTGCGGCTGATGACTCTGCACGCGGCAAAGGGACTGGAGTTCGACACAGTGCTCCTGATCGGGGCGAATGAGGGCAGGATGCCCTATAAGAAGGCATTGGGCGAGAAGGCGGAGGAGGAAGAGCGCAGGCTCTTTTATGTGGGAATGACCCGCGCCAAAAACGTGCTCAAGATCTGTTATGTAAAAGAAAAAAACGGGAAAGAGACAGCTCCTTCCCGTTTTGTGGATGAACTTTTGGATGAGGATTAAGGCTACTCGATGTCATCCAGGTCGATGTCGCCGAAATCCTGTTCCTCCATCCAGTCGTTGAACGCTTCGGAAACACGCTCAAACTCCTCATCCTCAAGGATGTTCTCAAGTCCCGGCTCTTCGTCTTCCCCGTTGTCGATAAAACGGTAGAGATATACCTGGCCGTCGTCGCTGTCCCCGTTTTCATCAAGGGGAAGGAGGGCGATATACTGCCTGCCGTCCGATTCAAAGATCGTCAGGACAGCGCATTCCAGTTCTTCATCGTTTTCCAGTGTCAGTGTTACTGTGAGTGATTCATTTTCGTTCATATGTGCTTCTCCTTTAAATCTGCCGCAGCAGTATCGTACCATGATGGTATCAGAAAGAAATCGAAAAAGCAAGAGATAAGATTATTGACATTCCTCCGAAACACGATAGAATGAAAGAGTGAATGACAACAAGACCAGGACAGAGAGGAAGAAAGATGAAGAAAAAAGGGCTCATGCTCATGATCATGGCAGTGTTTGCCGTTATCTTTATATCCGGGTGCAAGCAGAATGTAGGCTCGCCCGAGGACAATGCCGTTGTGGAAGAAGCAGAGGAAGATACAGAAGAGACGGGGGAGGAAATGCTTTTCGGATACAGCTGTCCGGATCTGTCCAATCCCTTCTATCAGGTGCTGAAAGACTCCATCGCAACCGAGCTGGAAAGCAGAGGGGACCCGATCCTTGTGCGGGATGCGCAGACGGATCCTGCCCTGCAGGCGTCACAGATCCAGGAGATGATCGACGCACAGGTGGACCTGGTGTTCTTATGTCCGGTGGATCAGGAGCAGATCACAGGATCGCTGGAAGCGCTCAAAGAGGCGGATATCCCGGTGATCAATCTGGATGTGCGGGTGGACGGACAGGACCTGACAGACGCATTTATCGGCTCAGATGACGAAAACGCGGGAAAGGTCTGCGGGGAAAACCTGACAGAGAGAAAGCCTGACGGCGGAAAACTGGTGATCGTGGAGAGCCCGCAGAATGCCGCGGTCAATGCCCGGATCACAGGATTTGAGGAAAAGGTCAGGAATAAAGGATTTGAGGTTGTCAGAAGGATCGACGCCGGCGGTACAGAGACCGGGGTACAGGCGGAGATGACTGCTGTCCTGGAGGAAGACCCTCAGATCGATGCAGTGATGTGCGGGGATGACCGGATGGCGCTGGAGGTGCTCCGGGCACTCAGCGACGCGGGACGCAGCGATGTCCTGGTGTACAGCGTGGGCGGATCTCCGGAGGTCAAGAGTGCGATGGCAGATCCGGAAAGCCCCATGGCGGGTATCGGAGCCCAGTCCCCCATTAATATGGGAAAGACAGCGGTCAAGACGGCGGCAGCCCTTCTCGATGGGGGAGCGTATGAAAAGGATGTCAGCGTGGAGACATTTTTTATCAATCGGGATAATCTTGAGATGTATGGAACTGACGGATGGCAGTAGGAAAGGAACAGACTATGAAGAAGACAACAGGAAGGCCACAGCCGTTCGGAGCGGCAGTAGAACACGACAGGATCAATTTTTCCGTGCAGGTCCCCGTGGGGAAGGAGTGCGCGCTCCTTCTGTACCGGAAGGGAAAGACCCGGCCGGAGGCACGTTTTGAGATGCCGGAAGAAGAAGGCGTGGGGGAAGTGAGGTTTCTCGCTGTACAGGACATTGATGCAGGAAAATATGAGTATAATTTTGAGATCAACGGAGAAGTCATGATCGACCCTTATGTAAGGGAGATCACCGGGAAAAAGGAATTCGGCCGGGAGAGGGATCTGTCTGCCCACGAGATCCGGGGGAAGCTTGTCTCTCCTGAGTATGACTGGGAGGATGACAGGAGGCTCCACCTGCGCTGGGATGAAGTGGTGGCGTACAGTCTCCATGTGCGCGGTTTCACAAAGCACAGTTCATCGAAAGTGCGGCATAAAGGCACTTATCAGGGAGTGGTCGAGAAGCTCCCGTATCTGAAAGAACTGGGGATCAACCAGATCCAGTGTATGCCTGTCTATGAGTTTGAGGACTGTAAAAAGGGAAAGGTCAATTACTGGGGATACGGGCCGGCTTATTATTTCGCGCCCAAAGAGGCATATGCCGCAGGGGATTCCGCGGTAAGGGAATTAAAGGACATGGTCCGCGCGTGCCACAGGGAAGGGATCGAGGTGGTGCTGGAGATGCCGTTTACAGAAGGGATCCCGGTCCAGACAGTCCTGGAATGCCTGCGCTTCTATATGCTGGAATACCATGTGGACGGGTTTGTGGTCAATCCGTATTCCGTCCCCTGGGAGATCCTCTGCGCGGATCCGTTTCTGAAAGAGATCAAGCTGATGCGCAAGGACGATGCGTTCCAGAATGTGATGCGCCGGTTCCTCAAGGGCGATGAGAATATGGTCAATGACGTGATGTGGGCTTTGTACCGCAATTCGGCAGTGGACGGGAAGTTTAACTATATTACGGCGCAGACCGGATTTACACTCTGGGATCTTGTCTCATATGACAGCAAGCACAATGAGGCAAACGGTGAAAATAATACAGACGGGCCGGATTATAATTACAGCTGGAACTGCGGGGCGGAAGGGCCCAGCCGGAAGCGGGCGGTCATGGCGCTCCGGAAAAACCAGGTGGTGAATGCGTTTTTCCTTCTCCTGACTGCACAGGGGACTCCGTGCATCCTCGCAGGGGATGAGTTCTACAATACGCAGAAGGGAAATAACAATGTCTACTGTCAGGACAATGAGACGGGATGGGTGGACTGGACAAGGCTTAAGACCGATCCGTCTCTGTTTGAGTTTGTAAAAGGGCTGATCGCCCTGCGGAAAGCGCATCCGTGCCTGCACCGCGAGGAGGAGCTCAAAGGGCTGGACCGCACGGCGTGCGGCGTGCCGGACGTATCCTACCACGGAGAGAGCGCATGGCAGGTGAAAAACGATGTATCCAGCCGTCAGCTCGGAGTGCTCTACTCCGGCACGGGATCCGGGGACCAGGAGTGCTTCATCGCCTATAACATGCACTGGATCCCTCATACGTTTGCCCTCCCGTCTCCGGGAAAGGACAGAGGATGGAAGCTTGCCGCTGATACACAGCGCGGGATACTGAAGGAGCCTGCGGCGCTGGAGGATCAGAAGGGCATTGAGCTGAAAGAAAGAAGCGTCGCGATCCTGACGGGGACAGAGACGGAAAAGAAAGCGGATAAAGGAAAAGGGCGGAAAAAGCCATGAGACCGCTGATGCATTTCTGCACGATCACAAAGCACAAATTCCTCGTGATGAAAGAGTGTTTCCGGGTAGGGCTTTACCGGCAGGGCCTTCTCCATGACCTTTCGAAATACAGCTGGACGGAATTCCGTGTCGGATGCAGGTATTATCAGGGGAACCGCAGCCCCAACAATGCGGAGAGGGAAGACAGAGGATATTCTTCCGCGTGGCTGCACCACAAGGGAAGGAATAAGCACCATTATGAGTACTGGATCGACTACAGCCTGGACGGGACCGGGCTCCTGGCCGGGATGAGGATGCCGGTCAGATATGTGGTGGAGATGTTCCTCGACCGGATCGCGGCAAGCAAGGTATACAAGGGAAGCCGGTACAGGGACAGTGATCCCCTGGAATATTATATGAACGGAAAAGCTGGTGAGCTGATGCACCCGGAGACACGTAAGCTTCTGGAAAAGCTGCTCCATATGCTGGCGGAACAGGGAGAAGAGACGACTTATCAGTATATCAGGAGAGAAGTGCTGAAGAAACGCAGATGAACCCGGAATCTCACCGCCGGAATGTCCCGGCGGTTTCCTGTTCCGGGTTCTGTTTATTCGGAATACAGTGTTTATTCCGGATAATAAAGCTGGGAATCCTGGATGTCCGTCAGTACATCCGCCAGAAATTTTTTCGCCAGGTATTTTGCCATGGGAAGGTTCATGTCCAGATAGTTGCCGCAGTCACGCGCTGACGCACCGGGGATCTCCCCTTCGAAGCCTGCGATAAAGGCGAACATTTCCTTCATGAGCGGGACGATGTCAGCGGAGGCATAATCCCCGGCAAGGAGGAGATAAAAGCCTGTCCGGCATCCCATGGGACCGAAATAGATGACACGGTCTTTGTAAGTCTCATGATTGCGCAGGAAAGTAGCGCCGAGATGTTCGATCGTGTGGACTTCTGCTGTGTTCATGACCGGCTCGTCATTGGGGCTGGTCATGCGGATATCAAATGTCGTGATGACCGTATCGCTGACCGGATCCTTTCTTGAGACATAGATCCCGGGTACGAGCCGGATATGGTCGATCGTAAAGCTGGTGATCTTATTCATTTCAGTATCATTCCTTTCTGTCAGGGAGAACTCCCTGGAAGTACAGGTTTCATTATAGACTCAGGAAAAGAAAAACACAAGGACGCAAAGGAGAAAATGCTATGAGGCTGTATATTGTCCGCCACGGAGAAACGGACTGGAACAGGATACACAGAGTACAGGGACGCACGGATATCCCCCTGAATGATTACGGCAGGCATCTCGCGCGGGAGACTGCGGAGGGCATGAAGGATGTCAGGATCGATCTGGGGTATACAAGCCCGCTCCTGAGGGCGAAGGAGACGGCTCAGATCCTGCTTGGGGACCGGGATGTCCCGCTTTACGAGGACAGCCGGATCGAGGAGCTGTCGTTCGGGAGCTACGAAGGGATGCGGACCGGCGGAGAGGAGAAGGATGAGGAAAGCGAGGCGTTTCAACGCTTTTTCACTGACACAGCGCACTATATCCCGCCGCAGGATGGGGAGACAGTCCCGCAGCTCTATGAGCGGACCGGGGATTTCCTCGCGGAGATATGCGCAAGAGAAGAACTTCAGGATAAAAGTATCCTCGTATCCACACACGGGGCCGCGATGACCGCGCTCTTAAACCGGATCAGGGGGAATCTCTCGGTATCGGAGTTCTGGAAAGATGAGGTCCCGCCGAACTGCTCAGTCACCGAGGTGGAGGTCAGCGATGGAAAACCCCGGATCATCCGGGAAGGGGTGATCTACTATAAAGAAAAAGTGAAAAAATGGAAGACAGTGTGAGCTGGCAGGGCGTCAGCGGCAAAGGAGAAAAGAATGAGGACAGTTACAGTCAGGAAGATAGAGATCGGGGCGGGCAGACCGAAGATCTGCGTGCCCATTGCAGGAAGGGAAGAAGAGGAGATCCTGTCCGCTGCGGAGAAGATAAAGGCTTCCCCGGCGGATATGGCGGAATGGCGTGCGGACTGGTTTGACGGGATCTTTGACCCGGAGAGGACCCGGAGAGTGCTGGAAAGGCTGAGGAATAGCCTGGGAGAGCTCCCTCTTTTGTTTACCTTCCGCACCTCAGGAGAGGGCGGGGAGAAGGAGATCAATGTTCCCGCTTATGTCAGCTTAACCGGAAGCGCCGCCCGCTCCGGCATGGCGGATCTGGTCGATGTGGAAGCGTTTGCCGGGGGCGGCGCTACGGAAGAGATCATCGGAGAAGCACATTCAGCGGGGGTAAAGGTCATCGCATCGAGCCATGATTTCCATCGGACCCCGTCACGGGGAGAGATCCTATCCCGTCTCGTGAAAATGCAGGACATGGGAGCAGATATCGCCAAGATCGCGGTCATGCCGCAGAGCAGGAAGGATGTGCTGACGCTGCTGTCCGCCACGGAAGAGATGACATCAGAGTATGCACGGATCCCGGTCATTACCATGTCAATGGGAGAGATGGGCGTGATCAGCCGCGTCTGCGGGGAAACCTTCGGCTCCGCAGTGACTTTCGGCGCTGTGGGCAGAGGGTCCGCGCCGGGACAGCTGGGAGCGGGAGAACTGGAGACGGTGCTCTCGATCCTGCATAATAAATAGGAGAAAAGATAAGGCAGGGAGATCCGGAAAAGGGTTTCCCTGATTTTTTTGTTGCAATATACCCTGATAGGGTATATAATATCCCCAGAAAAGGAAAATACCCCTACGGGGTTTGAAATGTACAGGAGGAGATCAGCATGGAAGATACAAACAATGTCTGTCCCGGATGCAGCCGCAGGACAAAGGAGCGTTCGGAGAAAGAGAAGAGGAGCATGCTCAACCGCTTAAGCCGTATCGAAGGCCAGGTGCGCGGGATCCGGAAGATGGTGGAGAACGACGCCTACTGCCCGGATATCCTTATCCAGGTATCCGCAGTCAATGCCGCGCTCAACAGCTTTAACAAAGTGCTCCTCGCAGAACATATCCGCACCTGTGTGACAGAGGATATCCGGGAGGGAAAGGAAGAGACCATAGATGAACTGGTCCTTACCCTCCAGAAATTGATGAAATAGGAGTGATGTTTATGGAACAATACAATGTAACAGGCATGAGCTGCGCGGCTTGCAGCGCCCGGGTGGAAAAAGCAGTGTCCAAGGTCCCGGGCGTGACTTCCTGCTCGGTAAGCCTGCTGACCAATTCCATGGGAGTGGAGGGGACGGCAGACCCTGCCCAGGTTATCGCCGCCGTGGAGGAGGCGGGATACGGCGCCTCGGAAAAAGGCGCGGGAGCGCAGGAGGGAGCACAGGCAAAGGCATCTTCTGTCTCCGCGGCTGAGGATTCCCTGAAAGACCGGGAGACGCCAAAAATGAAACGGCGCCTGATCGCGTCCCTGTGCTTTCTGATCCCTCTGATGTATTTCTCGATGGGACATATGATGTGGGACTGGCCTGCGCCCTCATTCCTGGAAGGCAACCATGTGGCAATGGGACTGATCCAGCTCCTGCTTACGACCGCGGTCATGGTGATCAACCAGAAATTCTTTATCAGCGGATTTAAGGGTCTGATCCACCGCGCCCCAAATATGGATACCCTCGTTGCGCTCGGCGCGGGGGCATCCTACGGATACAGCCTGTACGCACTCTTTGCGATGACGGACGCGCAGATGCGGGGCGACGCGGCAGGAGTCATGTCCTATATGCACGAGTTTTACTTTGAATCAGCGGCAATGATCCTGACACTGATCACAGTGGGGAAGATGCTGGAGGCGCGTTCCAAAGGCAGGACGACAGACGCCCTGAAAAGCCTGATGAAGCTGGCGCCGAAGACAGCCACAGTAATAAGGGACGGCGCGGAGGAGACGGTCTCCATCGGCCAGGTGAGGAAAGGGGACGTCTTTGTGGTGAGACCGGGAGAGAATATCCCTGTGGACGGCGTGATCCTGGAAGGGCACAGCGCGGTGAATGAATCCGCGCTCACCGGGGAGAGCATCCCCGTGGATAAGGATGCAGGGGACGCGGTCTCCGCTGCCACGCTGAACCAGTCCGGTTTTCTCCGCTGTGAGGCGACCCGGGTGGGAGAGGATACGACCCTCTCCCAGATCATCCAGATGGTGAGCGACGCCGCGGCGACCAAAGCGCCCATCGCGAAAGTGGCGGACCGGGTGTCCGGCGTGTTTGTGCCCGCGGTCATCGGGATCGCCCTGGTGACGATCCTTGTGTGGCTGATCGCGGGACAGACGGTCGGCTTCGCACTGGCAAGAGGGATCTCCGTCCTCGTCATAAGCTGTCCCTGCGCCCTCGGGCTTGCCACGCCCGTGGCGATCATGGTAGGGAACGGCATGGGCGCGAAAAACGGGATCATGTTTAAGACCGCTGTTTCGCTGGAGGAGACAGGCAAGACACAGATCGTAGCCCTGGATAAGACAGGAACCATCACCAGCGGGGAACCGAAGGTGACGGATATGATCCCCGCGGAGGGTGTGACAGAGCTGGAGCTGCTCGCATATGCCTATGCGCTTGAGAAGAAGAGCGAGCACCCGCTGGCGCGGGCGATCATCGCCAAGGCGGAGGAAGAGAACGCTGTCCGTGCCCGGGAGACGGAGGAGTTCCACGCGGTCCCCGGGAACGGTTTGACAGGGACTCTTGCCGGTGAGAGGCTTGCCGGAGGAAATTTAAGCTTTATCAGCAGGAACGCAGTGATCCCGGATGAGGCGGAAAAGCAGGCCGGGGACCTCGCGGCGGAGGGAAAGACGCCGCTGTTCTTCAGCCGGGACGGCCGGTTCATCGGTATGATCGCTGTGGCGGACGTGATCAAGGAGGACAGTCCGAAAGCAGTGAAAGAGCTGCAGGATATGGGGATCCGCGTAGTCATGCTTACCGGGGACAATGAGCGGACGGCAAGAGCGATCGGAGCCCAGGCAGGCGTGGACGACGTCATCGCAGGCGTTCTCCCGGACGGCAAGGAGAGCGTGATCCGTTCTCTGAAGAAGAAGGGAAGAGTCGCCATGGTCGGAGACGGGATCAATGACGCGCCAGCCCTTACCAGGGCGGATATGGGCATTGCCATCGGAGCGGGGACAGATATCGCCATCGACGCGGCGGATGTGGTCCTCATGAAGAGCCGGCTGAGCGATGTGCCGGCTGCGATCCGCTTAAGCCGCGCCACGCTCAGGAATATCCATGAGAATCTGTTCTGGGCATTTTTCTATAATGTGATCGGCATCCCGCTGGCGGCAGGCGTCTGGATCCCGGTGTTCGGATGGCAGCTGAACCCCATGTTCGGCGCCGCGGCGATGAGCCTTTCCAGCTTCTGCGTGGTCAGCAATGCGCTGCGTCTCAACTGGTTTAAGATGTACGACGCCGGCAGAGATAAAAAAATAAAAAACAATCACAAAAACAAGGAGGAGACAACAATGACAAAGACAATGAAGATCGAGGGTATGATGTGCGGGCACTGCGAGGCAAGGGTGAAAAAAGTGCTGGAAGCCCTGCCGGAGGTGGAGACGGCGGAAGTAAGCCACGAGGCCGGGACAGCGGTCGTCACGCTGAGTGCGGAGGTCAGTGACGATGTTTTAAGGAAAGCGGTGGAAGATCAGGATTACAAGGTGCTGGAGATCCAGTGACCAGCAGGCGGATCTTATTTTCTGTGCGGCAGCCGGTGCGGGAGTTCCCCGCCGGCTGCCGTCTGGCATCTGGAAGATAAAATCTATTGACTTATACAAAGGCAGAATGTAAAATGATTACGGAAAGGCTGTCCGCATACACAGAAGATCCGGACAGCGTTTTTTAACGTATAAGCAGGTTCCGGGGATACCCCGGGCAATGACAAGAGAAGGAGGAATATTATGAAGAAGAGGATTGTCAGCGTATTTTTATGCGCAGCTATGGCAGTCACCCTGATGGCAGGGTGCGGAGCTCCGGCTGCAGAGACTGACGGAAATGAGGACGGAGGTTCTTCCACAGCAGCTTCCGAAGGGATCCCGAAGGATGAGATCAAGGTAGGATTCGTGCACATTTCAGATCCGAGCGATATGGGATACACATACAATCAGGATCTGGGGACACAGGAAATGCAGGAGGCGCTTGGATTAAGCGATGACCAGATCGTAAACAAATATAATGTGGCGGAAGACGCGTCATGCGATACAGCTTTAAGAGAGCTGGTGGACGCGGGCTGCAATATCATTTTTGCGACAAGCTTTGGATTTGAGGATTATGTAGTGGAAGTGGCGAGAGAGTACCCGGAGGTACAGTTCTGCCACGCGACAGGATATCAGGCGGCGGATGCAGGCCTTGACAACTTCCACAACTATTTCGCTTCGATCTACGAGGGACGTTATCTCGCGGGGATCGCGGCAGGTATGAAGACAGAGACCAACAAGCTGGGCTATGTGGCTGCGTTCCCGTTTGCTGAGGTTATCAGCGGATACACCGCATTCTATCTCGGCGCAAAGAGCGTAAACCCGGATGTGACGATGGAGATCATGTACACCAACTCCTGGAATGACCCGACAGTCGAGTCCCAGGTGGCAAAAGCCCTGATCGACCGCGGATGTGATGTGATCTCACAGCACTCTGACTCCACAGCTCCGGCTACGACAGCAGAGGACAACGGAGTATGGCAGGTCGGCTACAACAATGATATGATCGAGGCTGCTCCGAACGCATCCCTGATCTCCCCGCGTATCGACTGGGGGATCTATGTGACAGAGGCTGTACAGGCGATGATCGACGGCGAGGAGATCCCGACTGACTGGTGCAAGGGCCTTGCGGACGGCGCTGTCTATCTGTCACCGCTGAACGAGAATATCGCGGCAGAGGGGACACAGGAAGCCATCGATGAGGCAGCTGAGAAGATCAAATCCGGTGAACTCCATGTATTCGCAGGCCCGCTCAAGGGTGTGAGCCCGGAGGGCGAAGAGTACGAGGTGCCGGAAGGCGAGTACTACCACGAGCAGGAAGAGGCTTCCGCTCCGTCCTGGCTGTACATCGTAGACGGATGTACCGTTGTCGAATAAGGTCTGAAAAACAAAATAAAAAGAATGTGACAGAGCCGTCTTCGGACGGCTTTGTTCGTATCAGGCATCTGCTGCAGAGCTGAAGATACACAAGAAGAGAAGGAGGATGAGAGCTTGAGTGTGGGAGCTGAGTATGCGGTAAAAATGCATCATGTGACAAAGACGTTCGGGAAAGTGACCGCGAACAAAGACGTCAACCTTGAACTGAGGACAGGAGAGATCCTTGCGCTCCTAGGGGAAAACGGAAGCGGGAAGACGACGCTGATGAACATGCTGTCAGGGATCTACTTCCCGGACCACGGAGAGATCTATGTGAAGGGGGAAGAGGTGACGATCCGTTCGCCGAAGGATTCCTTCGCGCTGGGGATCGGCATGATCCACCAGCATTTTAAACTGGTGGACGTCCTGACAGCGGCGGAAAATATCGTGCTGGGACTGGACGGAAAAGTGACCGTAAACCGCCGGGAGATCAATAAAAAGGTAGGGGAACTGGCGCAGAAATACGGGTTTGACCTGGATCCTTCCAAAAAGGTCTACAATATGTCTGTCTCAGAAAAGCAGACAGTGGAGATCTTAAAGGTGCTCTACAAAGGAGCGGATATCCTGATCCTGGACGAGCCTACGGCAGTGCTGACCCCGCAGGAGACGGAACGGCTCTTTACCGTGCTGCGGAATATGAAAAAGGACGGGAAATCGATCATCATCATTACCCATAAGCTCAACGAAGTGCTCGCGATCTCCGACCGTGTGGCGATCCTCCGCAAAGGAGAGTATATCGGCGTGGTCAACACAGCGGAGACAGACCAGGCACAGCTCACGGAGATGATGGTCGGGCGTCCGATCAGCCTGGAGATCGACAGGCCTCAGGTGGAGCGCGGAGAGAAACGGCTCCAGGTGATCGACCTGACCTGCCTGAACGGCGACGGGGTGAAGGCGCTGGACAATGTATCCTTTGAGGCTTACGGCGGAGAGATCCTGGGCATCGCAGGCATTGCGGGAAGCGGCCAGAGGGAGCTGTGCGAGACGATCGCGGGACTGTATCCTTCGATCGGCGGCTCCGTACTCTATTCGGGAGAGCATGACGGCGTCCCTGTGCAGGAACGGATCCTGGGGCTGAAGCCGGATGAGATCGTAAAGAAGGGAATCTCCATGGCATTCGTCCCGGAGGACAGGCTCGGTATGGGACTTGTGGCGGGAATGGACATGACGGACAATGTGATGCTGCGGAGTTATAAGTCAAATAAAGGCATTTTTGTAGACCGCAAGGCTCCCAGGGAGCTGGCGGAACAGCTGATCGAAGAGCTGGAGATCGTGACTCCCGGGGTGGATACCCCTGTGGGCAGGCTTTCCGGCGGAAATGTGCAGAAAGTCCTTCTGGGAAGGGAGATCGCATGCCAGCCGTCCGTGCTGATCGTAGCTTATCCGGTGCGAGGGCTGGATATCAACTCCTCCTACCGTATCTATGACCTGCTCAATGAACAGAAGAAAAAAGGCGTTGCAGTCATCTTTATCGGCGAGGACCTGGATGTGCTCATGCAGCTTTCCGACCGCATCATGGTCATGTGCGGCGGGAAGGTGAGCGGCATCGTGGACCCGCGGAACGTGACGAAAGAGGATATCGGACTGATGATGATCCACGCAGAGGGAGCGCAGCCTTCCGGCGGGGATGCCAGTAATAAGGACAAGGAGGTGACAGCATGAGCGCACACACACATACAGCACAGGCAAAAGAGCCGCTCCTGAGGATGGTCAGGCGCGATGCGGTCTCCGGCCGGAAATCCTGGGGGATCCGCGCGGCGGCATTCCTCCTCTCACTTGTGACAGGCGGGATCGTGATCCTGCTGCTGGGGCACAACCCGATCTCAGTATATGTTTCCATGGTAAAAGGAGCCTGGGGGTCTAAGACCGTGATCTATGAGACAGTGAAGATCTCGATCCCCCTGCTGATCACAGCCATTGGTATTTCTTTTGCCTTTAAAATGAAATTCTGGAATATCGGCGGCGAGGGGCAGATCCTCGTGGGAGCAGTCGCGGCAGGAGCCTTCGGACTCTTTACCGCCCATATTTTCCCGAAGCTCCCGCTGGTTCTTCTGATGATGCTGGCGGCCATTGTAGCGGGAGGCCTGTACGGGCTCCTGCCGGCTGTGTGCAAGGCAAAATGGGGGACGAATGAAACTCTGTTTACCCTGATGCTCAATTATATCGCACTTGCGTTTATCAAGTACCTGATGAACGGCCCGTGGAAAGCGCCGGGCAGCAGCTATCCGAAGATCGCGATGCTCGTGCCGGGGGCGAGGCTTACAAAGGTACTGGGCGTGCACTGGGGCTGGATCCTGGCCCTGATCCTTGTGGTGGCGTCTTATATCTATTTTAATAAGACAAAGCAGGGCTATGAGATCGCTGTGGTCGGCGAGAGCAATAATACCGCGCGCTATGCAGGGATCAACGTGGGGAAGGTTTTCCGGAGAACGATGTTTTTATCCGGAGCGCTCTGCGGCCTGGTCGGTATGCTCCAGTTCGCGGGCTCTGACTATACGATCACAGAAGGGACTGCCGGCGGCGTAGGATTCACTGCGATCACTGTGGCATGGCTGGCAAAGATGAACCCATACGGCATGCTGGTGGTATCCGTGTTTATCGCGATGCTGGAGAGAGGCTCCAATGCGATCCAGACACAGTTTAAGATCCCTGCGTCCGCGGCGGATCTGCTCATCGGCATTATTCTGTTCTTCATGCTGGGGTGTGAGTTCTTTATCTCATACAGGCTGATCAGAAGAGGAAAGGAGGAGCATCATGCTTAATACATTAAATGGTCTGTTTATCGCGGCAGTGCTGGCAGGCACGCCTCTTCTGCTCGGAGCGCTGGGAGAGATCCTGACCGAGAAGTCGGGAAACTTAAACCTGGGCGTGGAAGGTATGATGTTCATGGGCGCCATCACAGGGCTTGCAGGTTCCTACTATTATGAACAGGCAGTGATCAGCGCAGGCGGAAATCCAAACGGAGTCCTCTCAGCGGCGATCGCGCTCCTGACCTCCTTCCTGGCAGGCGCGGGCGGGGCGCTGATCTACAGCTTCCTGACCATCACCCTGAGAGCGAACCAGAATGTGACCGGACTGACGCTGACTATCTTCGGCACGGGCTTCGGGAATTTCTTCGGCGAGTACATCGGCCAGAAAGCCGGCGGGTATGTGGCAGTCTCAGAGACGACAAAAA
Organism: Candidatus Mediterraneibacter tabaqchaliae; assembly: GCA_019120595.1. Lineage (GTDB taxonomy): Bacteria > Bacillota > Clostridia > Lachnospirales > Lachnospiraceae > Mediterraneibacter > Mediterraneibacter tabaqchaliae. The sequence goes on along the minus strand of DWUV01000213.1, from coordinate 791 downwards.
AAGCGTTCTCCGGCCTGTATATCCCGGGACTTTCCGATATCCCGGTGATCGGACCGCTCCTCTTTGAGTATAACTGGCTTGTGTATTTTGCCATCATCGTGGCAGTGGTCATGGCATGGTTCTTTAACCGTTCCCGCGTGGGACTGAACCTGCGCGCGGTAGGGGAGGATCCGGCGACCGCGGACGCCGCCGGGATCAATACCACGCTTTACAAGTACCTGGCAACGGTCGTCGGAGGCGGTATCTGCGGGATCGGCGGTATGTACATGAGCATGGTGACCACCTCCGGCGTGTGGGTACACGACTGTGTCAGCGGCTACGGATGGCTCGCAGTGGCGCTTGTTATCTTCGCGACATGGAGCCCGGCAAGGGGAATGATCGTAGCGCTGATCTTCGGCGGGCTGACGATCATGCGCATGTATGTCAATATCCCCGGGCTGCCGGCGCAGATCTATGATATGTTCCCGTATATCGCAACGATCCTCGTGCTCGTGATCACAAGCATGAGGCAGAGCAGGGAGCACGCACAGCCAAAGAGCTGCGGACTCAACTACTTCCGGGAAGAAAGATAGGAAAATCTGTATTTGTGGGGGAGCCGGCCGATGGCTAAACGTCCGAAAACCGCCGACTTGATGCAGGACGTTTTCGCGGCGGGCGGGAATATGGCTCAGGTTCCGGTTCCGTAATCTGGGAAAGACGTAAAAGGGAGAAAGCATGGCTAAAAGCAATTGTCCGGCGGAAGATTCGGCTCCGCCTCAGGCATCCGCCGGACAATTAACGCCACGCTTTCT
>DWUV01000212.1 GCA_019120595.1 Candidatus Mediterraneibacter tabaqchaliae | reverse complement strand
GTCAGCGGCTCGATATAGACACGGTCCGCGATGTCTTTATCCGTCATGATGGTCGCCGGGTTGGAGTTCAGCAGAACAACCTCAAGCCCCTCCTCCTTCAGAGAACGGCACGCCTGTGTCCCCGCGTAGTCAAACTCCGCTGCCTGTCCGATGACGATCGGACCGGAACCGATAACCAGTACTTTCTTTATGCTTAAATCTCTTGGCATTATTTCGCTCCTCCCATCATCTCAATAAATCTGTCGAACAGGTATCCTGAATCCTGCGGTCCCGGGCATGCCTCCGGATGGAACTGCACGGTGAAAATGTTCTTGCCCACATATGCAAGTCCCTCATTGGTCCCATCGTTTACGTTCTTAAACGCAGGCACAGCCACTGCCGGATCGATGCTCTCATCGTCCACCACATAGCCGTGGTTCTGGGATGAGATATACACCCTGCCGGTCTTTAAGTCCTTGACCGGATGGTTTCCGCCGCGGTGTCCGTATTTCAGCTTGTGCGTGGACGCGCCCGCAGCAAGCGCCATGAGCTGATGCCCAAGGCAGATGGCAAAAATCGGAATATCTGTATTGTAGAGCTTTCTGATTTCTTCGATAATAGATGTGCAGTCCGCCGGATCTCCAGGTCCGTTGGAAAGCATAATGCCGTCAGGTTCAGATGAAATGATTTCCTCCGCGGTTGTGTGCGCCGGATATACAGTCACCTCGCAGCCACGTTTATTTAAAGACTGTGCAATATTATTCTTTGCGCCAAGGTCAAGAAGTGCGACTTTCTTTCCTGTCCCCTCAAGAACATATTTTTCTTTGCATGTCACTTTAGAGACAACGTCTCCCACTGTGTATGCCTTCAGCTTCGGCAGGATCTCGTCCAGATCATAATTTTCATTCGTTGTGATCATGCCGTTCATGGTTCCCTTTTCCCTCAGGATCTTAGTAAGAGCACGGGTATCGATTCCCGCGATTCCCGGAATATCCTGTTCTTTAAGGAAATCCTGGATCGTTCCCTCGCAACGGAAATTGCTTGGCATCCTGGATAACTCTCTTACAATATAGCCGTCCGGCCATGCCTTTTTTGACTCCATATCCGGCGTGATGCCGTAATTTCCGATCAAAGGATATGTCATGACAACAGCCTGTCCCGCGTAGGATGGGTCTGTCAGCACCTCAAGATAACCTGTCATAGAAGTGTTGAATACGATCTCGCTGATGCAGTCCCGCGTGGAACCTATGCTTGTCCCCGTAAATACTGTACCGTCTTCTAATATTAGAAACGCCTTCATCTGTTCACCCTTTCCCTTCGTATAGATCAATAGCCAGCAACCTGAAAACTGCTCTGTCCCGGCTATGCCGTTACATAGCAAAGGCACTCTTGGAGTCTTTTGATCCAGAGCGCCCTCGTTCTCAAATTGTAAAGATTATACTACAACTGAGGTCATATTTCAACCGATAAATACCTCCAAATATTTCACGAATACTTCTAAATATTCAGAAATATTACTCATAATTCCAAAACACTGTCATCCTGCAGTGTTTCTCATCTTCAATGTACGTATATTTTACACGCTCCAGCCCATATGCACCCGCCAGATTCTGCGCAGCTTTCGGAAACAGATCATTGATAACCGTATCCCTTGCCTGACCATACACCGAGGAGTCTGAAAATTTGCACACGTACATTTTCTCACCGGCATAGATACTCTGGTTCATATCCGATAGAAGGATCTGCGGGTCAAAAGAATCATAGTACATCCCGTTCATCCGGTAGTAGTTGAGATCCTCCTGGTCACACACAGGGTAAGCAGTTTCACTGCTCTGGACATGATCTACAGCAATCTCCGAATCCGTACAGCACAGATAGTCGTAATTAATGACATTCTCCGGAAGCATCTCCCCGCTCTCGGCAGAATAGAATACCGGGTCAGCAAACGTTACATCCATCTGATAATACTTCCCGTCACAATTTACGATATTCCACGCGTGGGCTCCCTGTTCTTCCACAGTGCCGACAACATAGATGGTCTCTATCCCCAGCTTTCCAAGCAGGTACTGGGCGGCTCTGGAATATCCCGCGCAGACAGATCGTTTTCCCACAAGGGCACTGTAAATATTCTGGTTGTCTGGAGCATCCTCATCATAGTCCACAGTATTTACAATATACTCAAAGACATATTTAATCCGGTCGTATTCCGGTGCTCCCGCATCCGCTCCCCCGATACACGCCTCAACCGCCGCGTCGATCTCCGCCTGCCGCTGGTCCCGGATATCCGCAGTGCATGTATAACCCGGATAAAATTCTGTATAACTGTCATAGACCGTCATCCGCGAACTTCCATCGCACCAGAACAATTCCGAACGGTCGTACAGAAGATACTCGTATACCTTTGCAGGCTGGTCGTCTCTCCCCGCGTGGAGCAGTACACACTCCTCCATATCCTGAACTCCCTGGAGAAGTTCCCTGTATACAGTCTGTTCCGCTTCACTGAGCTGCTGATAGTAGAAATCTCCCTCCACCTCCTCCACAGTAACCGTAAGTTCCGGGAAATCCGCTCCCCGCTCTGACACTGCATTAACAGTCTCCTCCACAGCCTTCCCCGCGATTTTCTTGAGCATACCGCCCAGTTCTGCCTGTGCCCAGGGCAGGGCATATGCCGCCATAGCGCCAGCCCCTGTCAGAACCGCAAGTGCACAGAGACAGCCTGCGGTCCTGGCACGTTTCCTTTTTCTCCGCCTTCTTCTGTCAGCCATATTTCTCCTTTCCACACCAACCACAAAGGACCATTTATCCTTTACCTGACCCCGGGATCAGGTAAGTTCCGCAATCCTGGACACCCCTACATAGATCTCAGAAATTTTATACCATGTAGGATAATCCACCTTTCCTGTTACCGGAAGACCGAAAACAGACTGGAAGTCTCTCACCGCCCGCTCTGTTGCAGGTCCGTAAATCCCGTCCGCAGTAATCTTCGGAAGGGCGGGATACGCCTCCGCAATCACATTGAGCTGCTCCTGCATCTGCCGTACCTTCTCCCCGCTGGAGCCCTCCTCCAGAGTATACCCCGGCCAGGACGACGGTATGCCTGAGATTTCTTCCGCCGTGTTAATGTACATATCATCCCCGTAGAAATACCGGAGGATCTCAATAGGCGAATATCCCTGGTCTCCCAGTTCTTTTGACCCCCACTGTGTCATCCAGTTCGGGCATGTCACCCTTCTGCCGTCACAATACTGGGTCAGGATCGGCTGCCTCACATTGGGTCTGGATAAATAATTTGCAAAAAGCTCATCC
>DWUV01000211.1 GCA_019120595.1 Candidatus Mediterraneibacter tabaqchaliae | reverse complement strand
GGGAACTGATTATAGTCCCTGCGGTTATAGACCTGGAGCTGCTTAGAAAAGTCCTGGAATGAATAAAACGTATGGGAAGCGTAAAACCGTTCATTATCCTTACGGTGGCTGCGTTCCACTTTCCCATTATGACGGGGCGTAAAAGGGCGGATCAATTTGTGGCGGATTCCATGCTCTTTTAACACGCGCTGAAATAAGGTTAATGTTTCCCTGCCGGAAGTGGAAAAACGTTTTGTAAATTCCATGCCGTTATCCGTCTGGACACATTCAATGGGCATGGGGAAACGCTGGATTAGATGCTCAAGGAAACGTGCGGAAGAATAGGTGCTGTGTTCCTCAAAGGCTTCCACGTAACGCCAGCGGGAGTATTCGTCAATTGCAGTATACTGGTAAAACCTTTTCCCTTTTGCCTCGTTGACCAGACAGCAGGCGGGAACGAATTTCACATCAATCTGGATCCTTTGTCCAGGATAAGTCATCTGCTCATAAGGTTTCGGAACGTACTTGGGATTAGGAAGTTTTTGAGCCATAATCCCCTGTTTTTTGAGGAAGCGGTAGAGGCCTGGGATAGAGCGTTTATAGCCACGCTGCATGAGTTTCACCCAGAATACAACCAAACCGGCGTGAGGGTTGCGCCTGCGCATGTCTCGAATAAGTTTGATTTCTTCCGGAGTATGCTGGTTTGGATGGGAATGGGGGCGTCTGGAACGGTCTCTGAGGGAATCCCAGGAACCGTCATAGCGGTTCTTCCAGCGGTAAATATACTGGCGGTTGGTTTTATATTTTCTGGCGGCATTGGAAACACCATAACGGTTTGCGTAGTTAATAAGTGATAGACGATATCTCATATCTTGTGTTATACTTGCCATGCGAGGAAGCTCCTTTATGTATTTTTGTTTTGTGGTGATTCAAATATAACACAAAGAGAGTCTATCCTCGCTTTTTAAATATTCAGTTGTAACACATGTATTGTAATCCTACATCTTGAAAATTATTCAAGCTGACGGACGTCTGGACGAACACAGGAAAATAGTGTATAATACAGTATCTTAATGTGCTTTGAAAGGAACAGATATGGATAAACAGAAGATAGACAGGATCAATGAACTGTATCGCAGATCAAAAGCCGAGGGACTTACAGAGGAAGAACAAAAAGAACAAAAGATATTGAGAAAAGAATACCTCGATGCGGTGAGAAGAAATCTCCGCTCTCAGTTAAATAATATCGATATTGAAGAAAAAGATGGAACGGTCGTGAATCTTGGTGAAAAGTACGGAAACAAAAAAGGAAATTAGGAAGAATTTTCTGAGCATGCGCAGCGGGATGCCTGAGGAAGAAATGGAGCGCGCAGGAGAGGCGGTCACAGACAGGATCTTAAGCAGCAGGTCATATGAGGATGTCCGATTTCTATACTGCTATGTCTCTTACGGCAGCGAGGTAGATACGCGCCGTCTTATAGAAGAATCACTGAAAAGAGGAAAGAGAGTGGCGGTTCCGCGGGTGCGCGGCAGACACAGGATGGATTTCTGCTTTATAAGGAGCATGGCTGACCTGAGCCCGGGGTATAAAGGGATACCTGAGCCGGGTCCCTGGTGCAGGAAAGCTCCTGTGCCGTTTGAGGAGACGCTCGTCATCGTGCCGGGGATCGCATTTGACCGCTCGGGCGGCAGGATTGGATACGGAGGCGGATATTACGACACATATCTTGCCGGGAAGACCAAATGCATAAAGGCCGCGGCCGCTTATTCCATGCAGATTACGGAGCAGATTCCGACGGAGCCATCGGATGTAAAGATGGATCTGATCATAACAGAAAAGGAGCTGATCGTATGTTCTCAGGACTGCCGGGAGATCCGGTGATGCTGTTAAGCGTCATAAATACAAAACTTAGAGATCACTATCCCACGCTCGAGGCTCTCTGTGATGATTTGCAGATAGACAGCAGAGAACTTACAGACCGGCTTGGTGCGATAGATTATGCGTATGACGCTGCACGTAATCAGTTTGTGTGACACACGAATACATATCAGACACAGGAGATAAAATGAATCAGAATATGACAGATACTGCCGAACAGGAAGCGCTGATCCCTGTACAGGAACCGCAGCGGCAGTATTATTTTATGGAAAGAGCAAAAGAATATCTGGAGAAGATGAGCAGGGCGGCTGGCAGGCGTCTTACGTTCTGCGTTACCACGTTCGGATGCCAGATGAATGCCAGAGATTCGGAAAAGCTTGCCGGTATCCTCGAGCGAATCGGATACACGGAGGAGCCTGAAGAGGAGAAAGCGGATTTTGTCATCTATAACACATGTACAGTGCGTGAAAATGCAAATCAGAGAGTCTACGGACGTCTGGGACAGCTCGGGCGGATCAAAAAGAAGAATCCGCACATGATGATCGCGCTGTGCGGCTGTATGATGCAGGAACCGGAGGTCGTGGAAAAGCTGAAGAAGAGCTACCGGTTCGTGGATATCATCTTTGGCACGCATAATATTTATAAATTCGCAGAACTTCTTGCTACACGCATGGAGTCCGGACATACGGTCATAGATATATGGAAGGATACGGACAAGATCGTGGAAGATCTTCCGAGTGAGAGAAAATATCCTTTTAAATCAGGCGTAAATATCATGTTTGGCTGCAACAATTTCTGCAGTTACTGCATCGTACCCTATGTCCGCGGCCGGGAGAGGAGCAGAGATCCGCGCGCGATCATACGCGAGATCGAAAGGCTTGTATCGGACGGTGTCGTGGAAGTCATGCTCCTTGGCCAGAATGTAAATTCCTATGGAAAGACCCTCGAAGAACCGATGACTTTTGCAGAACTGCTCCGCGAGATAGAGAAGATAGACGGGCTGGAACGCATCCGGTTCATGACGTCCCATCCAAAAGACCTGTCGGACGAACTGATAGAGGTCATGGCGTCTTCCAGGAAGATCTGCCGTCATCTCCATCTTCCGGTGCAGTCAGGCAGCACAAGGATACTGGAAAAGATGAATCGCAGGTACACGAAAGAGAAATATCTGGAGCTTGTAGAGAGAATAAAAAGAGCAATGCCTGACATCTCTCTTACAACTGATATTATCGTAGGGTTTCCCGGCGAGACAGAAGAGGACTTCCAGGACACTCTCGATGTGGTAAGAAAGGTGCAGTATGACAGCGCTTTTACGTTTATCTATTCAAAACGCACAGGGACTCCTGCAGCAGTAATGGAAGAACAGGTTCCGTCTGAGATCGTAAAGGACCGTTTTGACCGGCTCTTAAATGAGGTGCAGGAGATTTCTGCCAGGATGTGCGCACGGCATCAGGGGACAGTCCAGACCGCGCTTGTGGAATCTATGAACGACCACGACGACACTCTGGTGACGGGGCGGCTTGGCAGCAATCTGCTCGTACATTTTCCGGGAGATGCTTCGATGATCGGGAAATTCTGCAAGGTGAGGCTTGGCGAGTGCAGAGGATTTTACTTTATTGGAGAGACTGAGGATGACGGATGAAGAAGCAGGCTGATCTGCAGCAGTCAGTGATATTCAGAATATGCACGTTGGAACAGAGGTTCCGGCGTGCTTTTTTTCTGTCATATTTTTTCTTCCTTTTCATATATTGTGTAAAGAGGTGGACAAGATGGAAAGAAAGGGAAGCAAAGACCAGGTATTCAATATCCTGGCAAAGAGCGTGAGAAAGATCGTCCAGGCAGATGGCGCTGACATGGAACATATTCAGGAAATAAGGCTGCGCACAGGCCAGCCCCTCCGCATTGTCAGAGATAACACGGAGAGGGTGCTGCCGTCGGAAGGATCGCCGCATATCATAACGAAAGAAGAATTAAGGGAGACGATGGAATATATCAGTCATTATTCTCTCTATGCATATGAAAACGAACTGAGACAGGGATTTCTGACCATAGAGGGCGGGCACAGAGTAGGAGTAACTGGCAAAGTGATACTGGAGAGGGAAAAGGTGAAAAATATTCAGTACATATCATCTGTCAACATCAGAGTATCGCACGAATTTATCGGATGCGCGGACGGCATCCTGCCGCATATCACAAAGAACCGGCAGGTATGCCACACGCTGATTATATCGCCGCCCTGCTGCGGCAAGACGACTCTGATACGGGATCTCATACGCCAGATATCGGACGGAAATCAGTATGTAAAAGGCTGCTCGGTGGGAGTTGTAGATGAGCGTTCAGAGCTGGGTGGGTGCTATCTTGGAATTGCACAGAACCATCTCGGATCCAGGACGGATATTCTGGACTGCTGCCCGAAAGCAGAGGGAATGATCATGCTGATACGCTCCATGTCACCGCAGGTGATCGCTGTGGACGAGATAGGTACGAGTGAGGATATCCATGCCATAGAATATGCAATGCAGTGTGGATGCAAGCTGATCGCCAGCGTTCATGGACTGGATATGGACGAGGCGTCAAAAAAGCCTGTGCTTGGGGAATTGATAAGGAGGCGGATGTTTGAGCGGTATGTCGTGCTCGGCAACAGCCGCCGTCCCGGAGAGATACGGGGGATCTATGATGAGCGGGGGAGTGTGCTGTGCAGAGAGTGATCGGAGCGGCTTTGATACTGGCGGCAACCGGAGGAGCCGGATATGTGTATTGCAGAGAGTTGAAACAGTATCTGGATCGGATGCTGTATCTTCGGTATATCATGAGCCTGATACGGGGAGAGATCGCATACACTCATGCTCCGCTTCCGGAGGTGTTTGCCGGTGTGGCAGCAAGAGTGAAAGAGCCGTACCGCACATGGCTTAAAAGTACAGCGTCAGAGATGAAGACCAGACAGGAGAGCGGCTTCGCGCGGATGTGGAACCGCTCTGTGGACAAATATTTAAAACCGCTGGGACTGAAACAGGAACATTCGATTCTGCTCAAAGAACCAGGAACATTTCTCGGAAGCCTGGAGAAAGATACACTTGACCATACATTGCAGATGTATCTGAACCGTATGGATCTCGAGACAGAAAAGTTAAGAGAAGGACTTGCTGCAAAGACGAAGATCGGCGGCTGTCTGGGGGTGATGAGCGGTATCTTTCTTATCGTGATCCTGCTCTGAGAGAGGAGAAGACATGGATATTAACCTTATCTTTCGTATAGCTGCAGTAGGGATACTCGTCTCGATCTTAAGCCAGGTGCTTAAGCACAGCGGCAGGGAAGAACAGGCATTTCTGGCAAGCCT
>DWUV01000210.1 GCA_019120595.1 Candidatus Mediterraneibacter tabaqchaliae | reverse complement strand
AGGTCATGATGATCACGGTATTGGAAAAATCGACTTTCCGCCCCTGGGAGTCCGTGATATGCCCGTCATCCAGCACCTGGAGAAGGATATTGAATACATCAGGATGGGCTTTCTCGATCTCATCAAAAAGAACGACCGAATACGGATGGGTCCTCACCTGGTCGCTGAGCTGACCGCCTTCCTCATGCCCCACATATCCCGGAGGAGAACCGATCATCTTTGCCACGGAATGTTTCTCCATATACTCTGACATATCAACGCGGATCATGGATCCTTCGCTCCCGAACAGCGCCTCTGCCAGCGCTTTGGACAGCTCGGTCTTTCCCACACCCGTAGGTCCCAGGAACAGGAACGAACCGATCGGGCGTCTCGGATCCTTCAGTCCCACTCGCCCTCTCCTGACTGCCCGTGCCACCGCGCTGACCGCTTCTTCCTGTCCGACCACCCTCTTGTGGAGAACACTCTCCAGCTTTTTCAGCCGGTCCGCATCGCTCTCCGCAAGCTTGTGCACAGGAACTTTCGTCCACGCGGACACGACCTCAGCGATATCCTCCTCTGTCACTTCCGGCTTTGCGGATGCCGTCTTTTTCCGAAAACGCTTTTTCACGCCCGCCAGCTTTTCCTCTGCCTGCTCCTGCTCCTTCTGGATCAGGGAAGCCTCGGCAAAATCTCCCCTTCTGACAGCCTCTTCCTTCTGCGCCGCCAGCTCTTTCACCGTCTCCCCCAGCGCTGTCAGATTGTCCGGCACTTTATATCCCTTCAGGCTGACCCTGGAACACGCCTCATCCATGACGTCAATGGCTTTATCCGGGAGATTTCGGTCCGTGATATATCTCTGCGACATCTGCACCGCCGCTTCCAGCGCCTTATCGCAGAGAGCCACCCTGTGATGGCTTTCATATTTCCCTCTCAGCCCCCGCAGGATCTCCACACACTGCTCCTTTGAAGGCTCCTCGACTGTCACCGGCTGGAAACGCCGTTCCAGCGCCGCGTCCTTCTCGATATATTTGCGGTATTCTGTGATCGTAGTAGCGCCGATGAGCTGCATCTCCCCTCTTGCAAGAGACGGCTTGAGGATGCTGGATGCGTCGATCGCGCCCTCTGCCCCTCCTGCGCCGATCATTGTATGGATCTCATCCAGGAACAGGATCATATTCCCGCTCGCCCTGACCTCTGAGATCAGTCCTTTCATCCTCTCTTCAAACTCTCCCCGGTACTTTGAGCCCGCGATCAGCCCCGGCAGGTCCAGGGTGTAGATCCGCTTATCTTTCATCTTTTCCGGGACAACTCCCGTGGCAAGCCTCTGTGCCAGCCCCTCTACGACCGCAGTCTTTCCCACGCCCGGCTCGCCGACCAGACACGGATTGTTCTTCGTCCTGCGGCTTAAGATCTGCATCAGGCGGTACATCTCCTCTTCTCTTCCGAGCACCGGATCCAGTCTGCCCTCCTCTGCCTGCGCTGTCAGGTCCGTGCAGTACTGTTCCACCATGGAGCCTGCGCCTTTCTGCCCCTCCTGGATCTCATCCTGGTATTCCCTGGGGTCTATCCCCGCCGCTGCCATAATATCCTGAAAAATCTTCTGAAGGTTGATATTCAATGTGATCAGGATGCGGGCTGCCACACAGTCCACGTCCCTGATGATGGACAGCAGAAGATGCTCTGTCCCCACATCCGCTGTATGCAGCCTGTGCGCTTCCTTTCCGCTGTTTTCCAGGATATAGCGGAAGCGTGGGCTTTCTTCCGGTTTTCTCCCCCCAAAGACATTCTCCGGGGGCACGATCAGTTCATCCATAAGGCGGAGCACGTCTTTTTCCTCCACCCCGTTCTGCGCCAGGATCTGACCGGCAACTCCTGAATACTCTGACCTCAGTCCCAGAAGGAGATGCTCTGTCCCGATATACGGATGCTGCATCTCTTTTGCCTTTTTCGCAGCGTACCTGATCGCTCTTTCCGCCTGTTCTGTATATGAAATGTGCATATGATCCTCCTGTCCATCCGCCCATGACCATGCATCAGGGCAGACCTTTCTTCCATACAAATAGTTTCATCCACTATAACTACACTCTGTATAACTACACTCTACCCTTCCATGCGCACACTGTAATCATCAAATATCTCATCCACCAGGTCATGCACTTCCTGCCTGGAGATATTCTTACAGCACCCGCGGGCAAGCACGATCCGAAGCTCACGCCTCATCTCTTCCAACTGCTCCAGCTTATCGATATCCAGGGCGATCACAGCTCCCCGCCGCTTATCCAGGCTGATATAGCCTTCCCGCTTCAGTACGCTGTATGCCTTATTCACGGTATGCATATTTACCCCGATCATGTCTGCGAGCTGGCGCACGGACGGGAGAGAATCCCCCTCGTGGATCACAGAAGCCGCGATCCCCATAATGATCTGGTTGCACAGCTGGACATAGATCGCCTCGTCACTGTCAAAATCAATTTCTATCAGCATGGTACTTCATCCTTTCTGGAGCGTGTTATACGTATAGTAGCACAATAATCCAAAACCTTCAAGCTTAAAAATCTGTATTTGTCGGGGAGACTGTGATTGAGTAAACCGGACGAAAACAGCGAAGCGCAGGTGTCGAGGACGTATTCAGCGCGGGGATATGGCTGGCATCGGCTCCGCTCCATGAGGCAGGAAAAACTACGAAATCAGGG
>DWUV01000209.1 GCA_019120595.1 Candidatus Mediterraneibacter tabaqchaliae | reverse complement strand
TCCGGCGAAGAGTTCACGATCAGCGTCACAGCGCTTGACGTACAGAACTTAAACGCATACGGTACGATCATTGACTATGATCCGGACCAGGTAGAATATGTAGGTACGGCATATACAGGAACCGGTTCTATGTATACGCAGGGTATGACGGGCAATATCGTAAATGACGACGGCACTGCATATGTGAACCACAACGCGGTCAACATGGGCGACCAGCCGCTTGTAAACGGCTCCAAGGTGCTGGCGACGATCACGATGAAGGCAAAGGCTGATATTGACCTGAGCGATACGGATGTGATCGACCTTTCGACAGTAACCCTGATGGGACCGGACTTCAGTGTGAAGGAAAGCAAGGTAGTAAATGAGGTTGAGATCCCGGATGTGCCGACGACTACGACTGTCGAGTACGGTCAGGATGCGTTTGACATTACCATGACAAACGATGTGCTGACAACAGACGACGGATCGAATGTGACCCAGATCGTACAGACAGGAAACTACAATGGACTGTTTGACGGAGCGTACGGACGCGACTTTGAGTTCGTATGGGATATGGGTGAGACCATCCTTGCAGAAGGCCAGAAGCTTCCGACTACAATGCACTTTGCATTTAAGACGCCGTCTAAGCTTTCCACTGTGGAAGTCCATAATGCAAACCGTGGAAACGGATATCTGCTCTCCATGAGCGCGGAAGTGTTCTATGAGGACGGTACGAGTGACGTACAGAACTTTGATACAGAGGCAGAGGTTTATACGATCAAAGCGGACAGTTCAAAGAATGTGACAAGAGTGGACGTAACTTGCAAGACATCGAAGGGACTGGTAAATGAAGGAAATGACCCGCGTGAGAACCGTATGCTGACCCTTGCAGAGATCGACTTCTATTACACAGCCGGCCAGAAGGCAGAGAGCATCGCTCCGGCAGAGGGGACAGCGACAGAGATACTTGCAGGATATGTTGAGAGCATCAATGCTGTTGTATATCCGGAAGGATTCCCGAACCAGTACTTTACAGTGACAAGCAGCAATCCGGAAGTCGCTTCCATCATTACGCTGGTTGACGCAGACGGGGCTCCTTCTTACAAAGTGCTCGGCCTGAAAGCGGGTACGGCAGAGATCACACTGACATCTGCGGCTGACGAAAGTGTTACTTATACATATACACTGACAGTCAAAGACGGTGTTGACAAGTCAGCGCTTGTGGACGCGATCAATGCGACCACCGGAGCGCCGGAGTCCATCTATACAGCAGACTCCTACGCAGAATACAAGGCGGCATATGACAATGCAGTAGCGGTCAATGACAAAGCGGACGCGACACGCGCGGAAGTAGAGACAGCGGCGGCAGAGCTGCTGGCAGCATATGACGCGCTGGTGATCGAACCGGTAGATCCGTCATTAGAGTTAGATACGGATAAGGTGATCGAGAGCGCGGAAGCAATGTACAGCGAGAGCAATGTAGTTGACCGCATGTTTGACGGCGATCTCCTGACTTACTGGGAGTCACCGTGGAGCGGTGAAAATGCGAAACTCCCGCAGGATGTCATCCTGACTCTGGCGAATAAGTGCCAGCTTGAGCAGGTAAGCTTTACATCCCATACGATCCAGAATGGCGGAGTGACAGAGTATACGATTTCTGTAAGCCTGGATGGAGAAGAGTGGATCGAAGTGACAAGCGGAAGCGTGGATGCAAACGCATACAAGCAGGGACAGAATGTGCGCGTAGACGCGAGATTCCTCCCGGCGGAAGCGAAATACGTGAAGTTTACCGTTGAGGGCGCGGTGGGACGTATTCCGGAAGAAGACAATATGTACGGACGTATCGCCGAGATGGATCTCTTCGGAACAACTACAGCGGACAAGGGCGAGCTTGAAGCGCTCTACAACGAGTACAAAGACCTTAGCTCGAAAGGCTATATCAAGGATACATGGACGGCATTCCAGGATGCCATGAAGGCAGCGGAAAGCGTTCTTAACAATGAAGCGGCGACTGCAGATGAGATCACTGCAGCGACAGAAGGCCTGAAGACAGCGATCGACGGGCTGAGGGTCAGCAAAGCAACGCTGGAGAAATTACTGAACACTGCAAAAACACATCAGGCAAATGGTGATGTAGACGACTGTGTACAGTCCATCAAAGATCTGTTCGCAGAAGCAATTGCAGAAGGCGATGCAGTGATGGCAAACGACCATGCGACATATGAGGAAGTCATGGATGCAAGCTTTAAGCTGGTACAGGCACTTGGAGCTCTCGATATGAAGGCCGGCGACAAGACTGACCTTGAGATGGCTCTTGAGCTGGCAGACATGATCGATCTTGACAAGTATGTCGATGCAGGACAGCAGGCATTCCTGGATGCGAAAGCAGCGGCAGAAGAAGTCATGGCAGACGGAGATGCTATGCAGGCGGATATCGACAGCGCATGGCAGGCATTGACAGATGCAATCGTCAACCTGAGACTGAAAGCGGATAAATCAGCTCTGGAAGATCTTCTCAACAGTGTGGCAGGACTGGATCTGAGCCAGTATACAGAGGAGAGCGTACAGGTATTCCGGACTGCATATGCAGCGGCGAATGCGGTGATGGCGAACATCGCACTGACAGAAGACGATCAGGATACTGTAGACAATGCGGTACAGGCTCTTGCGAAAGCAAAAGACGGGCTGGTGCTTAAGGAAGGCGAGACCGGAGGAGACACCCAGGATCCGGACAGCGGCAACACAGGCGACACCGGAAATACGGGCGATACTGGTAATACCGGCGGCACCGGCAATAAAGGTGATGCAGGCAGCAACGGAAATATCGGAAACAACGGTAATACGGCTGGTAACGGAAGCACAAATGCCGGCGGCAACAGCCAGAATCAGTCAGCAGCAAAGACAGGCGATGCAGCACCGATCGCAGGCCTGGCAGCAGTTGTGATCCTGGCGGCGGTACTGGCAGGAGGCACAGTGATCATCCGCAGAAAACACAGATAATCGAACCTGTAACTGCCGGGAACTTTCCGGCTGAAAGAGAAAAACAGGTGAAATAAGTCCGGCCCGGCAATGGGACAGCCCCCCAATATCAGGGGCTGCCTGCTGCCGGGCTTTTGTTGGAAAGGAGATGAATAAAAATGCATGGAAAGGCACGATTCTATCGTACCAACAACAAAAAGAAATTAAGCAGAACGATTCTTGCAATCGGCCTGGCAGCCGCCATGGTCCTTCCTGTGCCAGCGCAGGTTCAGGCAGATGAAACGGAGTTTTCTGAAGTCAGCGTATCTGTGAGCGGGGATTCTTTGACAATTGGCAATGACGCCATCGAGCGTACGTTCAGCATGCTTGACGGAAAACTGAGTACAGAACAGATTGTCAATAAACGGACAGATACGATACGATATTTCGTCCGGGCGCGGGCAGCGAAGAATTTGTCATATCCCTGACGAAAGAGCAGCGGGAGGCTGAGCCGGCAATTGACCGCGCAGGCTGGACCGCCGTGGCTGACAGTTATCACAACAGTATCGGACCGGATGACGGGCCTGCATCTAATTTAATCGACGGCGACGTGGATTCGATCTGGCACAGCAATTATGGCGGCGGCACAGGGGATACAGATTATCCATACAATGTCTTGTTCAATTTGGGCAGGGAGACAACCTTCAGGGCCTTTTCTTATACCCCGCGCCAGCAGGGCGAGCAGACCAACGGCAATATCCTTGGGTATGAGCTCTATGCCTCAAATGAAACAGAGCAGCTTGAAGCCGGCTCGGATTCATGGGTGAAGATTGCAGAAGGTGAATTTCAATATGACGGAGTAAATCCGATCTACGTAAATCTGCAGGAAGAATGTACGGCGACACAATTGAAATTCGTGGCGCTGTCGGCGAAAAACGGCCTGCAGTTTGCCGGAGGCGCTGAATTTAACCTGCACGAACAGGAGATCGAAATTCCGCAGGACAGCGACCGCCAGTTTGCCGCGAGCGATCTGACCTTGGCAGGCGATCCGGAGGTCACGGATACAACGACTACAATCAACAACATCGAAAAAACAGGGAAAAAAGTGACGTTCCGATTTGCGCCTTATACCTATCATGATGTCGAGTATACGATCACGGAAAACATCGTTATGTACAATGGCGACCACTTCATGCGCAAGTATCTTGAAATCAGTATTCCAGAAACGGAATGGGAAACAACAGCGATCGACTATATTGACTGTGAGCATTTTATCGTAAATGATACGGACGCGCAGTGGACGGTGCCCACAGATGCCGGAGGCGTTGTGTCTTTAGACCAATATAAGGCGAATCTGGGCCAGCCCATTTATATACAAGGAATGTTTTTGGGCAGTGAATTCCCGGTAACAGATACCCAGATCATAGACGGCACCGGGTTTATCCGTTATTACACAGGCAAGAATTTCGCGCGGCTTCAGCTGGATAACCAGCTAACTCAAGATGGAAAATATGTGACATGGCAGACCGTTGCCGGTTCAGCCAGAAGTACGGAGAATGAAGTGATCCAGGCAGACTTTTTTGACTATATTGATACGATCTCAACTCCGACAGAATTCCGCATCCAATATAATTCATGGTTTGACAACATGATGCTGATCGACGATGAAAATATCAAAAGCTCCTTTACGGAAATGGATAAGGAATTGAGCGCGGCGGAAGTCAGGCCGCTGGATTCTTATGTAGTGGACGACGGCTGGAACAATTACAATCATACCTATGTATTAGACGCCAGCCGTTCCGGAACAACGCTGAACCAAAGCGGATTCTGGGAATTTAATTCGAAATTTCCCGAGGGATTTACTCCGTCCAGTGAACTGGTGGACAAATTCGGGAGTAATTTTGGCGTATGGGTCGGACCGCGCGGAGGTTATAACTTTTATGGCACTCTTGCCGATATCCTGACAGAGAATGGCACGGGGAGCAAGGCGGGCGGATCGATTGACGTCGCTGACCGTACTTATATAAAAAATTTCCAGGATATGGCGATAAAATGGCAGCAGGATTACGGCGTGAATTACTGGAAATGGGATGGATTTGCCGACAGTTATCAATATTCTACCTGGCCGGCCGCAGACGGCGTTCCCGGCTATGCCAACAACCATATGACCGGCGGCTATCAGAATATGTATCATGTGACCGATCTGTGGGAAGCGTGGATCGACCTGTTTGAAGCAGTAAGACAGAGCGAGATGGATGATGATATCGACGATCTGTGGATTTCCCTGACCTGCTATGTGAATCCGAGTCCCTGGTGGCTGCAATGGGCGAACAGTGTCTGGCTCCAGTGTACCGCCGATCAGGCCGACGCGGGATCCAGTTCGTCTAAGATGGACAGGCAGCTTACTTATCGTGACGCCTGCTACTATGATTTCATAAATAATCATGAATTCCAGTTCCCGCTGCGCAATCTGTATAATCACGACCCGGTTTACGGGCGCGAGGGAACAGGAATGAACGTAAATACTGCTGACGATCAGCAGTTCCAGAATTATCTTTATATGATGTCCACGAGAGGTTCGGCATTCTGGGAATTATATTTCTCAGACAGTTTAATGACCGAAGGGAAATATGAAGTGACGTCCGAATTCCTGCAGTGGGCTGAAGAGAATCATCATATATTGCAAAATGCCAAGATGTTCGGCGGTTCGCCGAATACAGGTACGACCCTTGGCGGAAATGGAGGCGGAGAGAATCAGACATATGGATTCTCGGCGTTCGATGGTACGGACGGTATTATTTCCTTGAGAAATCCATCGACAGAAACAAAGGAAATCACCTTTACTTTTGACCGGACATTGGGAGTTCCGGAAAATGCCGGCACATTATATTATCACCTGGAACACACCCATAATCTGACCGATGGGACGCCGGCAACGGGGACGCTTAGCTATGGGGAGACCTATACATTTACCCTTCAGCCTGACGAGGTGCGCATTTTAAGCATAGCGGATCAAAGGGATACGCAGGCTCCGCAGATCGAGCGGATTATGAGCGGCGGTGACAGAGAGATCACTGTCCGCTTCAATGAGAAAGTGACGGGAAACAGCTTCGCGGTCGACGGCGCCGAGGTGGACAATATCGAGAAAAGCGCGGATGATGTGACGTATCATATTACCCTGGCAGACAGACCGCAGAGCGGCAGCCTGATTACCGTGACTGCCCAAGATATTACGGATCTTTCGGGAAATACGGCCGGCAGCGCCAGCGCTTCTGTCACATATCATGAAGATGGGCTGGTATTGGACGCACAGGCGGAAGGCCTGGAAGGAAGACAGGAATTAAGCGATGCCGATTCTTTGAATTCTGCAAATGGTTTTACGGTCTTTGTCAATCTGCAGAGTCAGTCTTCCGGTGTGCTGGCGGCTCAGGAAAACGGCTATGAACTCGGCGTTGATGACGAGGGAAGGGCATATTTTACGCTGAACGGCGTCAGCGCGGTATCTCAAACCGCGGTCAATGACGGTGAATTACACAGCATCATCGGGGTAAAGGAAAACAACGGAATACTTAAGCTGTATGTAGACGGCGGCCTTGAAGCCTCTGCCTATCAGGCGGACAATCGCTATTATATGGTGAAAGCTGCTCCTACAATACTTGGCAATGCTGACTTTGCGGGCGATATCACGCTGCAGGTATATGATCTGGCGAAAGGTTATGATGAGGTGGGCGGCCTGCTCGATCCGGAAGACGGATCTCAGCCTCTTGATACCGAGAATATGACGGTCGCTGTTTCCGGTACAAGCGAGGGCGCTAAAGATACGGTGTTCGACGGCGACGACACAACCTTCTGGACGAGTGAATTTGCTGAAAATGGGATTCAAAAGGGCAGTCCGTATATGGTCATAGATATGGGCGAAACCTATGTGATCGATCGTGTGGATTATACGAAACGATATTATAACGGCCCCGCAAATCAATGGAAATGTACCGGCAATCTGAGGGAATATGTATTTGAGACAAGCCTGGACGGCCAGAATTGGACAGAAGTATCAGCCGGCCCTACCTTTGACGACGAGTCCTATAACACCAAGGGAGACGGGGGAACGACCCGGATCGAATTTTCTCCGGTCTCAGCGAGATATATCCGAATCAGCGGAACAGCTTCTTATCATTGGCAGGAGGCGAATATCGACAAATTCATGACTGTTTCGGAATTGCGGATCTTTGGTGAAAGGAAAACAGCGGAAAATGTCGCGCTTAACAAAAATGCCGCCGCACGGTGGGCGGACGGCTCAGATGCGGAGTGTAATCCGATTGACCGGCCGATCAGCATGGCGGTAGACGGTACCAATAATAATACGGTGAGCAATTATGGCGAGTTTGGAGCAGATGGCAGAGATGAATCTTCTTATATGGAAGTCGATTTCGGATCGGTTTATGATATCGAATCTTTGAATCTCTATCGTTATTGGAGTGATGGACGTACCTATAAGAATACGGTAATCGCATTATCTAAAACAGAAGATTTTGCAGATCCATATATCGTTTATAATTCGGATACGGAAAATATTCATGGCTTTGGTCCGGGAAGTGACGCGGCATATGCCGAAACAGCGGCCGGCCATACCTTTACATTGGACGAGCTGGTACAGGCACGCTATGTCCGCGTATATATGAATGGTACAGCCACAGGGGGAACTACCAATCATATTGTCGAGCTCGAGGTAATGGGCTATGAAGTGGAATCACTGATCGATAAGAGCGGGCTTGAGGCGCTGTACAATCAGTATGCAGAGCTTAGCCCGAAAGGCTATACAAAGGAAACATGGGATGCATTCCAGGCAGCCATGGAGACAGCGAAGAGTGTGCTGGATAACGCAGATGCAGACGCAGACCAGATCAGCGCGGCACTCGAAGGCCTGCAGGCGGCAGTGGACGGACTGAGAATCAGCAAGACCACGCTGGAGTTCTATCTGAACGAAGCGAAAGCGCATCAGGCAGATGGTGATGTAGACGACTGTGTACAGTCCATTAAAGATCTGTTCGCAGAAGCGATTGCAGAAGGCGATGCAGTGATGGCAGACGACCATGCGACATATGAGGAAGTCATGAATGCAACCTTTAAGCTGGTACAGGCGCTTGGAGCTCTCGATATGAAGGCTGGCGACAAGGCTGACCTTGAGATGGCTCTGGAGCTGGCAGAAATGATCGATCTTGACAAGTATGTCGATGCAGGACAGCAGGCATTCCTGGATGCAAAAGCAGCGGCAGAAGAAGTCATGGCAGACGGAGATGCTATGCAGGCGGATATCGACAGTGCATGGCAGGCATTGACAGATGCAATCGTCAACCTGAGACTGAAAGCGGATAAGTCAGCTCTGGAAGATCTTCTCAACAGTGTGGCAGGACTGGATCTGAGCAGCTACACAGAGGAAAGCGTGCAGGTATTCCGGACCGCGTATGCAGCGGCAAATGCAGTGATGGCGAACATCGCACTGACAGAAGATGACCAGCATACCGTAGATAATGCGGTACAGGCTCTTGCGAAAGCAAAAGACGGGCTGGTGGCCAAGGAAGACGGAACCGGAGGAGATACCCAGGATCCGGACAGCGGCAGCACAGGCGATACCGGAAATACGGGTGATACCGGTAATACGGGCGGCAACGGAAATGCAGGCGATACTGGAAATGCCGGAAATACAGGCAATACCGGAAATACATCCGGCAGCAATAATAGCGGCACGTCCGGCAGCGGCAGCGCCAATAATGGCGGAAACAACGGCTCGCAGGCTAAGACAGCAGCCAAGACAGGGGATGCTGCATCACCGGCAGGGCTCCTTGCGGTACTTCTTATTTCAGGCGGAGCAGTTGCGGTACTCGCACGCAGGAAAAAGGTAAGATAAAACAAAACACAGAATAAAAGTTCAGCTTCTTGCTGATAGGTGTTCTCCCTTCCGAGGGGCGGGCGTGAAAGCCTGCCTCCCGGGAGGGAGTTTTTTTGGGACAGGGTGAAACCGGATTGGGGACGTAGTCAAATCGAATTTGACTACGTCCCCAATCCGGTTTCACCCTGTCCCTGAATTGACTTCTCGAATTGAAGTGTATATAATGACTGTTGAGAAATATTATCAATAGCATATACACAAAGGAAGACAAGTACATGAGACTAAAAGAAGGAAAGAACCACCATACATATGTGGTCGAGAGGATCGAGACGGAACTGAACCTGGAGCGCAGGCTTGAGGCGCTCGGTCTGACAGAGGGTTCCAGGATCACGATCCTGAATAATGACAAAAAAGGAGCCATGACCGTGAAATTCCGCGGGACGCGCTTCGCGATCGGGAGGCGCATTGCTGACAGTATCTTCGTAAAGGAGGGCGCGGCATGAGCGGGAAAGTGATCAATGTCGGGTTTATCGGCAACCCGAACTGCGGGAAGACGACTCTTTTTAACGCATATACCGGTGCAAATTTAAAGGTCGCGAACTGGCCCGGAGTTACAGTGGAGAAGAAGGAGGGGAAGACTACCTACAAGGGACAGGAGTTCAAGCTGATCGACCTGCCGGGTATTTACAGCCTGACCTCCTATACGATGGAAGAGAAGGTGTCCAGGGAGTGCATCATGAGCGATGAGGTGGATGTGATCGTGGATGTGGTGGACGCTTCCAGCCTGGAGAGGAACCTGTATCTGACCCTCCAGCTGATCGAGCTGGGCAAGCCGGTCGTGCTTGCTCTGAACATGATGGATGTGGTGGAGGAGCGGGGCATGGAACTCGACCTGCACCGTCTGCCGGAAATGCTGGGGATCCCTGCGATCCCTGTTTCGGCGAGGAAGAGGAGCGGGCTGGAGATCCTCATGCACGCGGTGGCTCACCACAATGAATATGCAAAGCCCGGACCGTTCATCCACCATCACCCGGACCGGACCGGCCATAAACATGACCATCACAGTGAATACGCGATGGTGTATGATGATAAGATCGAGGACAAGATCGATGCAGTGATCGAGAAATACCGGGAGAAATATCCGGAGATGCAGAATATGCGCTGGCATGCCATCAAGGCTCTGGAACAGGACCGGTCTGTGCTGGAGAAGTACCCGGCGGATCTGTCGGGGATCGCGGACCGCAGTTACGAGAAGGACATTATCAATGAAAAGTATGATTTCATAGAGGAAGTGATCGAGGAGACTCTGGTCAATAAGAGCGAGAAAGAGGAGCGTACGGAGAAGGCGGACCGGTTTATGACCGGGAAGTGGCTGGGGCTCCCGATCTTTCTCCTTATTATGGCGTTTGTATTTTTCCTGACATTTGCTGTGGGCGACTGGCTGAAAGGTTATTTTGAGACAGCGCTGGAATGGTTCAGCGGCTTTGTCAGCAATGGGCTTCAGGCTGTGGGGACATCGCCCCTGCTGGAATCCCTGGTCGTGGACGGGATCATATCCGGTGTGGGCGGGATCCTCACCTTCCTGCCGAATATCTTCATCCTTTTCCTTGCGCTTGCCTTTCTCGAGGACAGCGGGTATATGGCAAGAGTAGCGTATGTGATGGATGATATCATGGGGCATCTGGGACTGTCGGGAAGGGCGTTCCTTCCCATGCTCCTGGGATTCGGATGCTCTGTGCCGGCTGTCATGGCTTCGCGGGCGCTGGAGCACAAAAAGGACCGGCTCAAGACGATCCTTGTGACGCCGTTTATGTCGTGCAGCGCAAGGCTTCCGGTCTATGTTCTGTTTTCTTCTATGTTTTTCGGGAAATACGCGATGCTCGTCTGCTACTCTATGTACCTGCTGGGCATCGTGATCGCGATCCTGACCGCGTATATCCTTTCTAAGATTGACGGCAGCAAGGCTGAGCATGCGCTCCTTATCGAACTTCCGGAGTACAAGGCGCCGAACGCCAGGACGATCGCGGTGTATGTGTGGGAGAAGGTAAAGGACTACCTGACAAAGGCGGGGACAGTCATTTTCTTCGCGTCCATCGTTATGTGGCTTCTGTTAAATGTCGGTCCCTCCGGCTTTGTGACAGATATCACGGAGAGCTTCGGGGCAGTCATAGGAAAAGCGGTTGTGCCGTTTTTCCGGCCGCTGGGGCTCGGGTACTGGCAGATCGTAGTTGCCCTCATCTCAGGGATCGCGGCGAAAGAGGTCGTTGTATCCAGCTGCAGTGTCCTCTTTGGGATCCAGAATATCACGACCGCCCATGGCATGGACAGCTTTGTGGCAGTGCTGGGAGCAATGGGATTCGGCGCGGCAAACGCGTACGCGATGATGGTATTCTGCCTTCTGTATGTGCCGTGCACGGCGACGATCGCCACGATCCACAGGGAAGTGGGGAGCGCGAAGATCACGGCAGGCATCGTGCTTTTTCAGCTTGCGGTGGCCTGGGTGGTAAGCTTCCTTGTATTCCATGCGGCAGGGCTGTTCCTGTAAGCGGAGTGCGGAAAGAAAATGCGGATCAGAATACCGGCAGAATACCGGCCGGGACCAGGGGAGGAGCCATCCGGTATATTGCGGCCGCAGATAAGTGGAAGACAGCTGTCATCAGCTGAGATTTATAGGAGGAGGTACAGAGATGAAATTTCGTTATATTACAATTGAAAGGGAATACGGGAGCGGCGGCACCAGGATCGCCAGGAAGCTTTCGGAAGTCTGCGGAGTGCCGTGCTACGGGCAGGAGATCCTTGAGGCTGTGGCAAAAAAGCAGGGAATCCCTGTCGACAGGATCAACCAGTATGAGGAAAAAGCCACAGGGAGCGTTCTCTATACCATGTTTGTCATGAGCCGTATGCAGACGGGCGATCCGGATATGCTGACGGCGGAAGGCAGGGTATTCCTGGACGAGCAGCTGGAGATCCGCCGCCTCGCCATGGAAGGCCCGGCGATCTTCCTCGGGCATTGCGCGTCAGATGCTCTGAAAGATCAGAAGAGCGTTATCAAAGTATTTATCCATTCTGAGAATGAGAATGAAGTTAAAAGAAGGATCGTAGAAGATTATGGCATCGCGCCGGAAGAAGCAGAGTCTACACGGCGCCATTTCAACAAAAAGCGGGCAGGCTATTTCCGGGCAAACACGGGAAATGACTGGAAAGACCTGAAAAATTATGATGTTGTCCTCGACTCGTCCAAACTGGGGATCGACGGCTGTGTAAATGTACTGAAAGGCCTGTATTGACCTGAGGGAGGACTCGGTCAGCAGCCTATCAGGCCACAGATCGGACTTATCACAGAGAAATACCGGCGCAGGGGCAGAGATCAATACCTGACGGCAGTGAGAAGATCAATATTTGACGTCAGTGAGGAGCAGCCCCTTCGCGTCACAGGAAGAAGAGCATGCTTTCCCGGCAAAAATGTCTGGGATCTCGTCTGCAGCGCGCTTATGCATCCCGATCTCCAGCAGGGTGCCGATGATGCGCTGGGGCATCTGAGAAAGGAAATCGTCCGCAGTCAGAGAGATGACAAGGGTATCCGGATTGCCGCCGCCCGGGAAGCAGGACTCTTTTTCGTATTCAAACCGGATATCCAGGATATTTTTCCCGGTTCCTTTTTTTCCGCGGGAAGCGGAGAAAAAGCGGAAATCATGTGTTCCTGTCAGCAAAGCGGCAGCCGCTTCCATCCGGGAAATGTCAGGGCACGGGGAAATGCAGGCAGTAAAAGCGGCTGTAAATATATCATATACAGGCGAAGTGCAGATGCGGTATCCATAGGTGCGGCTTTTGGCGTTCAGGTCCGCCCGGAAGCGCTCCGGCGCTGTCCCGGATGACAGGACGGCGATATCCTGAGGCAGGAAGCGGTTCAGCTCTGCCCGGATCTGTTCCGGGGAGAGGGATGACCCGGTGAGGAAGCTGACTGTCTGGGAGCGCGCGTGGACACCCGGATCGGTTTTGGCGCCGGGGTAAAGCGTGATATCCTCTCCGGTCATCCGCGACAGCGCGGTGGTGACCTTATAGGAAACTGTTTTTTCAAAACCGTCTTTTTTCGGGCGCTGCCAGCCGAGATAACGTGTCCCGTCGTACTGGAGCGTGAGCCTGATATTCTGCATGATCTTCCTCCTGCTCTGTGGTCTCATAGTTCAAACATGTCTTGATATATTTTCCGCGGACCTGTTTTCTGGATGTAATTGTAACAGAAGTCAGAGAAAATTCCCATATTTTATGTTATACTGATGCTGAAAAACTTGGAAAAGCTGGAAGGAGCAGAATCATGAGTGCAGCAGAAGAAAGAAAGGTTTCAGACTCAATGGTAGAGACTGTGCATATGGTCAGGCCGAATCATATGAACGCGGCGGGCAGGCTCTTCGGAGGCATGCTCATGCAGTGGCTTGACGAAGTGGCAGGTATGGTGGCGAAGAGGCATACAAGGTCAAATGTCATTACCGCGTCCGTTGACAACCTGCATTTTATCCATGGGGCATACCAGGGCGAGATGGTAGTGATCGTCGGCAAAGTCA
The DNA here is from genome assembly GCA_019120595.1 of Candidatus Mediterraneibacter tabaqchaliae. Lineage (GTDB taxonomy): Bacteria > Bacillota > Clostridia > Lachnospirales > Lachnospiraceae > Mediterraneibacter > Mediterraneibacter tabaqchaliae. The sequence goes on along the minus strand of DWUV01000209.1, from coordinate 434 downwards.
CATACGTGGGAAATTCATCTATGGAGGTGAGGGTGGACACCTATGTGGAACACCTGGAAGACGGGATGCGCCACGCGATAAACAGGGCATATTTTACAATGGTGGCGCTGGATGAGAACGACAAGCCGAAGCGGGTGCCGAGACTCATACTGGAGACAGAGGCGGAAAAGGCAGAGTGGGAGGCAGCGGAGAAGCGGAGAGAAATGCGGATGAGGAGAAAACAGGAGGGGTTCTGAAATCTGTATTTGCGGGGGAGCCGGACGATTGGTGAAACGTCCGAAAACCATCGGTTTGATGCAGGACGTTTTCGCGGCGGACGGGGATATGGCTCAGGTTCCGGTTCCGTAATCTGGGAAAGACGTAAAAGGGAGAAAGCATGGCTAAAAGCAATTGTCCGGCGGAAGATTCGGCTCCGCCTCAGGCATCCGCCGGAC
>DWUV01000208.1 GCA_019120595.1 Candidatus Mediterraneibacter tabaqchaliae | reverse complement strand
TGTTTGGTTCGTTTGAACCGTTCTTAGAAATTTTCTCTTCAAAGAAATTTTCAAGGGTTGTTGTCTATTGTTCAGTTATCAAGGTTCCTGTCGTTCTTTTCAAGCGACAGCTTTGATATTTTATCAAATCTCATTTCGTTTGTCAAGAACTTTTTTGATTTATTTTGTTTTTCGCTGTCTCTCACGAGTCAGCTTAGATATATTACCATTTTTACCAAGTGTTTGTCAACACTTTTTTACAACTTTTTCAAGTTTTCTCTTCGGCACTATATCTGGTAGTTTTACATGATATTATCCACAATTTAACTTTTCAGATACAAAAACTACCGGAAATTTCCAGTAGTTTTTTTGAGATAATATCAAACGGAGAAAGAGGGATTTGAACCCTCGCGCCGGTTTCCCGACCTACACCCTTAGCAGGGGCGCCTCTTCAGCCTCTTGAGTATTTCTCCTGATTCTGAATGCGACCACAGTTCTGAGCTGCAGCAGTTTATTCAGTTGTGCACTAACAGTGCGAAGATTATTATACTAGACACATTTTCTAATGTCAACGGGATTTTCAAAAAAAACGCAAAAAGAAAAACGCAAAAACGCAAAAATAACGTATCTTCCTTGCCTATCATATATTTTCATCGATCACACGCTGGATCCTTTCTTCTACCAACGCAGCGATCTCTGTTGTTTTCATATCCTTATATTCTTCATATGTCAGCGGCTTAAGGAAATGCACCTGGACCGTTACCGGCTTTATCGTATTTGTATCAAAGGGCTTAAAAGAGTCGATCAGCGCGACAGGCACGATCGGACAGCGGGCTTTTGTCGCTGCTTTAAAGCTCCCGCCCTTAAACGAACCCACATGGTTCCCCTTTTTCGATCTTGTCCCTTCTGCAAAGATAAGATAATTCCTTCCTTTCTGCACTTCCTTCGTCACGTTAATGATGACCTGCATTGCCTGACGCACATCTTCACGGTCCAGCATAAACGCTTTCATGCATGCAAAGATCTGTTTCAGGAACGGTATTTTCGCTATCTCTTTTTTCGCGACCACGGAAAACGGGCGCGGGCTCGCTTCTATAATAGCAAGCACATCATAGAGACCCTGATGATTTGGGAAAAACACAAACCCATCCTTGTCCGGGATATTCTCCCTGCCATGGGCATCGATATGCACTCTGCCTCCCCGGTTTGCATGCAGATCGATCCAGCGGAGAAATGCATACATATCTTCTTCCGAATATTTGTCCACATGGGCTGCCCTGTAGCACAAGCGGACCCACCCATACGGCACCATATAAAGATTTCTCAGCACCATCATTAGAATACGTTTCATTTTTCGCTTTCCCCCGTCTGCCTGTATTCATCTGCTGCAGTCTCATACAGATTGCTGCCTTCGCTGTCGATCACCACGACCACGGGAAAATCCTCGATCTCCAGCCGACGGATCGCTTCTGTCCCCAGATCGTCATAAGCGATCACTTCAGATGCAGTAATACATTTAGACAAAAGGGCTCCGGCGCCACCCACAGCCGCAAGGTATACAGCGCCGTTCCTGACAATGCCTTCGATCACTTCCGGACTCCTCTTTCCTTTTCCGATCATCGCCCCCAGCCCCAGATCCAGAAGCTGCGGAGTATATTTATCCATGCGGCTCGCTGTCGTCGGTCCGGCGGAACCGATAGGGCGTCCGTCTCTTGCCGGAGACGGCCCCATATAATAGATCACCTGCCCCTTTACATCAAACGGCAGGTCTCCGCCTTCCCTGAGCGTCTCGTCCATCCTTTTATGCGCTGCGTCCCTCGCTGTATAAACAGTACCTGTCAGGTACACGTAATCACCGGAGCGCAGGCTTTTTGCCGTCTCTTTATCCATAGGTACTCTGATATGCTTATCCATGAAAATATCCTTTCTGTCTAAAACTCCCCCTGCATTTCGGAGGAGCACTCTGCCTCAACCCTTCCGGCGTCATATCACGCGCGTGATATGACGGTTCACATGGCAGCATATATTTACCGCCACCGGAAGCCCCGCGATATGTGTGGGATAGGTATTGATATTCACAGCCAGAGCTGTCGTCGTGCCGCCCAGTCCCCCAGGTCCGATCCCCAGCCCATTGATCCTTTCAAGAAGCTCTTCTTCCATTTCTTTTACATACGGGATCGGAGAATGGCTCCCCGCCTCCCGTGTCAGGGCTTCTTTTGCCAGAAGCGCACATTTTTCAAATGTGCCGCCGATCCCCACGCCAACCACCATGGGCGGACACGCATTCGGACCGGCATCCTGAACGGCAGTGATCACCGAATTTTTAACTCCCTCGATGCCTTCTGCCGGTTTGAGCATAAAAATGCGGCTCATATTCTCGCTGCCGAACCCTTTCGGCGCGACAGTGATCTTTATCTGTCCCCCTGGCACGATCCTTGTATGGATCACAGCCGGGGTATTGTCCTTCGTATTTTCACGGATCAGCGGATCCCTTACAACAGATTTTCTCAGGAAGCCTTCCACATACCCCCTTCTGACGCCTTCGTTCACCGCGTCCTCCAGGTCTCCGCCTTCCAGATGGACATCCTGCCCGATCTCAATGAACACAACCGCCATCCCCGTATCCTGGCAGATCGGGATCATATCCTCAGCTGCGATCTCGAGATTTTCTTCCAGCTGCTCCAGGATCTTCCTTCCCAGAGGAGATCTTTCCGAAACCACTGCCCGGTCCAGCGCCCGTCCCATATCAGGCGCAAGGAAATGGTTCGCCTCAATGCACATTTCTCTGATATTTTCTGTTATCTCTTTTACTTCAACTGTCCGTATCATAATCCGATCTCTATCTTTCTGTTCGTTCTGTTATATTTATGATATTTCACACCGGCAGCGTCCATCATTCTTTTGGACGCGATCACCCCCGGTGTATCCGCATATTTATCACAGTCATAGATCACTTCGCGGATCCCGGCCTGTATGATCGCTTTGGCGCATTCATTGCAGGGGAAAAGAGAGACGTAGAGCTTCGCGCCCGCAAGGCTCCCGCCGCTGTAATTCAGGATCGCATTCAGCTCACTGTGGGTAGAATAAACATACTTTGTCTCCAGCGGGTCCTCGCCGTCCCGCGCCCACGGAAATTCGTCATCCGAGCATCCGATGGGAAACCCATTGTAACCCATTGACAGGATTTTATTATCCGGGCTGACAATACAGCATCCGACCTGTGTATTCGGATCCTTCGAACGCATCCCCGAAAGCATTGCCACCCCCATAAAATACTCATCCCACGATAAATAGTCCGCTCTTTTCTCCGTCTTCTCCGCCATTGCTCCCATCTCCTTTGTTTATTTCGTTCCAAAGATACGGTCCCCGGCATCGCCAAGCCCGGGTACGATATAGCCGTGGTCATTCAGCTTTTCATCCAGCGCCCCGATATAAATATCCACATCCGGATGTTCTTCCTGCATGCGCTTCAGCCCTTCCGGAGCGGCGATAATGCACAGGAAACGGATATTCTTCACGCCTTTTTCCTTCAGCATACGGATCGCAGCCACGCTGGAACCTCCCGTCGCCAGCATAGGATCGACCACAAACACTTCCCTTTCGCTGCAGTCAGCCGGAAGCTTGCAGTAATACTCCACCGGCTCCAGAGTTTCAGGGTCGCGGTACAGGCCGATATGTCCGACTTTCGCCGCAGGTATCATGGCAAGCATGCCGTCCACCATGCCGACTCCCGCGCGCAGGATCGGCACGATAGCGAGCTTCTTCCCCGCCAGCTCTTTCCCCGTCATCTCTGCGATCGGAGTCTTGATCTTCACATCTTTCAGCTTCAGATCCCGTGTGGCTTCATAGCACATAAGCTGCGCGATCTCGCCTATCATCTCCCGGAATTCCTTTGTCCCTACATCCTCTCTCCTGATATAGCTGATCTTATGCGCGATCAGCGGATGGTCCATGACCGTTACTTTGCCTGTCATAATTCTTCCTCCACAAGTGAATCTAATTTTTCTGCGAGCTTTTTAACAAGCCCGCGCAAAACCTCAAAGCATTCCCCGTATGCAGTCAGCGGCTGCCCGTACGGATCCGGTATCTCCGTGCTGTCTCCCACGAATTCATTCAGAGTATATACATTATATCCCGTCCCGTATTCTGACAGGATTTTATTCTTTTGGTTCTCATCGATCGTAAGTATCAGCGTATCTTCCTGCAGGTTTTCCTCGCCGAACTGGCGCGACACATGTTCCCCAAGCGTCATCCGGGCGCTCTTCATGATCGCTTCCGCCTTCTGGTTCGCCGGCTCAGGGAACAAGACCACCAGGCCCCTGGAATCTACCACGTACTCCTGCTTCAGCTCATACTGCCTGAGGATTTCCGCAGCCATGGGCGCCCTCGCGGAATCCGTCCTGCTCACGAAAGTAATCCGCCGGTACCTCTGCTGCTTTACAACTGCGGCCGCAGAGATCCTCAGATGCCCCGCAGCCTTTTCCAGCCGGTTCATAATGGCTTTCCCCATCCCCTGCACAGCAAAGGACTCGCTGTAGATCGTCTCTACATCCTCTTCATCAAATTCCCGCAGCACACGGTACAGGCTCCGCGCGATCGTTTTTTCATTTTCTCTTGTTCCGATATTCTTTATTACTCCATATTTATAGAAAGGAAGCGTCTCAGACGTAGCGATCACGCCGATGCGCCGCCCTTCTCTGTGAGCCGCGTAGGCAAGCTGCCTGATCGCCAGGATCTCTTCCCTGAGATCGCCTTCCACTATAAGCAGCTTCGCCCTGGGCGCGTAATGCCTGTATTTCATGCCCGGTGCTTTCGGCGCCTTTTTGCTTTCATCTCCCAGAAGGGTCTCATCCACGCTCACTTCACCGATCAGTTCCTCAAACATCTCGGCTGTGATCGCTCCCGGCCGCAGGATCATCGGCGGAGTGACCGTCATATCAAGGATCGTAGACTCCAGCCCAATATCCACCGCGCCTCCGTCCAGGATCATGTCGATCTTCCCGTCCAGATCTTCTGCCACATGCTCCGCCGTCGTCGGGCTGGGACGCCCGGACGTATTTGCGCTCGGAGCGGACACAAACCCGCCTGCTGCCCGGATCAGTTCCTGAGCCACCGGATCTGACGGCATCCTCACCGCCACCGTATCAAGCCCGCCTGTCGTCCCATACGGGACGGCCGCGCTCTTCTCAAAGATCATGGTAAGCGGTCCCGGCCAGAAATGTGCCGCAAGGATATCTGTCTCCGCAGGGATATTGACCGCGATCTTTTTTAGATCTTCATACTCCGCGATATGCACGATCAGGGGATTATCCGAAGGCCTGCCCTTTGCCGCATAAGTCTTTAACGCCGCCTCCTCCTTCAGGGCATCCGCGCCCAGCCCATAGACAGTCTCCGTGGGGAAAGCTACCAGCCCTCCCGCTTTCAGGATATCTCCCGCTTCCTGTATGACCGTTTCATCTATTTGGTTTTTATCTATTTTCTTTATCTTTGTCTCCATGGGATTTATTATATCATTATTCCCATCAAAAAAAAACTCTTTTATACGGTCCTCAGTCTTTCTCAGTCTTCCAAATACCGCAGGGTCCCTTTGACAACCGCCGCCGCCAGTTCCTGCTGGTATTCCTCTCCCGCCAGTTTTTCCGCCTCCCTGCGGTTGCTTAAAAAACCGCACTCAACGATCACCGCAGGCACTTCCGTCCTCTTCAATATATAGTACGTACTGTTCTCTTTTGTTTTTTTGGTATTTTCGGGATCCGCCTCTTTAAGCGCCTCCTGGATGAACTCCGCCGCCCGTTCACTCTGAGCAGAATCCGTATAATAAAACACCTGGGCTCCGCTCACTGACTCCTCATGGTAACTGTTCTGATGGATGCTGATGACAAGGTCCGGATTTTTTTCATTCATAAGGGACACGCGCGCCTTTAGATCCTCCACCTGTGTTTCGCCGAGACGCTCGTCTTCTGCCCGGGTCATTTCCACCTCAACCCCTTGTTCTTTCAACAACTTTTGAATTTTTAACGAAACATTTAAGTTTATTTCTTTTTCTTCTTTCCCATTAACTCCAATCTTTCCGGCATCCAGGCCGCCATGTCCCGGATCTATGATAACCAGGCAGCCCTCTCTGCTTTCCGGTCTGGCCGATACCTCCCTCCCCTCAGCGATCCTCTCCCGCAGCATCCCGCTGCCCGCCCGGCAAAGCAGGATCATACCGATAAGAGCCGCCAATGTCACAATGACTCCAGCTTTTTTCACCATAAAAACATCCCCTTTTCACATATATCAATGTATATGCAAAAAGAGGATGTCTCTTTCTATCCGATATGCGTTTTCATAAACTCCTGCCGTCTGCTTTCCTCTCAGTTTACATACTGAAGGATCAGATCCCACACGCCGGAGTTCTCCATACCCAGACTCCATTCCGCCACGCCGGCAAGATCATTTGCTTTGATCACTTTCAGCTTTTCCTCCAGGGACTGGTTGTCTTCCAGCCAGATCTTATAGACTCCTCCGTCAGCCTCCCACTGCGCGTAATTTTGTTTTGCCGCGTCATCCCATGCAGTCTGCGCCCCGGCAGCTGAAACGATCTCTGCCGCTTCGTCCATGCCATATGCATAACTCGTAACTTTATCCGGATACGATGCAGCCTCTGTTCCCGCTTCCGCCGCCAGCTCGTCCTCCGTCTTCGGAGTCTCGAACCACAATCGCGTGAAGAACGGGATGCCTGCCACCAGTTTTTCCGCCGGCACTGACCTCAGCGCTTCGGTAATGCCATCCTCAAGATAGCCTATGGACGCCACGGAGCCTGCCTGATAGGAACCATCCGTATGCTCATCATACCCCATGATCATCACATAATCCGCCACTGCACCCTGTTCTTCTATATCATAGTGCGCATTGTACGGCTGAGGCACATAGTTGTCCACTGAGAATACCAGTCCGTTCTGTCTGCATTTGACGGACAGCTCCCGGACAAACTGGACATAATGCTCTCCGCATTCTGCTGATACCAGCTCAAAGTCCAGATTGATCCCATCCACCCCCGACTGGAGTGCTTCAGCGATCACCTGGTTAATGACCTTCGTACGTTTTGAGGTATAGCTCAGCACTTCGAAGGTTTCATCGTAAGAATTGATGCCTCCGTGGAAATCCCGCAGGACTGCCCACACCTCAAGATTGGACTGATGTGCATAATTGACATAATCCGGATCGGCAAGAGACGATACATTCCCTTCCGTATCACTCAGGCTGAACCACGTCGGCGCGATAGTCGTAAGCCCCTTTGTCCCTGCGATCGTCTCCAATATATAGCTGTTGGCGTCCGTGTTGGATACATTGTGCCATGCCATATTGATCGTATAATCTTTTGAGATATTCGTATAGACAGGTTCTTCAAATTCCCTGGACAAAGTTTCCGTCTCAGCATCCCGGAGATCACCCGTCCGGATATACCCGACAAAGCCGTCCTCTGTCCCGACCTTCATCCAATCATCTTCGTCTTCCAGCACGGTTACTTTATCAGACTTTTTCACATCCGTCAGAATCGGGCTCTTCACCCCGCCCTGATATCTCACCTGTGTATCGCGCTTGACGGCCGCAGTCTGTATCTCGCCCCACTCGGATCTGATGACAGCTCTTTGCACAGGCTTATCATAAACTGCATATTCCATATTTGTATACGCCTGGATGAACGGAAGCGCGATATACGCTGTCCTGCCTTCTGTTTTCAGGATCACATATTCTTCGCTCTTTTTTTCCGTTATATCCGTGTATTCTTTACTGCCTACTTCTACCGAAACACTGCCTCCCGGCAGGGTATACAGCAGGACATTCTCGTTGGGATCCCAGTAAAACCGCTTATTGATCCGATCCCGGACAACAGAGTATTCGATATAATACTGTCCGTCAATCACCTTTCCCGGCGATGGCTGCTCAGCGCCTCCATCCACCGCTGCTGACGGTTCCCTCCTTATCACCTGGTCATTTATCACTACAGCAGCGTCATCTTCCGTTTCCAGTTCATAATATTCGTTCAGATCGGCTCTCTCATTTGATGGGCCGTATTTTTTCCAGAATACGAAACCTCCGGCTGCCGCTATGATCAGCAGAATAAAGATCGTCCACCGTATGACCGCATTGCGGCGCCTTCTCCTGGCTCTGCTGCTCCGCCTGCCAAGACGTCTCTTCCGATCCGGTCCGCCGCCTTCCGGCCTTCGGGCTTTTCTGCCGGGATGTCTTCCTTCCGCACCGCCTGTGCCTGTCCGTCCCGGAGCCGCGCCCCTTCTTCCTCTTTTGTCCATGCCGCACCTCCTATCAGGAATCATTATAACATATTTTCATTACACGTCATTAATAATTTGCCTGTTTCAGGAGATTTTAAACAGCCCTTAAAAACTGCACTTGCAACAGCCCGGCCGGCATTAAGGGGTAGTCTCTGCCCGGCTGTATTCATTGATATCCGTAAATCTGAGCGCTTCGATACATCCGTCCCGGCCGATATCATAATCGCGCATATACGTACCTTCTTCCTTCGTCATATGGGCTGTCACGATCTGAAGTGCACTGGCATGATACCCGTCAAGGGAGATATCGATCCCTCTTTTCTCATAACCTTCCAGTTCCGCAAACATGTCCCTGTAAACTGATTCATCCATTTTCATCCGGCGTATACTCCTTTCCTCTGCGGATCTTGATAAATAGTGTACCCGCCGGCATCACCCTAAAGAGGCTTTTCGTGACATACTCCCGGTCGGCGGCGGGACAAAAGACAGTCTGATCCGCAGCGGCTTCTTGTTTCCTCTGCTCCTCTCCTTTCACGCTGTATTTACTTATCAGGGGTACCATCTTTTGTAAGTGCCATTATATGGCTGCCATTTCGCGTTTTCAATGTGTTTTTTGTTCATAACACGTGTGGATTTGTTGATAACTCTGCCCCTGCGCAATTTTATCTTTACATCTTTTTGGTTTTTGTTTATACTAATGATGAGAATATGTATCCAAATTTATTTTGCGTGCATATTATCATATATAGTATAAGGATGTGATTGTATGAAGATTGAGAAACTCAATGAAAATCAGATTCGTTGTACGCTGAC
>DWUV01000024.1 GCA_019120595.1 Candidatus Mediterraneibacter tabaqchaliae | reverse complement strand
TGAGGCACAGAAAGCTGCGGGTAATAGGAGTTCAGGAACAGGACCGGAACTCCTTTTTCCATCAGTTCCCTGTACAGTTCTATGTTAGGATTGGGAAGTGCGCTCTTTGTAGACTCGATGATCAGCCCGCTGACGATGTTTTCATCGGCAAGCTTCCGCAGGATCCGGCGCTCCGTCTCTACGGAATTGTGAGTAAAGGCCACCTGGATCGTGTAGCCGCTCCCGCAGATCGTCTCCTCGATAGATTTAATGATCTTCGGAAATATATACTCATCTATATAAGTCGTCACCACAGCGATCTGCCGGCTTCGCACCGACGGGTCTCTCCGCCCGGACTGCTCCCTCACATAAGTCCCGCTCCCCCGCTTTCTGACCGCCAGTCCTTCCGCTTCCAGTCTGGCCAGGGACTGTCTCACTGTCTGCCGGCTGACCGAGAACATCTGCATCAGTTCGTTCTCAGAATAAATCCTCTCTCCCGGCCGCAGCTCTCCCCCGCAGATCTGTGCCTTCAACTGGTCGTATATTTCCATGTATTTGGGCTTTTGCCTCATTCCTCTGTCAAACCGCCTTTCCTGTCAGCCGCCGCCCTGTGCGGGATCTGGCCGTATTACATTTATCGTAATATTCTTCCCCCTCTGTGTCAATATCCTCTTGACCGCTGATGCAGAGGTGATGATGCAAAAGTCCGGAAAATTACAGGGGGGCAGGCGTGACTGCACCGTCACGTCTGCCCCTGTAAAGAGCCGCCTGTCCCAGGCGTTTTCTCTATAATTTTTTCACTGTTTTGGCTGCTGCCCTTACTGTCCCAGCTCGTTCTGCAGGTCTGTCTGCGCCTGATCCAGAGCTGTCTGGACATCCACACCGTTTTCGAAGATGTCGTTCAGCGTTACTGTTGTGAACATGTTGTTGATGGACGGATAGGAAGCGGATGCATGGGACTCAAGTCCTACGATGCTGTCGCGGATCTCCTTCAGGACATCAAACGGGTTGTTCTGGAAGTACTGTACGTACTGGTTCTCTGGATTGGTTGTCACTTCCTCGTTGTCCCATACAGTTGTGTTGCAGGGATCAAATCCGAGCATATCCCAGATCTGGATGTTACCTTCCTCGGAAAGTTTTGCGTATGCAAGGAACTCAGCTGCAAGATCGGAGTTCGGCTTGTCTGCCACAACTGCTGTACCTGTTCCGCCGCCGCCGACAGATACTTTCTGTCCGCTCTCAAGCTGCGGAGCTACAGCGATCGCGATCTTACCGGACAGATCCGGCATGTAGCTTGTGTATCTGGACATCTGCCAGAAGGGCATGATCGCGCAGGCGAAGTCGCCGTTGTTGAATGCGCCGTAAGCCTCTTCCTTGTCCGGGTTTCCTCCGGGAACTGTTCCGATCGCATGTGCGTCATAGAGATCCTTCAGGAGAGTCATTGCTTCTACCATCTGGTCGCTGTTCACTGTCACTTTGTCGCCGTCTGTATACTCGCCGCCCAGCTCAGCCATCAGCAGGTTCTCTGTCCAGAGAGCACTTGTGTCAGCTGTTCCGAGATATTTGCCTGTAGCCTCATAGTACTTGCTTCCTGCCTCTTTGAAGTCATCCCAGGTCTCGATCGTTGTGTAATCGATGCCTGCTGCCTCAAGAAGCTCTGTGTTGTAGAACGCTACTGTCGCGCCTACGTGAGTCGGAAGTCCGTACAGGGCGCCGTCCTTGCTGTAGAGATCCAGACGGGACTGAACGATATTGCCGTCAGCTGTGTACTCGCTCGCCGCATCTGTCAGATCCATCAGAGCCGGTGTCCCCTGTGTGAAGTTGGCAAATTTACCCTGCTCGATATCTACGAAATCAGGCGTGCCTTCGCCGGAGTTGAGAGCGATCTGCAGCTTGTTGTGCATATCGTCGTAAGGCATAACGTTTACGTTGATGCTCACCTGCTTGTCCAGGTTCGCCTCATTCCACTTCTCTGCCATTGTCTCATAGAAATCACCGTGGATCTCTGTGAATGTCCAGAATTCCAGCGCTGTTGTGCCGTCTTCTGTCTGTGCAGCATCTTCTGCCGGCGCTTCCTCTTCCTTGCTTCCGCATCCTGCCAGGCTTCCAACTACCATCGTTGCGCCAAGAAGAAGTGCGAGAACTTTTTTCTTGTTCATGTTCTTTCCTCCCTTTCGTTTATTAAACGTTTTACTTGTTTGATATAGATATAGCACACCTCAATAGGATTTGTAAATAGACTTTGCGAATATTTTATTATATTCGTATATTGTGCACTATTCATATCCATTATTTTTATAAATAGTGCACAATCATTTCATTTCATAATACGTTTAATTCTTTTTCATGCGGATCACATTCCAGGATGCCTTTCCGAGCACTGTCCTGTAGAAACCATTCTCTGTCCTTCCGCAGGACTTCTGCACAGGTGACACATTCTCGCCCGCCGCACTGTTCTCCGCTTTCAGATCATCACAGGCAAGCACGATATGCTCCGCCGGCTCATAGCACTCAAATGTGCGCAGATCTACCGTCAGCTCCACATCCTCTTTCAGGTTGCGGTTTACGGCAAATATTGTCAGCTCCTCCTGCTCCTCATTGAAGACAGCCACTCCCAGGATATCGCTGATCTCTCCGTGCTTCTGCGTGGTGTGGACCGGGCTGTCTGTCAAAAGCTCCAGCACTGTGCCCCGCCCGTATCTGGAAGCGTGAAGGAATGGATAGTAGATGGTCTGTCTCCAGGCAGCGCCGTCCGGCTCTGTCATCACAGGCGCAATGACATTGACAAGCTGGGCCAGGCAGGCGATCTTGACGCGGTCCGCGTGCCGCAGCAGTGTGATCAGCATCAGGCCTACCATCAGGGCGTCCTCAAAGTTATAGTGATCCTCCAGAAGATGGGGCGCCACCTGCCACGGATGGTTGGTAGTGATATCCTCCTCTTCCTTCTTGGAGTGGAACCATACATTCCACTCATCAAAGCTTAAGTTGATATTCTTCCGTCCCCGCTTCTTGGCTTTCACGAAGTCGCATGCCGCGATCACGGTACGGATGAATGCATCCATATCCTCGGCGCTCGCCAGGTAGTCGTCCGTGTTGTTCTCCGGATTGCCGTAGTACTGGTGCATAGAGATATAGTCTACGTAGTCGTAATCGTATTCCAGCGTGGTCGCCTCCCACTGCGGGAACGTGGGCATCTCCATAAAGGAGCTGCCACATGAGACGAGTTCGATCGTCGGGTCGATCAGTTTCATCGCTTTTGCGGTCTCCTCCGCCAGGCGTCCGTACTCATCCATGGTCTTCCTGCCCAGCTGCCATTCCCCGTCCATCTCATTACCCAGGCACCACAGTTTGATATTGTAGGGATCCTTCACCCCATGGCTGATCCGCAGGTCGCTGTACTTTGTGCCGGAGGGATGGTTGCAGTACTCCAGAAGGTTGCATGCATCGGCTGTGCCCCGGGTTCCCAGGTTCACGGCCATCATAGTCTCCGCACCCACTTCCTTCGTCCATTTCGCAAATTCGCCCAGTCCGAAGGTGTTGGGCTCCAGGCTCCTCCAGGCCAGCTCCAGCCTCGGCTTGCGGTTCTCCAGGGGGCCTACGCTGTCCTCCCAGAAAAAGTTGGACACGAAGTTGCCGCCCGGATACCGGATGACTGGGACGTTCAGTTCCTTTACAAGCTGCAGGACATCCTGCCGGAAACCGTTCTCATCCGCAGACGGATGTCCGGGCTGGTAGATCCCGCCGTACACAGCTCTCCCGAGATGCTCGATAAAGGAGCCGTAGATCCTCTTGTCTACCGGGGCTACCCGGAACGCTTTATCAACGATCATTCTTGCTTTTTTCATGTATGTCTTCCTCCTGTTGATTGATTTAGCCTTTCACGGCGCCAGCCGTCATGCCTTCGATAAAGTATTTCTGGAAGCACAGGAACAGGATCAGGATCGGCAGCACTGAGAAGAAGGAGCCGACGATCAGCAGGTCGTAGTTGTTCCCGTACGGAGTGATCAGCGTATTCAGTCCGATCGGAAGTGTGTATTTCTCGCTGGAACGCAGGACAAGCAGCGGCCACAGGAAATTGTTCCAGCTGTTCATGCCGTTCAGGATCGCCATGGCCGCAAAGGACGGCTTCATGATAGGCATGATGAGTTTAAAGAAAATACCATACTCTGTAGCGCCGTCGATCCTGCCGGCCTCGATGATCTCCTTCGGCGTCCCCATCAGGTACTGCCGGAAGAAGAAGATCGTCATCGCGTTTGCCAGGAAGGGCAGGAGCACTGCCGCGTAGCTGTCCGCAAGCCCCATGTCGTTGATCTGCACGTACAGGGGAAGCATCAGCATCTCAAACGGCACGGACATGATCAGCAGCACGCACACGAAGAAGAAATTCTTGAACCGGAACTCATAGGCCGCAAAACCGTAGGCCACGAACGCACTGATCAGAAGCGTGCCAACTACCTGGAGCACAGTGAGCAGGACGCTGTTGAAGAACCAGGTAAAGTAGCTTCCTGAATTTGTAAACAGCATCACCCAGTTGTCCAGATTCGCCTCCGCCAGGTCGATCCCCAGGTTCAGTCCGTAGCGGACCAGCATATCGCCGTCCTGGAACGAGCCGATGAAGATGACCCAGATCGGGATCAGGATCAGGACTGTCAAAACAAGGAAGAATACGATCATAAAGATCTTTGCAATTGTTTTTCCACCGCTCTTTGTCTTCATTATCTATCCTCCTCCTTCTTAAAGGTTCCAGTCGCCACGAGCTGTGTGATATTGATCGCAAGCACGATCACAAGCAGTACAATACCCACGGCACTGGCGTAGCCCATATCGTTCTTCTCAATACCCTGTCTGTACAGGTATCCTACGATCGTAAGTCCGATATTATTGGGCGAGTTGTTGCCCTGATACAGCATGTAGCTCTCATTGAACATAGCCAGGCCTCCGTAGATACTGATGGTCAGCACATAGACAATGGTAGGCTTGAGCTGCGGGATAGTGATCTTGGTGAATTTCTGCCAGGTTGTGGCCCCGTCGATGGACGCCGCCTCATAGTAATCCTCCGGAATGCTCTGCAGGCCGGACAGGAAGTACATCATGTTCACGCCCCACCACCGCCAGCAGGCCAGCGTCAGCAGCGCAATGAACCCGGTCGTCGCCCCCTTCAGCCACTTCACAGGCTCCATGCCGAACACGCCGATCACCTGGTTCATGAGCGCCGTGTCCATCTCGCCGAACATCAGCCGGAAGATGGTACCGGCTACAACGACAGAGGTAAGAGCCGGCACGAACAGGGACGACTTGAAAAGCCCCTTGATCTTCCCGGACACCTTGCCGCTCACCAGCTTGGAATTCACCAGGCAGGCCAGGAACATGGGGATGGGGATCAGCAGGATCAGCGTAAAGATCATGTACTTAAAGCTGTTCATCACCGCCACCTTGAAGACCCTGTCACCGAAAAGCCTTGTGAAGTTATCCAGCCCGATAAATGTCTCCTGCCCGGGCAGGATCTTTTCCGTGCTCATGATGCCGGACTTGACAAGCGGGATCAGCCAGAACACTGCGAACGTCACCACGAACGGCAGAATAAACACATAGGGCGCCGCCTTCTTGGAATACAAAAATTTTTTCATTTCCTTTCTCCTCCTATCTGAAAAGTTCTTTTAACCAGACAAGCATCTCTCCTTTATCCCTGTTTCCCCAGTAACAGTAAGGAACAAAGGTGAGCTCTGTCTCTTCAAGGACAGGCGGGCAGCTTCCTCTGTACAGGGTACGCCCGTCCCATCCATCGTCGGACACTTTCCGTCCGCCGACGCGCAGGATCTGGCAGCCCCCCAGTAGCTGGCTGTCGTACTCCTCCCTGATCTCCTCGTCAGACCGCACAAAGAGGGACGCCAGATTCGCTCCGTTGTCCGTCTCCTCCAGGCAGTACACCAGAGGGCCTCTGACAAGGGCCGTCTTACCCACGTCAGCCCTCACCTGGGGATTGGCGTGCACAAACTGGGCCGGCGCCTCGAAAGAAATCTCGAGGCAGTCGTCCAGGAAGCAGCCATCCACTCTGGCATACCCGTTCTCCACCGCGAATCCGGTCTCCGCTCCCTCCCTGATGATACGGAAGGAGCGGGCATAGTCCGGCATGCGGAAGTAGAGCGACATATCTGTCTGCTTCTCCGCCCTTACATGGAACTTAAACTGGTTTTTCCACGGGAAGTCTCCCTCCAGCTCCAGTTCCACCCGGACGCCGTCCACCTCCGTCTCTGTGCGGTTTGCTATGAAAAGATTTGTATAAATCCTGTCCTTCTCCTGATAATACATGTACTGCCCAAGAGACGCCAGTGTCCTCGTGATGTTCGGAGGACAGCAGGCCACGCCGTACCAGCTCTGTCTCACAGGCTTCACGTGCTCCTTCGATGTCCTGTCCATGCAGTTCGCAGGCCACACTTCCAGCGGATTGACATAGAAGAAACTCTTCCCGTCCATGGCGATGCCGGAGAGCAGCGTATTATAGAGCGCCCGCTCCGCCACATCCATATAGGAGGCGTCCTTCGTGATATCGCCCATCCTCTTTCCAAACTGCGCCAGTCCGATAGACGCGCAGGTCTCAGAATAATTGCAGTCATTGGGCAGGTCGTAGTCTGTCGTAAAACGCTCCAGGATCCCGGAAGAACCGATGCTGCCCGTTATATACATCTGCCTGTGGACCATATCGTCCCACAGTCTGACGCAGGCATCCATGAGCGTCGGATCTTCTGTCTCCAGGGCAAGATCCGCCATGGCGCAGTACATGTACACCGCGCGCACCGCATGGCCCTCCGCCCTTTCCTGCTCCCGCACCGGCACATCGGACTGGGAGTAGGCCGGGTCATAATTGGAAAAATCCGGCATGATCTGCCTGTACTGCGGGGACTGCATCTCCCTCAGGAAATAATTCTCCCCCACGCCTCTTGCGTCAATAAAATATTTCGCCGTCTCCAGGTATGCCCTGCGCCCGGTCACCCGGTACAGCTTCACCAGCGCCAGCTCGATCTCCTGGTGCCCCGGATACCCGTGGATCTTCCCTTCCTCCGCACCGAAGGTATCGCAGATCAGATCCGCAAATCTGGACACAATATCCAGGAATTCCTTCTTCCCCGTAGACTCATAGTAGGCGACAGCCGCCTCGATCATGTGTCCCGCTGTGTAGAGCTCGTGCCCCTCCGTCAGGTTCTTCCAGCGCTTTTCCGGTTCCTTGATAGTAAAATATGTATTCAGATACCCGTCCGGCTGCTGCGCGCGGCCGATCAGGCTGATCGTCTCGTCCGCCAGCTTCTCCAGCGCTTCGTCACGGCCCCAGTTCAGCACAAACCCGACCGCCTCCAGCCACTTGGCCACATCTGTGTCCTGGAAGACCGCACCGTAATATTCTCCCTCTTTCTCACCTGCTGCGATCCGGAAGTTTTCCAGGCAATGGCTTGTCTCCACGCCCTCCATGTTGTCATTAAGGATATCCCACTGATAAGGAATGATCACATCCTTCACCAGACGGATATACTTGTCCCAGAACGCATCCGTGATGTGAATGTTCTTCAGGGAGATACTGGAATTTGCTCTCTTCTTCATAAATGCTCCTGCCTCTCTAATTAAACGTTTAACAAAAAGATGAAAAAAATAATTACGCCTGCTCTGTTTTTCTTTCTGCGTAATCTTACTACTGTTCTTCTTATAGCATATTCACTGTAATTTGTCAATAAAACACTACATTCTCATTCTTTTATTATAATAAATGCACAAAAAACAAGTTTGTTTTTTGTGCATTTATTTTCTCAGGTCTGCCACGGAACTCCGGACAAGCAGATGGCACGCTTCGCTCATTTCCCGGATCTGCACCCCTCCTTCTTTCTTCCGCTCTTTTCCGTCCCTGCTTTTGATCATATCAATGACGATACCACACGCTCTGTACCCGATATTTTCCAGCGGCAGCTCGATCGTCGTGAGCGGCGGATTATAGTAGTTGGACAGATCCCGGTTATCGAACCCGACCACCGATATATCCCGGCCCGGCACAAGCCCTCTCTCCGCAAGGCGGTCGTAGACGCCGCCGGCCATGATATCGTTCATGCAGAAGATCGCCGTCACTCCCTGTTCCAGGAGTGCGTCCGTATGCTCGTACCCGCTCCCGCGGTCCCAGTCTCCCGCCATGACAATATCCGGATTAAAAAGGATCTGATGGTCATACAGCGCCTTCTGATAGCCCGTGAGCCTGTCGTGGGTGTGGATACTGTCCTCCTTGCCCCGGATCACGCCGATCACCCTGTGGCCGCGCTCCGCCAGGTGGCTTACCAGCGCATAGGCTCCGCCCACATCGTCCACTCCCACGGAAGGATACTCCGCTGACCGGCTGTATCCATAGGCCATGCTGGCAGGCACCGGAAGCCCGGGGGGCAGACAGTCCTTAAGGATCCTCTCGTGGGAGGCCACATAAATGACCCCTTCCACCTGCTTGGACAGAAGCTCCCTGATCTCCTTCTCCACCGGCTGGATAAAGCTGTTGTCCGTGTAGTAGGCGTCCTGATACTTCTTGTACAGCCGCAGATTTGTGAGAAGCACATGGTAGTCATGCTCCTCGCAGCATTTCGTGATGCCGTCTATGATCCCGGCTGCGCAGAACACCGTCATATCCTCCACGACGACGCCGATCGTCTGGCTCTTCTTCAGCTTCAGGTTCTTGGCGACGCTGTTGGGCGTGTAATTCAGCTCTTTGACAGCGCGCAGGACCTTCTCTCTCGTCTCTTCACTTGCGTTCGGCTTTCCGTTCAATATATTGGATACTGTCGCAATGGAAACATTGCATCTCTGTGCAATCTCTTTGATCGTTACCATTCCTTTGCCCTCTCTTCAGATAGCAAAACTGCGCTCAGATAATAGGCAGATGCGTTATAAATAGAATAACATATTTTCTCTTATATTGCTAATATTACGCACAATTTTCCTGACATTTTTCCCAACGTTTTTCCTGATCTTCCCGGCGAAAACAGAAAATCGCCATGCCGGATTCAACCGGCATGGCGACCGCCTTTCACATTATGATCATACGTCTTATCTGCGGCGCCTTCTGACTGCCACGATCAGGACAACTGCTCCTGCCATGACGATCATAAGGATGCCGTACAGAAGGATCGGACTTTCATCGCCGGTGCGGACTGCTCTGTCTTTATCAGCCTGTCCTCCGGAGCCCTGGCCCTGGTCAGTTCCCTGGCCTGTTCCCTGGCCGGAACCTGTACCTTCCCCAGAGCCGGTTCCCTGACCGCCTTCTGCCTTCACAAGTGCATCTACAGCCTCCTGGAGAGCTGCCAGCTTCTGGTCGATCATCTCCTGTGTCGCTGCCGGATCACTTGCCGCTGCAATGGCTTCTGCCAGAGCTCTCTGCATTGTTTCCCAGCTCTCGGCTGTGTATGCGTCTTTGTCGAGCTTCTGCGCCGCCTCGATGGCTTCGCGGATGGGTGCGAGATCCACCTCTCCTCTTATATACACAAGGGCTTCCATGGCTGCCTTAAGAGCTGCCGCCGCATTGTCCACGTCTTCCTGCGATGCTGTTGCATTCTGATTTACGCTGTAGGCATTTGTAAGTGCTTCCGCAAACGGTGCCCAGCTCTCCTCGGTATAATCTGTGCGGTTGTATCCATTCGCCTCCTCGATCAGAGCCTGAAGAGCCGTCTTGTCTGCCTCCTCCGGCGGTGTAGGCTGCGCTGCTTCAAGCGCACCCATAGCCTCGTTCAGGAGTGCTGTCGCCTCGTCAACTGCCGTCTGTTCTGCGTTCTCATCCGCTGCCACAGTTTTCGCGTTTTCAAGAGCTCTTGCGAAATCAGCCCAGGACTCTGCTGTGTAATCTGCTTCCACACGTTTCTCTGCTTCTTCAATCGCTGCGTTCAGAGCGTCTTTCACAACCGGTTCATCTACGTCGCCTGCCACTGTACCGTATACTTTCCACTCAATAACGCCGACGCCGTGAGCCGGATCGTTGTCATTTAAGAACTGCGGTTCCATTGTCATGCGGAGGGCTGTTGTGCGGATGCCTCCAAGATCTGTTGTATTGTACTGATCCCGTTCGCATCCCGGCGTGATGCCTTCGATCGGCGCCCACTCGCCATTCTCATTCAGATATTCAAAGGTCACTGATGCCGGCATCTCGTGACCCGCTCCGACTCCTTCTGAGAAGTAATACACATCCGTGCTGTCCAGGAGCATCGGTTCATCCCATGTGTAAGCAACCCATGCGTTCTGGATATTACCGTCAGCATCGTAACGGTCATTCCAGTTGAACCATGCGCCATTAGACAGATCATTAGATGCCGTCGGCTCTATCTCATCGTTCATCTTCGGAAGGCCTCCCTGATCGTAAGGTCTGCCGTCCTGGCCGTCATAGTTGCAGATACCGGATACAGCGGCCAGCGGAGCAATATTTGTCTTTTCCTCCGGTATCGGCGCTACAGTGCCGTATACTTTCCATTCCATGATGCCCACGCCGTTGCCGTCGTTCGCCTGTTTCATCATTGTAACACGGATTGCTGTCGTGCTTACTTCATCGAATGTGGTGTTATTGTAGCCGTCCATCGCAGTATCATATGCAGATGCGTTTCCTACCGGCTGCCAGTTTCCTTCGCTGTCAAGATACTCGTAATAATACTCGCTGGGAACCTGAATTCCGCCGCTTGTATAATCTCCCTCCGTACCGTCGTACCAGAAGTAGATATCCGCTCCGTTCAGAGTCACCTCAGAATTCCATGTATAGGTAACTGTCTCATAAGCGCTTGCATTGCCCCAGGAACCGTATCTGGACATAGACGGATTGTATGAATTCTCCGGAATCGCTCCGTCATTTACTGCGCTCAGATTCTCCCAGGAGGATACAAAGCTGGTAGCTGCACTTGCGCTGTATGCCAGATTTCCGTCTGCTGTCGGAAGTGACAGGATCAGATTTGCAAGTTTTGCTGCTGCCGCGTCTACTTCTTCCTGTGTCGTATCACTGCTGTCGCTGATTCGCTGTGCTTCATCAATGGCAGCCTGCAGTTCGGCGAGCTGCTCCTCGCTTGCGTCAAACAATGACAGATCCAGATTATTTGCGCTGTCGATCACACGTCTTAACTGTGTCTTATCAATTACATTATCCGCATATCCCATAATCTGCCATTCGATCACGCCGCAGCCCAGTGTTCTGGGTGACATATTCATACGGACCGCTGTTGTGATCACAGGGTCGAAGGTTGTTACATTGTACTGGTTCAGTTCTGTACCGCATCCCTGTACATTCGGAAGCGGACGCCACTCTCCATTTGCATCCTTATACTCATACCACACTTCTGCCGGAACAAAGTTTCCGTCTGTATAGTAGTATGCGTTGGACTGATAAATTGTAACTTCAGAATCCCAGTCATACTGTACCCATGCGTCTGATCCCTGCTCACCGAGCCAGTTGTGCCATACGCCGTGAGAAGTATCTCTGGAGCTTGCAGGATCGTAGCCGTCATTCAGGCCTGCCACGCCGCCCAGATCCCATGGAGTGTCAATGATAGCGCTTGGTTCTGCGATCAGAGCAATGTTTGTCGCTTCCCCTTCTGCAACCATAACTGTCACTTCTACGCGCATCTCTGTGCCGTCTACAGTTCCGCCTACTGTAAAGTTTCCTTTTTCAGCATAGCTGTCTTCAGCGATTTCATCCCATGTAATACTGCTGTCCTGAATTGTGCCGTCCGGATGGATCACCTCAAGTGTCTCCGGAAGCGTCGGCGCCGTTCCCACCTGTGTGATCACAGTTCCGGCACGCTCAATGCCGTCTACATTTCCGGTCATTTCAAATGTTACATCTTCATAGGAAGATACATCTTCATCGTAAACAGTTGACTTTCTGTCTGTTACAGTAAGCCGTACCGTATAAGTTCCAGGTGCATATGCTTTCAGCATCGCATCCGGCTGGTCTGCATTTGCAAGCACTGCGTTGCCGCCTTCCGGCTGGTCTACAACACTCCATGCATATTCCAGTTCATTTCCATAAGTAGAATCTCCCGTAGCGGAACCGCTCAGCTCAGCCACTGTGGTATTTGTCGGATTCTGTACTGCTGTCGCTTCATCAATGACCGGCGCGCTCTTCTCCGGAGCTGTTCCTACATTGATCTCCAGATCTTCCGCAACACTCAGCTCGCCGTCACTTACTGTCAGTGTTACTGTGTACTGTCCGTCAAGAGATGCTGTCGCTTCAGCAAACGGTTTGTTGTCAGCGTCAAATGTAAGCTCTCCGCCTTCCGGTGCGTCTGTAACTTCCCAGCTGTATGTCAGAGTTCCGTCCGGAGCTCCGTCATCATAAGCAGATGCTTCCACTCGGAACGGTACCAGAGCCTGAGGCTCTTCATCCGCTTCAAGGGAATAAATCTTCGGAGCCTGGTTCTCTCCACCGTCCATCTTTTCGATGGTGATCGTTGCGGATTCGCCTGCCGGAATAACCGCATATACGATGCCTTCATTCCCGGATACATAGCACTGCTCGCCTGCCTCGCCGTTAACTTTCACACTGTAGTAGCCGTCTTCAATGCCTGCGCCGCTCAATGTGATCTTTGACAGATGTTCTGTGCCTGTTGCATTGCTTACAGCCAGATCAATATAATTGCCGCTCTCATCAATCACTGCTGTTGTGCAGGAATCCTGCTCAAGCTCCACATAAATCTTGTCGTCAATGATGTTGATCCTCTTGCCAATCCCATCCAGCGGAGTAACGGTATAGCGGGTTCCGTCCTTGGATACTTCCGCGCCGTAGCCGGTCAGACCGAATACCGGATCACTTGTCACGTCGGCACTGATCCTCAGCAGTGATCCGTAAAGTCCTTCTTCACTCTCACCTGAGAAATCGTTCCAGCCGTTGTTCATAACGCGGGTTCCGCCGTCATTTACATTCTGTGCTCCCTGGCCGCCTTTTGATGCAGTATATCTCCAGCTGATGCCTCCTACAGAATCTGCGGAAATCTGTCCCATATTAATTGCGTTGAAGTTGGAAAGCTTCGCGGCATAGTTTACACGCTGTGCCCATGCGCTGGAATCTGTATCCCAGCCGTTGTCCTGGTAACGCAGCCAGTCGTCCATGATGGATCCCGCAAGTGACGCCGTATACTGGAAATTCCACCAGCTCTCGCCGCCCCGGAATACCGGATCCGCATAATAATACCATGTGGGCTGGATACCGCGCATCGCGCGTGTCTTCCACTCTGCTCTTTCCATATTGTTAAGAGCGTCATCTACATACTCGCTGTCCGGATAATATTCGATCAGCGCGTTTGCTGCAGCGTAAGCGCCCTCTTCACCGGTATTATCATACTCAAACTCAGAGCCGTAAGGATAATCCGCAGTAGCCATGATCGTTCCTTTATCCAGAGCGAACTGTTCCTGCAGGGTGTCCGCCTCTTCCGTCATGCCTTCCTCGCGAAGCGCCTCGATGATCTGGGGCACCTGCTGCTCTCCGTAAAAGCCGACTGCGCCGGCTCCCACGCGTTTGTTGTAAATATTGTATGCCTTCTCCAGATACCATTCTGCAGGCTCACGGTAATCGATCAGATCCGGATATGCCTTTACGATCCGGTACATATTGAAGAATCCTGTGGCCTCCATCACCTCAGAGAATGTTCTCGTATATGGTGAACCTGTGTCGCTGTAAGCGCCGGACGCGCTCAGATAGTTTGCCACGATGTAGTCATCCTGCGTGTTCTTCATGTAAGTATTCCACATAAAGTCGATCAGGTATTTCTCAATGGACTCTACCTCTTCCGGATCCGGATCCAGATAGTTCTTCATTGTCATGAAGTTGATGTTATCGTGGCTCCAGTCATCGCCCCAGTGGGTCTGCTGTGTAGCGTCCTTTCCGGATGAAAGATACCAGTCGCTGTAGATACCATATGTAGCGCTGTTCGGATCATTATCCTGGGTCTCATTGACCATGAAATCAGAGTGCGCTTCGATCGTCGCATCCAGCTCTTCCAGTACGTTGAACTCGAACTGCGTAAACTTCTCCTCGCCGTCCAGCTTGTACTCCACCCGCACGCTGTTATTTCCAATACATCCGAAATTCAGTTCATAGATATGGTGACTCTCACCATCTACTTCTTTCGTTTCCACGTAAGTAGCGGAATCGGTATCCGAATGCTCTGTCGTACGGGAGTTATTTACCATTCCGTCCACCTGTTCCGGAATGTGCGCTTCATCCCACGGATCATTTTCATGCACGCACTGGATATCTACATTTACATCCGTGATCCTGCTGTCATCATAGTGCAGATCCAGCTCTGTCGGCATGTTGATCGCTGTCTGGAAACCAGGTACGGCAACCGCATCGATCATTCCTGCATCATACAGGATGGAACGCTGATTGTTCTCACGCTCCTCTACTGAATCCGATGCGTTGTTGTGATCCTCGGCGCTGCCCTGCGGCGTGTTATCACCAGCACGCACTGCCGAGAACTTGAAGGAATATGTCTTGCTCTCACCTGGCTCCAGCATAAGGCTTGTGGCGTCTGTAAAGTATCCGCGGCCTGTCTTCTGGATATCTTTTGAGTGGATATAATATACCTGCAGTCCCGGGAACCAGCCGCCGGTGTCGCTTGTCCAGTTTGCATACAGATCGCCGTTCCGGGTTCCCTGCACACCGTTCATTCCGCCGCCGGTACTTCCAATCCACTGATCGATGTACTCGATTCTTGCGCCGGTCTCCGGTACCGGAGTAAACATCATGTAGTTTCCTTCGCCGCTGGTACGGATCGCATACGCATATCCGCTGTCTGCGCCTGCAAAAGTATGTACTGTCATACGGTTGTTGTACGTATCGCTGACATTCGCATACTTGTTATTCCACGGCATCGGAAGTCCCACATCGCCAAATTCGATATACTGGTCGCTTGTATTCTCCAGCGTGATGGACCAGAGCATGGAACCATCATCAGTAGCCATATCGAATACAGACTGTACATCGAATCCCTTCATGGTACGCTCGTCTGCAGAATCCAGACCCTGTCCCTTGAAGGTGACTTCCACCTTATCATCCTCAACATTCTTCTCAATGTAAGGATTGGACTCCAGATTCTCGGAAGCGTCATCATACGTAGTGGAACCGCCCGCCGCCAGAGTCCGGTTTGTGTCTACCTCGACAAATCCGCTTGTGTCCTCCGGGAAGGTTCCGTCCTCACTTGTCCTGTAGGAAAAGATCATCTCTCCCATCCACTGATGAGCCGTATTGTTCTGCTGTGCCGAATCATTCGGAAGCACAAAATTCACATCCTGACCATAGCTGTTCTGCCTGTTGTTGTTGATCGTCAGGGATGAAATCTGGCCCAGATCCCCGATCTCAGCCGTGAGGCTTGCATTGGAGATCTCATCGGATGAAGGCGCCGCCTCCGCCACCCCCGCCGGGAGCGCTGACAAAACGGATGTCAGCATAGCTGCGGACAGCACAAAAGAGAGGCCTCTCTTCCTCATCAATCGTCCTTTTTTCATAAAGTTTCCCTTTCCTTGTCTTTACATCTGTACGCGGCACTGCCCGGTACAGACGCACCTTCTGGTTGCGCAGCCTGCGCAGTTTCTCCTGTTCGTTATCTTGTTAAACGTTTTATCAAAAGGGTGCACTACGCCTGCTGTTTGCCTGCATTTTCAGCAGACTTCCTTGTTCACTTCCTTTCTTTTCTTTTTTTCAATCATATCATCCATTTTAGACATGTGCAAATAGAAATTAAACGTTTAATATTGTGCACATTGCACAAAGCATAAAAAACCGCACAGGATATCTTTTCTCCTGTGCGGCTTCCGCAGCTTTTTTGTATCTGATCTTATAATCTTGCTACCGCTTCCTGCTCGATGGAAAGCCCGGCCTTAAATCTCTCGATATACTTCTCAAAGCCTTCCACATCCGCCGGATCCGGCTCCATGCTCACACCCGCATTTCCGGCAAATACCTTCTGATCCAGGTATGCTTCCAGCGTCTCGTCCGAAGCCCTGCGGACTGCATAGGACGCCAGCAGGGCGATGCCCCAGGCTCCGCCTTCCCCAGCTGTCTCCATGACGGACACAGGCGCCTGCATGGCTGCCGCCATGATCCGCTGTCCCACGCCCGGCGTCTTGAAAAGGCCGCCGTGTCCCAGGATCTTATCAATCCGGATCTTCTCCTCTTTCACCAGGATGTCCATGCCGATCTTCAGCGTGGACAGCGCAGCGTAGAGGTGCGTGCGCATAAAGTTCGCCAGCGTGAAACGGCTGTCCGGCGTGCGTGCGAACAGAGGTCTTCCCTCATCCACAGGCACAATGCTCTCGCCTGAGTAAAAGCCGTAGGACAGAAGGCCGCCGCAGTCTGCGTCTCCCTCCAGGGCCTTATTGTAGAGGACAGAGAAGATCCTGTTCATATCTGTCTCTATGCCCATGGCTTCTCCGTACTCCCGGAACAGAGATACCCAGGCATTCAGATCCGATGTGCAGTTGTTTGCGTGAGCCATGGCCACCAGGCTGCCGCTGGGCGTTGTCACCATGTCGATCTCCTTGTGTACTGCAGCCAGATCCTTCTCCAGCACGATCATGGCGAACACAGAGGTTCCTGCTGATACGTTCCCTGTACGCTCCGCCACGCTGTTTGTGGCTGCCATGCCTGTCCCGGCATCACCCTCCGGCGGGCA
>DWUV01000207.1 GCA_019120595.1 Candidatus Mediterraneibacter tabaqchaliae | reverse complement strand
ATCATCTTTCCGCCGCCTGCCAGCATCTCGCGGGCATACTGATGGATGACTGCCTGATGAGGCGGTACATAGACGCCGCCGTATTTCTTCGCGCAGGTCAGTCCGAACATGTGGTCATCCTCATTGATCGTACCGCCGACCGCGCAGAGGCTGTTGTGGCAGTTTGTCAGCACATAGGGGATCGGGAATTTCTGAAGCCCTGAAGCGCGCGCTGTCTGGATGATGCCGACAAATGTGATATCATGGGATGTCAGCTTGTCAAATTTAATCTGAAGGTTCTCCATATTTCCGGAAGTGTTGTGCGCGTTTAAGATGCCGTATGCCATCGTATTGCGCGCAGCCTCTTCCTTGGAGAGCGGAGCCTGTACGTTTCCTGTATCTTCCACAATCTCGGTGCCGTTTAAGAGATAGACGCCGTTGTCATATAATTTGATCATGTAATCCTCCTTCTTGAATCCTATACTTCATGCGATAACAGAGCTATTTTACCACATTTCACTATCTGCCACCATATCTTTTTTGAAGGAATGGCGCGGGCTGAACTGTCTATTTTTTATTCTTTCTGTCCGCGCCTGCTTTATTCTCTTGTATATACCCCCGGATTATCCTCACAGATCCAGCGGAAATCTTCTCTGTCAAATGCCTCTTCCGTGGCGATCTCAAAGGAAAACAGTCCCTCCTGATCCGGGTTCTCCGCATCGATCATCCGATATTGAAATGCAACCTTATACTCTTCCTGATCCGTCGTCAGGGAATAGTGGGCTTTATATTCACTGAAGACTGTCCTGCCATATTCGCTTGATTCATGAAGACTGGCATTTCCCCGGTGCTCCTCTGCTGTTCCTTTGTAGAATGCCATCATCCTCTGGATCTGTTCTTTCAGATCTGGCTGAGCTTTTCTGGCATACTCAGAGAACAGGTCCATGAAGGACTCCGTATCCCCTGCTTCTGTATACTGAATGATCTCTTCCAGCAGTACCCCTTTACAATCCGGCGCATATGTTCGTAATACTCGCTCGTGACAGCTCCGCCCTGCGGCAGTCGCTTATCATTCCTGCATATTTATTGAACAGATTCGGATCACTTGTATAAAACTTTCGGAAATCCGAATAAGTTCCGTCTCTTACCGCATCAAAAATATTTGTAATTCTCATAAATCCCCCCTCAAATCATTCAACCGTCATCCCTTTTCAAATATGACGGCATTTTCTCAATACACTTCTGCCGCAGTTCTCCCGCATCTTTTACCAGCTCCGCAAGAACCGCATCTTCCTTCTCCGGTTCTTTTTCTTTCAGATAATCTGTGTAAATCTCCCTGAATATGCTGCACAGTTCTTCTGTCCTTTTCCCGTCTGCCTGTCCGGGAAAAATGTGATACCGGGACCGGAAGTATGCGTTAAGTTCCCTGATTTTCTGAACACTGGCCTGAACACCAAGGTCAATTTTTACCGCATCGCCGGTCGCGTAAACGAAAATCACCGGCGTCGTATCCCGGTTCATTATATTGAAGGTTACTTCGGCCCCTCCTAAGATCACAAGTTCTTTCGGGATATATCTTCCATTGATCCGGAGCCAGCGCGCACTTTCAGCAAAATCTGTCCGCCGCAGCGATCCTGACTTTAACTCAGTGATCGTCTCAAAATTTTCACATTCGAGCAGCTCCTCCTGCTCCTTTTTTGTAAGCCGCCTGTTCAAAGCGGGCAGACACTGGTATGCAGTTCTGTAATATCCAAGCAGGCGAGGCAGCGAAAGGACTGCGCCCGCTAATGCAAGAACACACGCTGCCAGCGACGGAATATTCTCCGGGCGTGCCAGTATCCCGGCGAAGCCTGCGACCGCCAGCACTCCCCATGCACACAGGACCAGGTTTTTCTTAATGGGGTATCCTCCCCGCCATTCTGTTTTTCTCAACTGTTTCATTATTTTCCCTCTGTCTGTACTTCGGCGTACCTCATCTAACCACTTCATAAAAATCTCGCTTGAATCTATCTCCGTCTTTGCGGAACAGATACTTTCATACTTATATTCCGTGTCTATTTTACCGCTTCCCCAAGATCCAGAAAATCCCATATTGCGTCTGTATCGGCAGTTATATTATTTGTTGTTTCAATCTGACCATCAATGTTGAAAAATGCGTTAAAAGAAATGCTGCTTTCTTCGATAGAGCCATAGGCGTAAACCTGATCTGCCCTGTTACCCGCAAATTTAACGCATAGTGCAATAATCCGTGACTGCGCCTCCATAAATTCATCTTCAAATACTCTGTCCATAGCCTCCTCCTGTCTTGCTTTGAGTCATGCGCCGTCGTCATAGCTGTCCTGCCATTCATCGGGCCCGAAGGTGATGCTCCCGGCCAGAACGTCCGATGCCGTGATCGTCAACAGCATCTTCGCTTCCAGAATACCATCGAGGATCCTCTCCTTTTCTTTCATTCATTGCTTCTGATAACAATACCTCCAGCGGATCCATAAAAAGCGCCGGCTGTTATAAATCAACAGCCGGCGGGCCAGGTCCGATGACCTCATCATCAAAAAACTGTTTAATTTATGAACAGTTCTTTCCTTTTCTTAAAATAAATGTAATTCAGCGGGAAAAATACAGCTGCTCCGATCACTGTCCCAAGGACATTCCCCACTATGCCTGAGGCGCCTGCATCCATTACAGACGCAGAGACTGTCCCGAGAGCTGCCAGCCCGGCAAAAGTATAGATCAGTCCTGACGCCATTACTATGCCAACATATCCGAGATACAGCACAGGGGCATTTTTTCTGTAATGTGCCAGTCTCTGGCGGATCAGGACCGCTGTCACTGCAAAAGCAAGACATATGACGCCATATATGACATCCACTGCTTTCAGCATCGGGCAGAACCCGTAGATAAGTCCTGCATCACCACCATATGCCAGCCCGAATATGCCTGACGCGGCATTGAAGACCATGACCACAGCATTGGCAAACAGCTGGAAATAAATAATAAACTTAAACCATGCCATACGGTAATTCTTCGCCGGATCCACAGGGACTGCTGCCGGCATTCTTTCTGCGGTGGTTTCCGCGGTTCCTTCTTCGATTTCTCCTGCTGTGGTTTGTGCCTGAAATGCTGCCGATGTATCAGCTTCTTTTCCGCAGCCCGGGCAGAACCTGCCCCCTTCCGGTATCTCTTTTCCACAAAATCTGCAAAACATTTTTTTCCTCCTGTGATCTACTCCTGGCAGTCAAGGCTCATAGACTCCACAAGCCCTGTGCCTGCTTCTGTATCGATCGTACAGCCGTTTAAGTAGCTGTCTTCCGCATACCAGTAATAGCTGTTTCCATACTCTGCATCTCCATAAGTGTCATCCGGCTCTCCATATGCAGCAAGGACATCTTCCTGCGCAGACCCGATCTGGATACCGCCCGGGAAGATCACTGTCAGGCTGCCGTCTTCAACATCATAAGAATATACTGTAATACCTCCCACCAGACAATCCTTCAGTTCAAGAGGTCCGTCTGTATTGTTGATCATATCTATCATGAGTTCATTGCCATTGGCATCCATAAACCATGCCAGCTCATACTCGCCTGTATTTACCACATAATCTTCCGGAGTGTACTCCCGATCCAGAGTTACCCCCGTTGCTTCAAGGTCAGCTAACGTACATGGCAGCGTGACTACGGTGTCATTGATCTGTACGGTATAGCTCTCCCAGTCAGATCCAAGGTCAGCGCTCTGCTCTGCCGGTTCCGCCGGTTTCACAGAATCGCCGTCATCGCTGAAATCGTCCAGAAGGCCGGAGCCCTCTTCTGCTTCGAGTGCCTCATCAGGAACAACGATCTCATCCACGCTGTCGTATTCCATAAATGTCATTTCAATATAACAGTCTGAAGCCGTTCCCCCGTACTCTTTCATCATCGGCTCAAATGTATCTGTCAGGTCAAAATAGATACGCGCCGGCAGGATACTGTCTTTATAGATATCGATCGTACAGGGAAATACCATATCTGACACAGTTTCCTCATCCAGGCCATAGCCGGAAAATGAATCCATCATATCCGACTGGATTATTTCTGCAAAGATGTCTCCTTCCAATTCTCCATTGAGTTCAAAACATTCCTCGCCATTGATCTCTACCAGATCTTTCTCCAGTTCAAACTTGTCCGCATACTCCTCGATATTTCCGGTCATCCCCTCCACATCGCCCAGAGCCTCTTCCTCATCAGCCACTTCTTTCGTCCACTGACCGTTCATCATCGTATATGTCACATATTGGTCTTCTTCTTTCACGGAATACATTTCCATCTCTGTACTCATACTGTTTCCGACTATATCAAAATTGACCTCTCCTTTCCCATGGGAAGCCTCCGGTTCTGTTGTGGATTCCATATCCATGTCCATCCCCATTGAGAGTTCTTCTGATCCACTGCTCAGTTTAATATTGAATTTTACATTCATCTCAGCAGATCCTACTTCTTCCGCCTTCTCTGTCATGTCCCGGAGCAGATTCTCCGGCGTTGCCTTTGTCCGCCCGCCGCACCCTGATAACAGTGCCGCAGCCATCACTGCTGCCATACCCATTGCCGCCAGTTTTTTTGTCCTATTTTTCATATCTTTTCCCTCCGTAATACTATAATTTATTATATTATTTTTTCGAAAATCAATTGTTTGAATCTTCATCTGTCAGACAGATCACCCCCATCCAGTAATACCCTTCCAAACGTTTAATGCCGCTTTGGCTTACAACTTTACGCTGTATACTCGCAAACTCATCATCGCTTAAGGTATAATCTGTGCGCAGGACTGCTGTTCCCTCCTGAGCCAGATCATCCGCCAGGGGCTGTATGATCTGATCCTGTGTATAGAACCTTCCGTTAATCCTGTAATATTCTTTTTCATCTGTTTCTGCTCTGTAATTTCCTGTCATTGAGTCAAGAACATATCTCTCGTCCTCCACGAGCACTTTGTCCGCCGCATGATCCGGAAGGT
This sequence comes from Candidatus Mediterraneibacter tabaqchaliae, assembly GCA_019120595.1. Classification (GTDB taxonomy): domain Bacteria; phylum Bacillota; class Clostridia; order Lachnospirales; family Lachnospiraceae; genus Mediterraneibacter; species Mediterraneibacter tabaqchaliae. The sequence continues at coordinate 7,878 of DWUV01000207.1, read as the reverse complement.
TTAAAAGAGCATTAAACAGAAGCTCATTGTCATTGTTCGTCGCATCTACAATATTCCAGGTGCCGTCGATCTTCACCTTATTCCACGCGTGGGGCAGATCTCCTTCAAGATAGCCTGTTACCACGATACATTCCAGCCCCGCTTCCTCAGCCAGAAGCTTAAACGCCCCCGCATAACTGGAACATACGCCTGTCTTATTGATCAGCACTCCGTAGGGTGTAAACGCATCGTTAAACTCCCCGTCAACCTCGGCAAAATCATTTGCTTCGGCATTTTCAAGAGCTTCCATGTCATATTCTGCCGTATCGCACAGATATTGGTTGATCGCGAGTTCCTTTTCCAGTTCTGACATATCTTCTGTGATGATCTCTTTTATGACTTTTTTCACCTCAGAACTGATTTCCTGCTGTTTCTGCCTGATCTCTTCCGGCTCTGTGTCATATTCCACTGCCAGCATACTGCCGTCCTTTAGGATCGAAGCGCTCCTCACACCCAGGACCATGGGGTTCTGGTATACCGCTTCCTCCCATGCGTCAAGGAGATAGGATGTATCCGCGCTTTCCGGGAAATCTTCCAGACTGATCAGCTGGTTTCCATTCATCATATTGACCGCCAGATATTCACTGAGCGCGCTGTTCGCGGTAACCTCGTAATCATCAGAGAATCCCTCTGCTCCACTGTCTCCTGTCTCTTCCCCGTCTCCGTCGGCGTCGGCTTCGGTTTCGTCCAGCAGCTCCGGGGTGACGGCTCCGCCGCGGCTTCTCAACTCCTCCTGACGCTCCCGGACCATCTCCAGATCTTCCTCCAATGTATCCGGATCATAATTTTCTACCACGACTGCTCCGATAAAATCCGTGCCTTCTATTACGTAAGGCACCTTGACGATGTCCACCTCCACAAGTCTGAGATCCGACATGTCTTCATTTTCGTATTCTCCCCATGTCTCCGTAGTCGGATCCGCCGCGTCAAAATCATACTCTATCAGCTTCTGTACAAGTGTTCCGTCACACATGGTCACCCATTTGTAAGACGGCATATCCGCGACCTGTTCCACATAGTTTGACCCTTCTTGCGAAAGGCTCATCTTAACCTCTTCCATAAACGGGACTTTTCTGGCGATATCCTTCACATCAAAAACATTGCTGATCGCTGATGTCCCTTCCTCTGATGCGGCTATGACACAATAGTAAGTATCATATTCCGTATCTCTCGGCACTGCCTCAGTGCCTTCTCCGTATTTTTCTATATTGTAGGGCTCGCTCCGGTCTGCTTCGGATACAGCATACGTGATAAACTGTGCCGTAGAATCCGGTATCCATTCAGTCTCTTCTGTGCTCCCCCGCACGAAACCATTGCCGGAAAACCCGCTCTCCTCCGAATAGGTAAGACTCATGATATAATACCGTTCCGCCCCTTTGACTTTCTGCCAGTGGAACACCGGTTTTCCTTCCTCATTGATCGTCAGAGCCACCCTCGGAGCTGTCTTCACTTCATGATCCACTGTAAAGACTGTCACTTTCGGCTTGTCCAGCGCTTCTCCGGTCTCTGTATCAACATACTGTACCATGTAATACCGGGGCAGATTCCCCCAGTCCTTCAGCTCTCCTTTTTCAAACAAAGCCGCCGTAGTAGGACTGTACCCCGGCTCGCTCTCATCCAGGTCAATGCTGCTGATCCCCGCTGCATTCCATCTTGGAGGCGTAACAGAAAGGACCTGCGTCTCTTCATCCCACTCGAAATGTGATCCGACCGGCTGTGTAAGCTCCGCATCTTTATACACATTTACGATCTGAGTATACTCCGTAAACTGCCCGCCTTTGATATCAAATCCCATCTGCAGCTCCAGCTTTTCATCTCTTGCAACATTCCGTAAGGGTTCTGTATATTCATATTTCTCATCATATTTCTGGCGGATCGATTCTGCCAGTTTACTGCTCTCCATCAGAGGTCCGCCGCTTTCCGCGCCTGCCATGCCGCTGCTGCATGCCGTCAGCAGAAGCGCTCCTCCCAGCAGGACTGAAAGCCCCATACTTCGATGTCTTTTTCCCATATATCTTTCCCATCCCCCCCTGTACTCAAAAACTGTTTTCCTGTTTCTGACAATAATACCCCGGGAATCCTTTAAAGGTTACAGCTTTATTTCACTTTTACAAAATTTCTTTCAAATGCTCTGTAAATTCCTTCTCCTCTGCGTGATCCTCTGTCGCATAGATATATGTCCCGTCTTTTTCAAATGCGGCATGCCATACACCGTCATCTGTCCTCCCTATATAAACTTCCTGTCCGCTGATCCTGCTTGGTCTGAGCTGCCACATCTCCTCAGGGACATCCTCTTTTGATTCACAGATCTCTGTGTGAAATGTACTGTCCTCTCTCTTCTGGTCAGAACCATGTATCCCAAAATTCATTCCTGTCTCCATCTCGGTCCGGGCGATCTGAACATCCTGCACGATAATCCGATCCCGCCTCATAACCATCCATGCCCCGAGACAGATCAGACAGAGACACGCCGCCAAAGCAGTGTATCTTTGTATTGTCCGGATCTTCTGCTTTTTTTCTTCCTGTCTGACTGCCTCCTTTGTCCGCTGCATCAGTTCTTCCGGCACATGGATCCTGTCGTTTGCTTTTCTATATTGTTCCATCATCTGCAAACTCTCCTTTCAGCTTTTCCTTCAGCATCCCCCTTGCCCTGGACAGGCGGGTCTTTACCGCTGATTCCGAAATATCCATGATTTCTGAAATCTCGCGGACAGAATATTGCTCATAATAGAATAAATGCACTGTGCTCCTGTAATCGTCCGGCAGGCTGGTCACAGCATCATATACAGGATTTCCCGGCAGTTCCATCTCATAAGTCTCTTCCGCTGCCATCTCCCGTTCCGTGTGCACAGTGCGCTTCCTGTAAGCGCTGTCAAACTGCTTACGGCAGCAGTTGACCGTCACGCGCAGGAGCCACGGCTTCAGGTGATCTTCTCCCTGGATCCTGTCCCTGTATCTGACAAGCCGTAAAAACACTTCCTGAAACACGTCTTCCGCCTCGCTCCTGTTCTTCATCTGGACCAGAGCCAGACGATAGACCATGTCTCCATATGTCTGGAGCGCCTCTTCTACATCTATCTGTTTCTGTCCTTTTTTCACTCGTTCTCTCATAAATAATACCTTTGTCCCCGCCTGTGAGTCACACTTTCTACTCTCATTTTTCAAAATACGCCACGATCAGATCCACCATCCTGCTGTAACTCCGCACCCCGTCTGCCTGTCCATTTACCTTAAGATATGTATCATTGATCTTGTCCGCTGCCTCGGATATCCCGCCCTCATACTCGTCCCAAAAGGCACTGTCCGCCTCCAGGTCCGGTTCCGCCTCCTCTGCCAGGAGCGGCCTCACCTCCTGCCAGCTCTCACGATCCGCCCGGTACAGTGCATTCATGCAGTACACCCAGCCTGAAAGATATCCGCTGTATTGGAAATCTGTCCGCTCTGCCCCGATACAGGCAAGAAATGCGATGAAATTCGCTTCCTCCTCCTGCATGAACCCTCTCAGGTGTGAGAGCTCATGGCAGGTGGTGAACGGGATATTATACGCTGTCATATCCCCATTATAATTTGCTTCCACTGTAAACGGTGAATATATCCCGGTCAATCCCTGATAAGACAGGATCTCTGATACTAGCAGCTTTTTCGGCTGCGGATAGTATCCTTCTAATGCAGGGAACTCCTCTGCCAGTTCATGCATCGCCTCGACAGCGCCTTCTCCTTCCGGCGCTTCCAGAGTCATCACGCCGCTGCTGCCGCGGTCCACCTCACCGGAAAGGGCATTCACTTCTTCCGTCAGCCACAGACAGACGTCCTTCAGATCCTGTGCCGTGTACCGGTATGTGACGATCCCCTCCTCCTCGGAAAAGGATCTTCTGTGGTAATTGATCCCGCAGCATATAGTATAGAGAAATGCCAGGATACCCGCGGCGAGAAGGACGCAGGAGAGCCAGGAGGCAGCGGCCTGCGCTGCACCTGATGAAACAGCTGTATCTGTGCTCTGCCGCCGGAGTTTTTTCTTTTCTTTCATACTTTTCACTGACTTTGTAACCATAACAGCAAGCGACAGGAGAAATGCTGATATAAGTATATACAGCCCGATCTCGGATACAGAAAAAGGAAAGATCCCCCACAAACGCCCGATGGTATCCACAAACGCAGAGTATATATTCTCAGAATACCATTCGGCAAACTGAGGCTTCCCTGCCGCAAGCGCCATCATAGATGCGCTGATAATGAGAAGAAACACTGCCGCTGTCAGTCTGCACCTCAATCTCCTCCGGAAAACGGACCCTGGAGCTCCTGTTTTTTGTCCTTTTGATCGTATCATCTGCTGTACCTTCCTGCTTTTGTCTCCGTGCCATCTCTATGCAGACGCCCTCTCCGCCTGTATGTGGGGTTTAATAATTACAGTTATTATACCGTCTTTCAGGCAGGGGGACAATGGAGGATATTTCCGAAACAGCCATAATTGCAAAACAATATCCCCATGATATATGGTAAGAATGGTGGCTATCGACGATGAATATTATATCAGAATGCCCTTTATGGACGGTTTGGAGCTAATACACACAATCAGCGCCAGCCATATCAGCTGCCTAGTTATCATACTCAGCGGACTCGACGAATTCGAATATGCCCACTGATAATTTTTTGCGGTATCCACGCCGACCACGAGGGTATCTGTTGTGACCGCGAGTAATTTTTAAGCTTATCCTCTTATATCATACAGCCACTAAACACAGACTTTACACAAAAAATCCCCGGGACATAAGCCTTTTTGCTCATATCCCGGAGGACTCTATCTTTTTTATCCGGCGCATCTGCGCCTTACACTGTCTTATTTAAAATTAACATAAGTCAATATTATCTCGTTTTCATCGATTTTCTACTCTCCAGACTTATTTTTAGAAAAATTGTATACTTTCAGATAACATCTATCCCTTTGTCCAAACATGCACCATATCCGTCCCCGGGCTGCACAGCTCGATCTGAGTATTGTCTTCGTTCAGTTTATACTCAAACTCCAGCGACCCTCCGGGCACCATAAGCTTCAGAAGGAGAGTGCCGTCCGCATCCTGCACTGCGCTGTATGTCCCTTCTGTATCCTGGTCTGAGCCTTTGATCGTCACACAGTTATCCTTCCCGAACACATACCTGTTTCCGCTCTGGTCTTTCCACTCGCCCACGATCCCTGCCGCGCGCTCATCTCCCATGCCGAGGAATTCCAGGTCAGCCGGCACAAGACGGAGATCCTTCCCGTTATCAAGTGCCGCAAGATCAAGACCGTATCCTGTCTCATCGGATGAGAGTGCATACAGCTCCTTCTCACCCGTACCGTCCAGCGTGATCTCCAGAGTGATATTGTTATCTTCATCAAATCCGCATTCAAACGTAAAAGACTCCTCGTTCTTCGTGCCTGTTCCGTCCTGTTTCATCGTGTAGACATCATCCTCTCCGTCTACTTTCCATGTCTTTATCAATAAATTTTTGACCGCTTCGCTGGGCGCGATCAGCCCCTCCTGACCTGACTCCTGTATCTGCTCTGCGTACTGGTCCACTTCATCCGTGATCGATGCCGCGGGCTTATCCTTTTCCCCGCACCCGGACATGCAAAATACAGATGCCAGCGCAAGGATCAATAATTTCTTTTTCATATCTGTCCATCTCCAATGCATAAATAATGATCTTTTACAATTGTACACTATTCTTTATACAGCGTACAGTTCTTTTCACGCACAATTCGAAAAAGGACCTGTTATTATGCTTCCATAAAAACAGATCCTTTTATCATCTTTCATAAAAATGGAGAATACGAGAGTCGAACTCGTGACCTCCTGCTTGCAAGGCAGGCGCTCTCCCAACTGAGCTAATCCCCCAGAATGTTCCCGAGAACTTTTTTAAAATACCATATTCCCGGGAAGCTGTCAATAGTTTTTTTCTTTTCTTCGGATCCTCTTAGGGCAATCGCAAAGTCAGAGAGCTTTATTTTTCATATCTTTTCTCAAAGAGCATTTTCTCTATCCTGCTGATATCATGTTCGTTTGCCATGATAAACCGCTTCATTGGCTTATCTGAGTATTTCTCATCATATTTCTTCATCATCATGCAGAATCTTCTCAATACAGCACTGCTTGTCATGGCTCCTTCTTTCCGCGCGGTTTTCTGGTCCTCCCTCAATTGCACATCTAACAGCCAGTGCTGCATCTCTATATTCCAATGCCCCTGACGGATCTTTACCAGATCTTCTATCTCCACCTCTTCCAGATTTGTGATCACTACCTGTCTGGATCGCCTGACCTCTCCTGTCCCTGTCTGGATCGTCTCTTTCTCTATGACCCCTATCCGGGCAATACTTCCATAAAACGAGTCAAGCCCCAGCTTCTCATATAGAAACGATGTGTCCTGGATCAATCTCCCTTTTATGCTTTCTATCCTTCCATGGCTCTTGTTGATCTGTTCCACTCCCTCTAACTTCTCATACTTTCCTTCCTGTTTTAATCTCTCCAGTTCTTCCTCTATTGTCTGCAGCAGCCTTTTCTGGTTCTCTTTTACCGGTATGACGTAACTTCCTTCCCCGTCCAGTATCGCCTGGATCACTGTCTGGTTACAACCCATCGCGTCTATGGTCACGATCGTCTTGTTTAACTCAAACAGTTTCAGGTATTCCGGCAGGCAGCTGATCTCGTTCTCTTTCTCCCCCACTTCCTTTACCTTCAGCCCAATAGATTCCCCCTCATACATTGCGTTCAGGAGATACCTCGGCTTCTCCCCTTTCCCTTTTTCGCTGGCCGCACGGACCGCCTTCCCGTCTACACGCAATATTTTCATGTCTTTGTATTTCTTACAGATATCCGGGAACATTTCTTCCAGCCACGCCCCCAGCGAGGAAGACAGGCCCTCAAAGCTGACCATCCGCAGCAGCCTCGAAAAGGTGTCGTGGGAAGGCACCCGTTTGATCTGGGTCTTCTCTTTAAAATATCCGAAGTTCAGTTCCGCATAGAATGCGATATCGCTCCCTTCGCTGTGCCCCGCCAGCACCGCATAGATACAGATCAGCAGCAGATCGGCAAACCGGTAACGGATCCCTCTGGCATGTCTCGGGTCCTCGATCTGTTCCAACAGAAAAATCAGTTCCTTTTCTTCATCGTATCTCATTTTCTTCGATTCCCAGCCTTTCTATCAATTCTCTTTGCGCTTTCGTCAGTTCACTTTGGAAGATCCGTTTCCCCATCCTGACACTGCAGATATATTTCAGGGGCTCCAATTCCTCCAATGAGTATTCACAGATCTTGCTGATCGCTGTGATCTGGTTTGGAATCCCGATATGGAAATGTTCGATCATTTCATCCACCCGATAGATCCTCACGTCTGTCCTGTCATTTAAAAAAGAATTATTGGATAGGTAAACGATCATACTATAATAAAGATCCCTCCGCTCCTTTACAGGGCCGCTTCGCCTGCTGATATATTCCTCCTCAAATTTCAGCAGAAAATTTGTAAAGCCGCACTCCCGGATAACCACGTGCTCCGTATCAACCAACGCTCTGGACAGCGGATGGAATCCCCACCGATCTATTTTCCCTGCCAGTCCTTTGATCTCCTGAACCGGATAATTTTTTCCCGGAACACGTTTGGATGTCGCGTAGTAAGCGTAGTATGTGTCATTTACTTTTTTTACCACTGTCCCCTTTGGCCTGTACTGTTTTACATAATCTGGATATTTCATACCTATGTATTATCATAATATATAATACAATGCAAGCAAAAAGTAAGAGAGCAGCAGAAAAATGTTGCTTTTCCGCCACTCTCTCTTCTAATTATGACTTTGCGATTGCCCTA
>DWUV01000206.1 GCA_019120595.1 Candidatus Mediterraneibacter tabaqchaliae | reverse complement strand
CTTTTAGCCATGCTTTCTCCCTTTTACGTCTTTCCCAGATTACGGAGCCGGAACCTGAGCCATATCCCCATCCGCCGCGAAAACGTCCTGCATCAAACCGACGGTTTTCGGACGTTTCACCAATCGTCCGGCTCCCCCACAAATACAGATTTTTTCCTTGTTTTTGTTGGTTTCTTTGATATAATGGGTATTATTTTGCAAAGGAGTTTTATCATGATCTTAGGTTCACATGTAGGCATGAGCGGAAAAGAAATGCTCCTCGGCTCCGCAAAGGAAGCGGTATCCTACGGGGCGGATACATTTATGTTCTATACGGGAGCGCCCCAGAATACAAGGCGGAAAGACATCAGCGAGCTGAATATCGGCCCGGCATGGGAGTATATGGAAGCCCACGGGATCAGTGAAATCATTGTCCACGCGCCCTATATCATCAATCTGGGGAACGCGGTCAAGCCTGAGACTTTTTCCCTGGCCGTGGAGTTTCTCGCAAAAGAGATCGAGCGCACTGTCAGCTGCCGCAGCCACACACTGATCCTCCATCCCGGAGCGCACGTAGGAGAAGGCACAGAGATCGGGACCGCCCAGATCATCAAGGGGCTCAACGAAGTACTCAGCGCGGATACAGACTGCTGCATCGCCCTTGAGACCATGGCAGGGAAAGGCTCTGAGATCGGACGTTCTTTTGAGGAGCTTGCCAGGATCTACGACGGAGTTGTCCACAGCGAAAAACTAAGGGTATGTTTCGACACCTGCCATACAAGCGACAGCGGATACGATATCATCCATCATTTTGACGATGTGATGGAAGGATTTGACCGCGTCATCGGAAAAGACCAGATCGCGGTCTTCCATATCAATGACAGCAAGAATCCGCCGGGTGCTGCAAAGGACCGTCATGAGAACATCGGTTTCGGGCACATCGGTTTTGACGCCATCAATTATATCGTGCGGCACCCGGATTTTGAAAATGTACCGAAAATACTGGAGACACCATATATCCCGTCTCAGATAAACCCAAAGAAATCCTACGCGCCCTACAAATATGAGATAGAAATGCTCAGAAGGGGAATATTTGATCCGTACCTCAAAGAAAAGATCTTAAAAGACAGCGAACAGGGATAAACAGGTGATAAAAGTACGCAAAATCACCGTTTCTGCTTGACTTTTTTCTTTAGCCAACATATTATTGTATTATCTAGATAATACAGTTACAGGGCGCGGGATATCCCGCGCCCTGAAAGGGACCGCCTGAGGCGGTCCCTTTCAAAGAAAGTGAGATGATCTAATGCCGTGGAATTTAGACGACAGCCGCCCCATTTATCTTCAGCTCATGGAGCGGATCCAGCACGATATCATCTCCGGTGTCTATCAGCCCGGGGACAAGCTCCCCTCAGTCCGCGACCTTGCCCTGGACGCAGCAGTCAATCCGAATACAATGCAGAAAGCTTTGTCAGAACTGGAGCGCAGCGGCCTGGTATATTCCCATCGGACAAGCGGACGGTTTATCACTGATGACAGCAGCCTGCTGAAAAAGATCAAAACCGACCTGGCGCAGGAATACATCAGCGGCTTTTTAGGCCAGATGCGCCATCTGGGGCTGGATGACAGCGAGACACTGGAAATGATCAAGCAATCTTTAGGAGGGGAAAACAATGAGGCCAATCCTTGAATGCCAGAGACTTACAAAAAAATACGGTAATTTCTATGCCCTTTCCGACCTGACCCTGTCCCTTGACCGTGGACAGATCGTGGGACTTCTCGGTCCGAACGGGAGCGGAAAGACCACACTGATCAAACTTGCCGCCGGGCTTCTCGTACCGACGGACGGCCATATTATGGTCAACGGGCTGTCTCCGTGCGCTGACACAAAAAAGATCGTGTCTTATCTGCCGGACAGAAGCTTCCTGAATGAGCACATGAGGGTCAGAGAGATCCTTTCCTTTTATGAAGACTTTTATCAAAATTTCAGCACGGAGCGGGCCTGTAAAATGCTGGATTCCCTTGAGATCGACCGGCATATGCAGCTGCAGTCCCTCTCAAAAGGGACAAAAGAGAAAGTCCAGCTCGCGCTTGTCATGAGCCGCGTTGCAGATCTCTATATACTGGATGAGCCGATCGGAGGCGTGGATCCTGCCGCGAGAGATTATATCCTCCGCACGATCCTGACGAACTATGATGAAAACGCTTCGATCCTGATCTCAACCCACCTTATCACTGATATCGAAAATGTCCTTGACAGAGTCATTTTCCTTAAAGGAGGACAGCTTGCGCTCAACGCATCTGTAGACGAGATCCGGACACAGTACGGAAAATCTGTGGATGTTTTATTCAGGGAGGTATTCAAATGTTAGGAAAACTGATCAAATATGACTTAAAAGCATCAGCCAAAATCTTTCTCCTGCTCCATGTACTCTTCCTGCTCGTATGCGCGGCAGCCCGTTTTCTGTTCATGGACCGCATCGATTTCCACGCACCCGCAAAAACCCTGATTGCTCCCATCACTGCAATGATCGTGCTGGGGACCTTCCTGATCTCAGCGCTTTCGCTCTGCACGAGCCTGCTGATCACTTTCCGCTTCTACCGGAATCTGTTCAGCAGGGAGGGATATTTAAGCTGGACGCTCCCTGTATCAGGCATCACTCACTTGTGGGCGAAGATCATTTCCGGCTATCTTCTCGCAGCGCTCGATATGGCTGTTATGTACGCAGGGATCCTGCTCCTTGTGACCGGCAGGAATGTCACGGACGCTTATCAGTCCATCGCGCCGGAGATAGCGGGATCTGTCGGAATGCCCCTCTCCTCCCTGGGACTGTGGATCTTTGCCTTCTGTGTGGTGGGCGCACTCAGCTCTGTGCTCCTGATCTACTTCAGCATCTGTATCGGGCAGCTCTTCCCCGCCCACAGAGTATTGTGCGCTATCGCCGTATATTTTATCACCAGCTTTGTGATACAGATCGCTGTGCTTGTGATCATGGCGGCTCTCGGATTGCTGGACCACAGCGCCGAATTCACTACACTGGCTGATGAGATGTTCACCCTGCTTGTGCCGAATACTGTTTTTTCCGTCATACTCTGCATTGCCCAGTATGCGGCAGTACACTACATCATGAAGCGGAAGGTCAATCTGATCTGACCGTTCTCTGCCCGCTGTCCGGCAAGCAGCCGCTCATGCGGGCACGGACGCTGCCTGCCGGATATATTCCTTCCGGGCGTATGGCAAAAAAACCGGGACAGCACGCTAAACACATCGTTTAAAGTGCTGTCCCGGTTTTTGCCCAGAAGCGTCTGAACGGAGTCGAACCGTCGCACATGCCTCCGGAGGGCATTGCTCTATCCACTGAGCTACAGACGCATTCCGGCCTGTTCAGGAAAAAGCAGTGCTTCTTCTTGAACAGCCTTAATTATCCTAGCACAAAACACCTCAAAAGTAAAGTATTTTACATCTTCTTTTTTCTCCTGTCTCTTCCCGTCAGACGCACTGCCATATATGCAGGCAGCACCAGAGCGGCAGCGCACAGCGCCGCGGTCTCCGCTGTTTTTCCGCCGCTGTCGCCCGTCGCGGCGGACGCCTCCGGTTTTTTCAGGATCGTGACAGTCTGTCCTCTGTCCCCGGGGTCTGCATGGGTGTAGATCAGCACGTCTCCGATATAGAGGGACTCGAACACAACGATCTTCCGCTCTTCCGTGCGCGTCGGATCCACCGGGAATTCCATCCGGATCTTCCGGGACGGATCCTTTGCGGTAAACGTATTCTCTGCGACAGCAGGCTTTCCGTTCTCCGTCAGTATTTCGCCGGTCTCAGGATCCGCCAGGGCTCCTCTCAGTGTATACGTCTCTCCCGCTTCAAGATCCTGCAGGCTGACCGTATCCACGATCACACGGCCCTCCCCTGCACAGATCTCCTTTTCTCCGTTCTCCTTCCAGAATGCCACTGTATCTTTGATCTTTGTCCTCTTATTTTCGATCCGGTATTCCATGCACTCCTTTCCCCCGATCCGTCCCGTGCTGTCCACCGTAAACTCCCAGACCGTATCATCTCTGAGATATCCGGGGATACTTTCAGTCTCCCGGACGCAGTAGGTCCCCGGGGCAAGATATTTGATCTCAGCCCTCCCGTCCCGGTCAGTAGTATAGATGTCCGTATTCTCCGGATCCTCTTTCGCCCAGACAGCGAACCTTACTCCTTCCAGACCGTTTTCCGTGCCTGCTTCCGTCTTTTCCAGCACTACCTTCACAGGCTGATCCGCGACCTCTGCCTCCGCGCTCACAAGCTCTGTCTCCTGCCCGGCATATTTCAGTTCTGCCTCATAAACCTCCTCTGAAAGCATATACCCTGAGGGCTGCTCTGTCTCGCGGATCTCATACCTCCCCAGATAGAGGCTGTCAGACTGCCCTTCTCCATTTTCATCTGTCACAATGGCGCTTACCAGACTGCCTTTTGGCACTCTCACGGTTCCCGCCGGGGTCAGGATATCTTCCTTGGCGCGGATCTCATACGATGCCCCCGCGACAGGTTCCCCTGTATCTTCGTCCGTTTTCCTTATACGGATCTTCCCCATGGCGGGACGGTCGGAGAATTCCACCACAAACGGATCTCCCCACTCGTGGTCTTCGCTGATCTCAAACCTGACCGGTTCCCTGCTGACCAGGTACCCTTCGGGCGCCTGCACTTCCCGGAAGTAATAGATCCCTGCCCCCAGCCTGTCCGGCAGGACAAAACTTCCGCTCTGATCCGTTTTAAACGTACTGAGGACAGTCTCCTGGGGATAATGCACTGTCATGGATAGGGGCTCTCTGTTTTCATCCAGCAGCTGGAACTCCGCCCCTGCCAGCGGAACGTTTTCCCCGCTGTCCGCATCCGTTTTCACAAGGCGCACCGGGGAAAATATCCGCTTATCTTCCAGGATATAATAAAGAGTCCGTCCCTCTTCGCTGACCGTAACCTCAAAATCCTCCACCGGCAGAAGGCCGGCAGGCGCATTTTCCTCGCTCACCACGTAGGTGTCATATACGAGCCCTCCCCTGCCTCCGCTGCCTGCATTTGTGGATGCGTACCCGTTACTGTCTGTTACGATCTGTATTTCCTCCCCCGTGGTCTTTGAGGTCACGGTAAAGACGATCCCTTCCAGGGAGGTCTTCTGATCCCGGTTCTCATCCTCATCCTCTCGGAATTTTACAAGCTGGAGGTCTCCGCGTATGATCTGCTCCGGCACTTCGGGCATATGGTATACCGTATCCTCCGGGCCGCTTCCATCCGGACGGATCTCCCGGATATACATCTCCTCATTGAGAAGGTATCCCTCCGGCGCCTTCACCTCCCGGATTGCAACAGTACCCAGGGGAAGTACCGTTTCCCCTTTGTCATTCTTGTAGAATTCATCTCCCCCTGTTTTGCTCTCCTCTGTAAGCCGTAGTTCTCCGTTCTCATCTGTCCGCAGGATCCAGGTCCGCTCCGGAAGGGCGGGCAGGGCACCCGGATCCGCTCCATAATACCCCGGGTAATATCTCACCTCGAATTCAGCGCCCCCAAGGGAGCCTGCGCCCTGCGGCTTCTTTTCTCCCGTCTCGGCGTCTGTCTTTTCCAGAAGGACCTGCACCGGATAGTATTGCGCTGTGTTGACGCACTCATAAGTGCATACAGAGTTTTCCTCTATGCGGATCTCTGTTCTTCCGCTGCCGCCGGAAAATCCGGCGGGGCTCTCCATCTCAGAGATCTCATAATCCCCGATCGGCAGATCAGACAGCTGCGCGTATCCGTCTGCATCTGTCGTCACGGTCCAGGCAGGCTGCCCTTCTCCCGGACGGTATATGCCGAACACAGCCCCTTCCAGGGAATAGCACGGGTTCCCTTCCGTCCACTCCGGCCGGTCCGCCCGCTTCCGGATCTCCAGCGCCCCTGTGCGGTCCCTGCCGCTTCCGCCCATGACCTGGCTGCTGCCGCCTGTATGAAAAAGAAATGCATAAAAAGCCTCCGGCGGGTCCGGCATGCCAGCTATGCGTTCCGCCGCTGTCTTCAGCTCCGCGGCAGCCCCGCTGTCCAGCCCGGTAAACGCAGAATCATTCCCTGAATAAAGATAGGAGAGGATACAATGGCTCATACAATATTGGTCGTCCTCACTATAACTTCCGCCTGTCCCAATACTGCCGTATCTTTCCTGATATGCCGCATACCCCGGTCCGCCGTATACATAGTAAAGCCCCTTGCGCACCGGTCCCTCTGTCAGGGGCTGCACGGCATACTGCCCGGGATCCGGCGTCTCTTTCAGCGGCTCGAGGCAGTACGCGGTCTTTCCGTCCGCGTCAAAATAATTGGTGCTGTACGTCCCGTAAAATATTTCCCTTCCGACAGTGAGCCGGACCGTCTCTCCCGCAGCGTCCGCCTCTATCCAGCCGATCCCCTGCATCCACAGGACCAAAAAGGCAAAAAGCACGGCCGCGGCACACAGCTTCCATTTTCTCGTATTCCTCATCTTTTTCATCCTGCTGCCCTCCCATTCTGCCCGGCATTTCTGCCGCAGAGCATCCCCGTGCTCCTCCGGTACAGATAGGCATGGCTGCTCAGCACTTCCTCCTCGGCGACCTGTGTCACATTGATCTCCCGGACCATCTCATCCAGTTCCCGGATGTCCAGCCCAATGGAATACGGAACAATGACAACCTCATGTACACTGCTTGGAAGGACATAGTAATCCCTCTGCAGGATCTCTCCGATCATTTCCAGGATATGCGGATAGGCTATGCATGCCGCCCCGTAACTCCTGACGCTGTTGGAAAGGATGTACATGCCGTCCCTTTCCTGCGCTGCTCCCAGAAGCAGGTTCCCGCTGTCCTTTCCGCTGTCCGGGCCTCCTCCTTTTTCTCTCAGCATTTCTTTCAGCGCATGGTTCATTGTGATAAATTCTGCCGGGAGGAGCCTTTTTACATTTTTCAATGCGTCCGCCCAGAGGGTCTCTTCCGTAACACCCCACTGTTTCGCATGGAGGTCAGAAACCGCCAGCGCCGCTGTGCCGTCTGCCGTCACTCCAAGAAGCACATAGAACACGACCGACAGATCGAGAAAAGAGCGGTGCGGGACCGTGCTCAGAAATTTCCGGTTCTTGGCTGTATTGATGAGCTTAAAAACGATCCGGTCCTTAACTCCGTCATATTTTTTCAGTTTTTCACAGTCCCAGGAGTTTTCCTGTCTGATACTCTCATAAAACGCGAGTATCTCTCCCACGATCGTCCCGAGATCCCTCCCCTTCTGATAATCCTCGAAGTATTCTTCCAGATAGATCGTGGGGGAAATATTGATCCCCGGAGCCTCGATCAAAACTCCGGTTCGTTCTTTTCCATTGTTTTTCACTGCCGTATAAAGGCTTGCCCTTACACCTCCTTCCAGCCTGCGGTTCATCTGCTCCTCTACTGCACCTGTAAATTCCCTGTAATCCATTCTTCTCCTTCCTTAACGGGAACCATCACAAATTAAACAAGAGATTCGGTATGAAATATACCTTTCCGACTGGATCCATTGATCCGAACATTTGTAAATTGATCTGAACTATATTATGTGCTCTTGATTATAGATGAGCTTACGGCAAAAAGCAATGCGGCATAATTCACGAAATACCGCACTGCAATTTCTTACAGTTTTCACCCCTGCTCTTTTGCTTTTTCATAAAAAAAGGATGTACCGCACAAAACAGTACATCCTTTAACGACAGATTTTTGTATATTTTTTTCAGGCGTTTCCGCCCTGTATCAGATTTTATACTCTGGACAGGTACTCTCCTGTACGGGTATCGATCTTCAGCACATCGCCTGTCTCGCAGAACAGCGGCACCATAACCGTTGCCCCTGTCTCGACAGTCGCCGGCTTTGTAGCTCCCTGGGCTGTATCTCCCTTGAATCCCGGCTCAGTCTCCGTGATCGCCAGCTCAACAAACAGCGGCGGCTCAACAGAGAATACATTTCCCTTGTGGGAACAGATCTTCACTGTCTCGTTCTCTTTTACAAATTTCAGCGCATCGCCTACCACATCTGAATTTAATGCGATCTGGTCGTATGTCTCTACGTCCATGAAATTGTAAAGATCGCCGTCCTGGTAGAGGTACTGCATCTCTTTCCTGTCGATATGCGCGTTCTCAAATTTCTCAGTCGGACGGAATGTCTTCTCAACCACACCGCCGCTGATGATATTTTTCAGCTTTGTCCTTACGAAAGCTGCGCCTTTTCCCGGTTTTACATGCTGGAATTCCAAAATCTGATAAATATTTCCGTCAATCTCTACGGTAATGCCGTTCTTAAAATCTCCTGCTGCGACCATTTGTCTTCCTCCTTCAATCGTGCATCTGAGCAGACGCTCTATCTTAAGATTTTATACTAATCTCTGCTATTTTTCAATCTTTTTTTATAGAAATGAAGGACAATCTTCTCCAGATACCGCTTTAAGACAATCTGTATCTCCTCTTTCGGATGGATGGGCTTTACCAGGATATTGTGTATCCCCGCCCTTTTCGCCCCCCATACGTCAGTAAAGAGCTGGTCCCCGACAAAAAGAGTATTTGTCCTGTCCGTACCCATGATCTCCATAGCCCGGATATAATTTTTCGTGGAAGGCTTGTGGGCATTATAGATATAATGCGTCCCGATATTCCTGTTAAACATCTTTACTCTTGCCTCCTGGTTATTTGAGATAAGGCAGGATGCAAAGCCGATATCCGAAAGCCTTTGAAACAGTTTCTCCGCCCTGTTGTCCGCGGGCGCCCCATGGGGCACTAATGTATTGTCAATATCAAATATAACGCCCCTGTAACCTTTTTCATACAGTTTTTCAAATGGGATGACATATGTGGACGCCACATACTCATCCGGAAAAAATTTTTCAAACATTATTTCTTATCCAACTCCGCAAGTTTTGTAAGCAGTTCCTCTGAGATCTGTAAGACTGTCTTTCCGTCCGTCTGTATAACGATGTCCGCGGCAGCCTCATATTTCTCTCTGCGTTTTTCCATCAGTTCCGCAATATATTCCACATTATTATTTCCATGGAGAAGAGGCCTGTCGTTGCTGTCTTTGACCCTCTCGTAGATCGTCTCCGGGCTCGCAGTCAGCAGGACGACCCTTCCGTTTTTCTTCATCTCACGGACATTCTCTTCCCTGAGCGCCGCCCCGCCCCCGCAGGAAATGATGCAGTTTTTCCCTGTCTGGAGCTCTTTTAGCAGGCTTGTCTCAAGATTCCTGAAATATTCTTCTCCATAAGTGGCAAAAATATCCGGGATGCTCATCTCCTCTCTCTCGGAGATTTCCTGGTCCATCTCGACCAGCCTCATATCGAACACGGTGCTCAGGTAATCCGACACGGTTGATTTCCCCGAGCCCATAAAGCCGATCAGCACGATATTGTAGGGAAAAAGCTTCCTCGCCTGGATCCGTTTGCTGTTCCTTAAGATCCGCTTAAACACATCCTGGATCTCTTCCTGATACTTGTTATCCTTTAGTTTTTCATCCAGCTGCCTCTGCTGCTTCGCCTCCTGTGCAGGCTGCAGGATCGGCATCCCGTACTTTTCTTTATATGCCATGATCTTTTCGACAATGGCGTTCCTCTCCACGAGCGCGTCAATGATCTTATCATCACACAATGCGAGCTGCTCGCGGTACATTTCCAGATCGTTCATTTCTCTCCTTCCTGCGATTTTCGCATCGCATCTCCTACGTTTTCTTTAAACCTCTCCCAGGCGTCTTCGTTTTCCACAAAATATTTCGGACAGTTCTTCCCGGTCACATCATAATGCCGGATCACATCCTCTTCCGTAAGCGAAAACTTGACGCACAGCCATGCTGTCAGCTGTACGAGAGAACGGTAAGTCTTATCCGTAAACTCTCCCGTCTCATCAGGATGGCAGACTTCTATGGACACAGTATCACTGTTGCGCTCATTGGAGGCATACGCCACCTCCCATGTAGGGACGCACTGGATGATCTCGCCTTCCAGGCCCACGATAAAATTGCTGCTCGCCTCTATCTCCTGAGAATATTGGAGCCCGTTAAAATAATCCCTGTTCTCCTGGGCCGTGCTTCCCGGATTCGCCGTGTAGTGGATGACGATCCCATTAATACCGTCGCTCTGGATCCCCGGCCTGGAATACGGATTCACATCCAAAAGCTGTACGTCCAGCTCGGGCTCGGAAGCGTCCACATCCGCATAGCGGCCATTTTGCGACACGCAGGAATGAATGCCTGCCGCTGCGGTCAGGATCACAAGGACCAGGATGCCTGCTGCCGCGTACGTTTTTCTCCGCCGCAGGCTCTTCGCCCTGTTCTCCCCTTTGTTCTTCCACCTGCTTTTCTTTTTCGGCTGCACAGATCTCTGCTTTTTTCTTTTGTTCCCACTGTACGAATTCATCTTAACGCCCCGCTGTCTTTTGTAAAGTCTTATGATTTTATAAATGTGGTCCCGTGCGGGCAAATTTACGGAAGCAGCAGCCAGTTAGCCCGGAACGGGCGCATCAGGTTCCAGTACCATGCCCCGGAAAGGCGAAATTCTTTTACCAGCCCCCATTTCGCCTCCATGCTCCTCACATCCTCAAACCACACTATATGTTCCATGCCATTCTGCCGGTAAGTATACCATGGGCTCTGAGCGATGGGGGCATATTCGATGACAGCGCCGTACCTCGCCGCGGTCTCTACTGCCTCCACATTTCCAACCGTTCTCGCCCGGGTGATCCCTCTCTCATAGGGAAGCGCCCAGTCATACCCATAGTTGGGGATGCCCAGGACCAGTTTTTCCGGCGGGATCCTGGTCACCGCGTATTCCACGACCTGACGGACTTTGTCCAGCGGCGCGACAGCCATGGGCGGCCCGTAGGTGTATCCCCATTCATAGGTCATCAGGAACACCGCATCCGCATTTTCTCCCAGGGCGGCATAATCGATGCCCTCTGTAAGGAGTCCCCTCTGGGAATCCGATACTTTCGGCGCCACAGCCACAGAGACACGGTATCCGTGCTCATGCATCGCGCGCCGGACTTTTCCCACAAATCCCGCGTATCCGGCCCGGTCCTGGGGGAGGACATATTCAAAATCAATGTCCACGCCCGCATACCCTCTGTCCTGCACTGCTGCCAGCATCTGCCCGATCAGCTTTTCCTGGATCTCTTCATGTCCCACCAGCACTTTTACAAGCTGGTTGTTAAACGCGCCGCCGGAAAACGGAGTCAGGACCATGAAAGGCTCGGCTCCGTTATTCCAGGCTGTCTCCACCATCCACAGGTCATCCTGCGGCGGCGGGATGAGATTCCCTTCAAAAGTAAAGCCGTAAGAAAATACAAGCAGCTCTCTCAGCGGCGGGAACGCCTGCCCGAGGATCTCAGGCTCTATAAACGGGTACGCATACCCGCCCGCAGCCCTGCCCCCGGAAACGCCTCCCGTCTCTCCCTGCTTAAGGAGAAGGAGCGCCTGCCCCGGCACAAGGACATTTCTATCGGAAAGCTGGTTATCATATACGATCTTCCACACAGGCACTTCCGTCTGCCGCGAGATCCCTTCCAGCGTATCTCCATTCTTTACCACATAGATCAAAAAAGTCACCCCCGTGCAGAAAGCATATGCACGGGCACAG
>DWUV01000205.1 GCA_019120595.1 Candidatus Mediterraneibacter tabaqchaliae | reverse complement strand
CTTTTAGCCATGCTTTCTCCCTTTTACGTCTTTCCCAGATTACGGAGCCGGAACCTGAGCCATATCCCCATCCGCCGCGAAAACGTCCTGCATCAAACCGACGGTTTTCGGACGTTTCACCAATCGTCCGGTTCCCCCGCAAATACAGATTTACAGGCTGGTTTCGCTATACACCTCAAAGGATTTTTCCATTTTCTCCAGTATCTCAGAATACTGCCGGAAGGCGCTCCTCATTTCCATCTCATTAAAGGGCTGGTTTTTATAGCAGATCCTGTGCTCCATCGCTGCCCAGAAGTCCATGGAGATCGTGCGGAACTGGATCTCAACGGGATAATATTCCATTCCGTCCATATAATAGATGGGGACGCCCAGAACGAGATGGTAGCTGCGGTAGCCGTTGGACTTGGGGGTGTTTATGTAATCTTTTTCTCTGATGATGATCAGGTCAGACTGCTTTTTCAGGCGGTCAGCCAGATGACGGATATCGCGTTCAAAAAAGCAGATCACCCGTATCCCTGCAATATCGTGTAAAAGTGCTTTCGCGTCATCAGGACTTCCGCCGGCATGTTTCTTTTTCAGTTTCTGTTCAATGCTGTCTTTATCTTTGATACGGCTGCTGATCCCGTGGATTGGACGGAACTCCTCCTGTTCACCGGTCTGATGGTTCAGGACCTCCAGCCGCGCGAGGACGAGGCTGAGCGCGTCAGAATACGGATGGATCAGCGCGTAATATTGTTCTTTTGTCATCTGTATCATACTCCCTTCAGCAACAGGGAACAGTTTATTGCATAATTGTGAAAAAGATGTGTTTGAAATATTATGGTTTCATAATAAAAATATAAAGTCCGGGATACAGATCAGAAGATACATGTCTCTCGCTCCATGTCCGGGTAAGAAAATAGTGCGGTATTTGCAGAAAGAATGTGCTATACTTAGTTTACCGCCGGTTTTACTGCCGGGATACTGGAGGATATGATGGACGGAAATTTGGAACAGATGTTTAAAAAAGCATTCCCTTTTTGGGATGATCTCACAGAGGGACAGAGAAGCGCTATACAGACGAATACAGTGAGGAATCTGTGCCCCAGGAAAACAAGGCTCCATTTCGGAGGCGGCGAATGCGCCGGGGTCCAGATCATCGCGCAGGGGAGAGCGCGCGTATTTATTACCTCACCGGGCGGCGGGGATATCACCCTGTTCCGGCTGCTGGAGGGGGATGTGAGCATCTTAAGCGCAGCGTGTATGATGAACGGAATGGATATTGAGCTGGACATGGAGATGGAGACGGACTGTGAGATCTATACCGTACCGAAAAAGATCTATCGGAAGCTGTATGATGAGAGCGGCGCGGTGAAAGAATATACGATGGAGATGATATCGGAGAAGTTTTCGGATATTATGTGGCTTTTTAATCAGTTCGTATTTTCCAATGTGGCGTCCCGGATCGCGGGAGCTCTTCTGGAGCACCGGGGGATCACAGGGGAGGATGTGCTGAATATCACCCATGATGTGCTGGCAAGGGACGCGGGCACTGCGCGGGAAGTGGTGACGCGTATTTTAAAGCAGTTCCAGAATGATGGTCTCGTGAAGCTGACGAGAGGAAAGATCGAAGTGCTGGATGTGTCAGGGCTTGGGAAGATATGATGGGATGAAGAGCTCGTTAGACAAAGAATAAGAAGACAGATACTGTCAGGGGCTGTTATCCGCTAAAGTGTGACTTTGTCACTGAAAAAGCAAAAGAATGTGATAGAATAAAGGCATAACAAAGAAAAAAACAAATAGAAATGATCTTGAAGGAGGATATAAACATGGCAGTTGTAAAGTTGACAGGAGCGAATTTTGAGCAGGAAGTAATGCAGGCTGACCGGCCGGTGCTGGTTGATTTCTACGCAGACTGGTGCGGACCGTGCAAGATGATGGGACCGGTCGTGGAGGAGATCGCGGGAGAAGAAGCAGGGGTGAAAGTCTGCAAGATCAATATCGATGAGGAGATGGGACTGGCGCAGAGGTTCGGCGTGATGAGCATTCCTACTTTTATCGCATTTAAGAATGGAGAGGTCGCGGGAAAACAGATCGGCGCAGTGCCGAAGAACGCGCTTCTGGATCTGGTGAAATAGGATCATACGATAAGGTGGAGAGAATGGATATATTCGGGATTGTCTCAGAAGAGCTGCAGAAGCGCGGCTCCGGAAGCCCGGGAGAGAAAGAACTTCCGGTCATCCTGGCGATCGACGGGCGCTGCGGCAGCGGAAAGACAACTCTTGCAGGGATGATCGCGCAGCGGTACAGGGCAGAAGTGATCCATATGGATGACTTTTTCCTGCAGAAGGATCAGAGGACGCCGGAGAGGCTGGCAGAGCCGGGCGGAAATGTGGACCGGGAGCGGTTCCGGCGGGAAGTGATCCTTCCGATCCTGGAAGGAAAGGAGCAATTTGAATATCAGCGGTATGACTGCTCCAGGCAGGAGCTCGGAGAAACAGTGCGTATCGCAAAGAGCCCCCTCATTGTCATAGAGGGGGCTTACAGCTGTCATCCGTATTTTGGGGATATCTATGATATCAGGATATTTATGGACGTGGATCCGGCGGAGCAGCGGCGGAGGATATTATCAAGAAACGGTCCGGAGATGCTGCCCCGGTTTGTCAGTGAGTGGATCCCGCTGGAAGAGCTGTATTTTAAAACATTTCAGATAAAAGAAAAATGCAGCATCTGTCTGACCGTCTAATCGCGCATGAACAGGTTGACCACATGGAGAATGCCGTCCTCATCGTTGGAACGGGTGATAAAGTCAGCGGATTCTTTGATGATCGGCTGGGCATTTTCCATTGCCACGCCAAGCCCGGCGTATTCGATCATGGACAGGTCGTTGTACCCGTCCCCGCAGCAGATCATGGAATCCGCGGTCAGTCCGATGCTGTTCAGGAGCTTCTGGAGAGACTGCGCCTTGTCGATATTTCTCGGCATGATCTCCAGGAAGAACGGCTCAGAGCGGTAGATGTTCAAAAGCCCGTGGTATTTCTCACGGAGCGGGTCCATCAGTGTCTCCAGTACCTCAGGCTCGCCTGCTACGAGGAGCTTGTTCACCGGAAAGCTTAAGAACTCCGGGAAGTCCTGCACGGAGATGATCTCCATGCTGTTGATGCCGGACTCGATCTCTACATACCGGTTCGGCCGGATGCCGGAGATGATCTGGGTGTCAGTGTAGGAGATGATGTCCAGTCCGGGGAATGGCTTTACATATTCATACACCGGGCGGATGATCTCCCGGGGGACTGTGCGGTTGTAAATGATCTCTCCGGTCGAGCATTTTGTGATGCGCGCTCCGTTAAATGAGAGCATATATCCGCCGAAGCAGTCCATCCGGAGAGCTTCGGCCAGCGGAGCGACTCCGTTGATCGGGCGGCCGCTGGCGAGGACAACAATCTTTCCGGCTTCCTGGATCTCGATCAGAGCCTGTCTCGTGGGCTCTGTGATCTCTTTTTTTGAATTTGTGAGCGTACCGTCCAGATCCAGTACGAGAACCTGATATTTCATGGGTATCTATCCTTTCCTGTTAGTGCTGGAGCCAGTCTACGATCCTGGAAAAATCCATTGCATGCGATGCTTTTACCAGGATGGTATCGCGCTCTTTCAGAAGGCTGTCCGCCTGGCCGAAAAATTCCTCCTTTGAAGCATAGTGAACGACTTCCATGGGAAGTCCTTTTTTCTGCGCAGTCTCCTCTGCTCCCCGTGCAGTGTCCGCAGAGAGGCTGCCGATGCATACAAGGACATCGATCCCCGCGTCTGCGGCATGGGCGCCTGTGTCATAGTGCATTTTTTCGGAATGCTCACCCAGCTCAAACATGTCGCCCAGGATGGCTACGGTCCTGGTGTCCGCGCAGGAGAGTACATCCAGGGATGCCTTTACGGAAGCAGGATTTGCATTGTAGCAGTCGTCGATCACAGTGTACTTCCCGGCTTCGATCAGGTTGCTGCGCCCCTGGATGGGCACGTTTGCCTCAATGCCCCGTGCAATCTGCTCATCAGACATGCCTAAGGCGTAACCCACTGCGATCCCGGCAAGAGCATTGGATACCATATGGCTGCCGGGGATATTGATATGCGCCTGGAAACGGGACTTGGGCGTGATGAACTCCGCATCCGTTCCTTTCAGCCCGCGGCTTACGATGTGGTCCGCGTGGAACGGACAGGAGGGATCCAGCCCGAAATAGACCGGCGTTATCCCGTTTTGAGGAGTAAACTCCCGGAGCTTGTCATCGTCCCCGTTCAGTATGATCGTGCCGTTGGGGTTCATATAGTCAAACATCTCTGTCTTTGCCTTCAGGATGCCGTCGCGAGAGCCAAGGTTTTCCAGGTGCGCCACGCCGATATTGGTAAGCACGCAGATGTCCGGGCGGGCGATCTTCGCAAGACGGGTCATTTCCCCGAACCCGCTGATCCCCATCTCGAGCACCGCGATCTCATGCTCTTCCCTGAGATTGAATACGGTCAGGGGAAGCCCGATCTCATTATTAAAGTTTCCCTCTGTTTTTAGGACATTGTATTTCTGGCTGAGCACGGATGCGATCATTTCTTTTGTGCTCGTCTTTCCGACGCTTCCGGAGATCCCGACTACCTTGATATCCAGAGAGCGGCGGTAGTGCTCCGCGATGTCCTTTAACGCCTGAGTGCAGGAGGCAACCTGGATGTACGGATAGGTCACATCGCCCAGATCCTGCTCAGACACGGAGCAGAGCGCCCCGCTTTCCATTACCTGGGGGATGAAAGTATGGCCGTCCACCCGGGCTCCTTTTATCGCGATAAAAAGGCTGTCTTTTTCCACTTTCCTGCTGTCAATGACCACGCTGCTGACTTCCCGGGAAGCAAGCACGGGGCTGCCGTGGTATGTCCCGCCGCAGGCGGCAGCGATTTCCTGTAATGACATGTGTTTCATGAATATCTTGCCTCCAGTGATTTTTTGATGATGAGCTCGCACAGGTCTCCGTATTCAATGCCTATCG
>DWUV01000204.1 GCA_019120595.1 Candidatus Mediterraneibacter tabaqchaliae | reverse complement strand
AAGCTCAAAAGCGGGTCCGACGTGCGCGGCGTGGCAGTAGGCTCGTCCGCTGCCGGCGGTGTTGTCGGCTCCTCCGTCTCTGACGGCATCATCGGCTCGTCCGCTGCCGGCGGTGTTGTCGGCTCCTCCGTCTCTGACGGCGTCGTCGGCTCGTCTGCTGCCGGCGGTGTTGTCGGCTCCTCCGTCTCTGACGGCGTCATCGGCTCGTCTGCTGCCGGCGGTGTTGTCGGCTCCTCCGTCTCTGGCGGCGTCGTCGGCTCGTCCGCTGCCGGCGGTGTTGTCGGCTCCTCCGTCTCCGGCGGTGTCACCGGATCCTCTTCTGTGCCGCCGGTCCCGCTGAGATAATCTCTGCCGCCGCCGAGCGCATCAAGATTCCATGCATGTGCTGCCGCCTTCTCTCCCCAGTACGGATCAGAAGCATAACTCACATTGATCCCGCCGCCTTTATTGCCAAGATATTCCCCGTGATTGGACCACTGTCCGTCCTTCAGATAAGCATTTGCCATCTGGTAATCCATAAATTCACGGATACAATCGTCAATACTCAGAAATGCATATGCGTCATCCGGCGAACTGTCTACTGCATTCAGCCCGAAAATATTATTCTTTGTCAGACAGATGCTGCTCGTTCCCCAGGCGCTCTCATTGATCGCGATCCCGAGAGACAGCAGAGCATTTACAGAATATGTATTTTGATATTTCACAAAACTGTTTCCTGTTCCTGTCAGCTTAGAATCATCCTGATCCACACCGGCATTTGCCATTGCTGCGTTCAGGATGCTGTCAAGCTCATCCCCGCTGTAGCCCGTGGAAAGATTCATATCCAGGAACTGAAAATAATTGCTGAACGGGCTGTCCGCATTCACAGCTGACTCTCCGTCCGCCCCGCTCTGATAATCCTTGAGCATCACATTATAATCTGTATAAAAATAATGCCCGTCGTAGCTGTAATATTTCACGTCTTCACTTAAATAAGACGGTGCGGTGCCGTTGTTCACAGCAGATGTGGGCGCTTTCTCCAGATCCTGAGAGATATAGTGGATCAGTTTTCCTGATGATACTGTATAGTAGCTTACATGATCTGCCACAGAACTGTGATCTACGAGCTGGACATCAGATGCATTGACAGTCCCGGTCACCCCGGAGAGCATGAAGCGGATCTTTCCGTCAGAAGTCATGCCCAGATATGCCGCATCCGCGCCATAAGCTCCGTTTGTGTACCCCGAGCTCCCGGTGTTCTCATCTGTATAATTAGTTACAGCATTTCCTTTGGTATTAAAATTCACTACCTGAGGACCAAAAGAACGCATTGCAAACAACGCGATCCCATCTGCCCCGTCCGCCTCATCGACTGTACCGTCCACATCAGCGATCTCACGGATAGACCCATCCTCATCCATTGCCGTAACTTCTTCAAGACGCTGGCTGTTCTCGTCGTGAATGTCTGATACCGCGGCTTCTGTCTCCCCCTCAGCCCCGGCTGCTTTACTCGTCATCCCCGGCATCATTGTAAATACCATAGACATAGCGAGCGCACATATCAGTAATTTGTTTCTTTTTATCACCTGTTTACTTCCCTCCTTGACCTTATTAATTATTTATGGATATAGATACTGATACGAGTTAACCATAACACTTTCTGTCAAAAATGGCAAGTACAACTTCCTTTTATGTGCATACATGTATACATTTTATACAAAATTTTCCATATTTTCCAAATCCTTCTGTCCGCCTCACTCTTCCAGAGACCATCCAAAATCTCCATGGTAGATCATCTGCCGGGTCATCCCGCCGTCAATGCAGATATTCTCCCCGGTGATGAATCCCGCTTTGTCCGAGCAGAGGTACAGCACCATGTTGGCGATATCCATCGGATTGCCCACGCGCCCCGCCGGCTGCTGGTCCGCATCCGGTCCGCTGTACTGTGTATACGCAGTGTCGATCCAGCCGGGCGAGATAGAATTCACTCTCACCCGCCCTGCCAGGCTGACGGCAAGCGCATGTGTAAGCGCCGCGATCCCGCCCTTGGCGGCAGTATAACTCTCCGTCTGAGGCTGGCTCATCCTGTCCCTTGAAGAAGAGATATTCACGACCGCCGCCCCGGGCGCAAAATACGGCAGGAACAGCTTCGTGAGATAAAAAGGCGCTGTCACGCCCACCTGCAGTGCATAATTAAATTCATCGTAAGTGCAGTCATCGATCCCCTTCATCAGCGGAAGGGCATTGTTGACCAGATAGTCTACTTTTCCATAGCTGCGGATCACCTGACCGGCAAACTGCTCCATATCCTCTTTCTTCGAGAGATCCCCCGTAAAGAATCCATTTTCCCGGATATCGATCACGCAGACATGCGCTCCGTTCCTGCGGAATTCATCCGCAATACACTTGCCGATCCCGCGGGCTCCGCCTGTGACCACAGCAGTCTTGTCCTGAAACATGTGCTTTCCCTCCATTCGGACACTACGGTCCTTAAACATCAGCCTTAAAGATACCTCATCATATAAAAAGGCTCCCCAGCCGGAAAAGCTGGAGAGCCAAACCTGTAAGTGCCGCTGGCCGGACTCGAACCGGCACGGTTTCCCGCTTGATTTTGAGTCAAGTGCGTCTGCCAATTCCGCCACAGCGGCACGTCCGGCTTCCTGTGGAAGCCGGGTTTTATTATATCACCAGTAATATCTCATTGCAACATTTTTTCTACTTCCCGAGCAGTTTCTTCCCGATCTCAAAGCAGTCGAATGTAGCGAAATAATCCGACGGTTTCTCCGCACGGCGGATCAGCTGCACACTGCCGTCCTCTTTCAGGAGAAGCTCCGCTGATTTCAGCTTGCCGTTATAGTTATATCCCATGGCAAAACCGTGCGCGCCTGTGTCATGGATCACAAGGTAATCGCCGATCTCGATCTCCGGGAGCATCCGGTCAATGGCAAACTTATCATTATTCTCACACAGGGATCCGGTCACATCATATTTGCGGCCGCAGGGAGCGTCCTCTTTTCCGAGCACTGTGATGTGGTGATATGCGCCGTACATCGCCGGGCGCATCAGGTTGACCGCACAGGCGTCCACGCCGATATAATCCTTGTGGGTGTGTTTCTCGTGGATAGCTTTTGTCACCAGGCAGCCGTAGGGTCCCATCATGTATCTGCCCAGCTCCGTGTAGATCGCCACATCGCCCATCCCTGCCGGGACAAGCACTTCCTCGTACACCTTCCTGACTCCCTCGCCGATGGCGCGGATATCGTTCGGCTCCTGGTCCGGCCGGTACGGGATCCCGATCCCGCCGGAAAGATTAATGAACTTAATGTGCACCCCTGCCTCTTTTGACAGGCGCACCGCCTGCTCGAAGAGCACCTTCGCGAGCATCGGGTAGTAGTCATTGGTCACTGTATTGCTGGCAAGGAATGCGTGGAGCCCGAACTCTTTGGCGCCCTTGCTCTTTAAGATCTTGTATGCTTCCAGGATCTGCTCCGTGGTCATCCCGTATTTCGCGTCTCCCGGGTTGTCCATGATGTCATTGCTGATCTTGAACAGTCCGCCCGGATTGTAGCGGCAGCTGATCGTCTCCGGGATATATCCGATCGTCTTTTCCAGAAAATCAATGTGGGTGATGTCATCCAGGTTGATGATCGCGCCCAGCTTCGCCGCCAGGGCAAAATCCTCGGCCGGGGTGTCATTGGATGAGAACATGATGTCCTCTCCCCTGATATCCACGGCGTCAGAGAGCATAAGTTCCGTATAGGAGGAACAGTCACAGCCGCAGCCGTACTCCTTTAAGATCTGGATCAGGAACGGATTGGGCGTTGCCTTGACCGCGAAATACTCCTTATACCCCTCATTCCATGCAAACGCTTCCTTTAATGCCTTCACATTTTCCCTGATCCCCTTTTCATCATAAAGGTGGAACGGTGTGGGATATGTTTTTACGATCTCCTCGATCTGTTCCTTTGTCACAAACGGTCTTTTGTTCATTTTTCTCTCCTCCTTCTCGTATCCTGATCATCTTCCGGCCTTAATCTACTGTCGCGATCCTCATCATATTGCTGGCTGCGCTGCGCTCCTGCTTCACATTCGGGGACGGGATGCCCGCTGTGAGCACCACGACATCTCCTGTCTCCACATACTGTTTCACTTTTGCCAGCTCGATCGCTCCGTCACAGATATCATCTGTGGTATTGAACTCTCTGGACTTGATCGGCACGACGCCCCAGTAGATGGACATCCTTCTTAAGGTCCTCTCGTTCGGAGTAACCCCGAGGATGAGCTGTCTGGGCCTCAGGTTGGATACTACTCTCGCAGTCGCTCCCGAGACAGACGGTGTGATAATGCATTTTGCATTCAGGTTCGAAGCCGCCAGCACGGAAGAATAACCGACCGCACTGTCCAGTCCTTTCTTCAGATGACCGCCTGTCTTGTCCAGCATTGTTTCATAATCCAGATGCTGCTCCGTACTCTCGATGATATGCACCATCATCTGGAGCGCTTCCAGCGGATATTTGCCCTGTGCAGTCTCTCCGGAGAGCATCACAGCGTCAGTGCCGTCATACACCGCATTTGCAACGTCTGTCACTTCCGCTCTTGTCGGGCGCGGGTTGCGCATCATGGAATCCAGCATCTGCGTAGCAGTGATGACTGTCTTAAAGTTGCTGTTGCACTTCTGGATCAGCATTTTCTGCAGGTAGGGCACTTCCTCAGCCGGGATCTCCACACCCAGGTCGCCGCGGGCAAC
Source organism: Candidatus Mediterraneibacter tabaqchaliae (assembly GCA_019120595.1). Classification (GTDB taxonomy): domain Bacteria; phylum Bacillota; class Clostridia; order Lachnospirales; family Lachnospiraceae; genus Mediterraneibacter; species Mediterraneibacter tabaqchaliae. Next base: position 6,419 of record DWUV01000204.1, on the reverse strand, counting down.
CATGATGCCGTCCGCCGCGCGGATGATCTCATCGATATTTTTGATCCCTTCCGCATTCTCGATCTTCGCGATGATCGGGATGAACGGAGCGCCCAGTTCTTTCAAATACGCCTTGATCTCAAGCACGCATTCTGCATTTCTCACAAAAGATGCAGCGATAAAGTCGATCCCCTGCTCCACACCGAAACGGATGTCGTCCTTGTCCTTCTCTGTGATCGCCGGAAGGCGCACCGCTACATTCGGCACATTCACGCCCTTCTTCTCTCCCAGCTCACCGCCGTTGACGACTTCACAGAGAATGTCTCTCTCTGTCTTGGAGATGACTTTCAGGCCGATCAGACCGTCGTCGATCAGGATCAGCTTGCCCGGATCCACATCCTGGACAAGTCCGTCATAAGTGATGGATACTCTGTCCTGGTCTCCCACAATCTCGTCCACAGTCAGGGTAAACTGGGCCCCTGTTTCCAGTGTGATCTTCTTTCCGTCTTTGAGCACGCCGGTGCGGATCTCCGGTCCTTTTGTGTCAAGAAGGATCGCGGTATTTGTATGAAGCTCAGCCCTCAGCTCTTTGAGAAGGTCCATCCTGCCTTTCTGCTCTTCGTGGTCACCGTGTGAGAAATTAAAACGGGCCACATCCATGCCGTTCTCGATCAGCTTCCTCATAAGCTCTCTGTCATTTGTGTTAGGTCCCATGGTGCAAACAACTTTTGTCTTTTTCATTAATTCTGATACTCTCCTTTTCAAAAAATAAAATAATATATAAAAGCAGATGCGTATTGCGTCTGCTTTATCAACTATGAAGATTTCCCGGCTGTCCTTCCGGTCATTTCACATGCTCGTGCGTGAACAGATGGTCCTGGCAGTATTCGTAATTCCCGTTGCATTTCGAGCAGAAACGGAACTCCAGGCACGGATCGTCAAGCTCCGTCCTCCCGCACACTGCGCAGCGGTGTTTCGCCCCGTTGGAATACTGCATATGAGGGGCTGACTGCCGTTTGAATTTTGCCTTGCGCACCCTCTCCTTCGGAGAAAATCTCTTCATATTCCGCGAAGACAGGAAGAAGATCACAAAGTTCAAAAGCGAGGCAGCGATCGCCACGCGGGACACCACTCCGCCGGTAATGAAATAGTACAGAGCCATCGCCGCATACACAAGCGCCATCCACTTCATCTTAATGGGCAGGATAAACATCAGGTACACTTCCATATCCGGATAGATCGCGGCAAATGCCAGGAAGATAGACATTGTTATATAGTTCGTGCTGACCATCCCTGCCATTGAGAGCGAGATCTCCACATGGAATCCGAAAAAATACACCGCATAAAGGGCAAACACTCCCAGCACAGTAAAGATCATCCCGGAAAAAATGTATACATTGTACCGGAATGTCCCCCAGGTACGCTCAAGCACTGTTCCAAGCGAATAGTACAGAAGCACCAGGAAAATGAGGTCGATCGGCCTTGACGTCGGGGAAACCAGCACCCAGGTGACAAGCCTCCACACCTGCCCCCTCACGATCAGAGCCGGCTCCAGGGTAAGCCATCCCATCAGGTCCGGCATCAAACGCCAGATAAAAAATCCTATGACATAACCCGCCAGAAGATAGACTGTCAGGTTCGGTATTGCAAAACGTCCCAGTTTTCTCTCTAATTTGTCCAGCCAGTTCAAATCGATCCTTCTCCTTACTCTGAAATGATAACAATCGATACAATTGTAACGTCCGGCTTTTTGTTTGTCAAATAGATGTTTTGGCTTTTCAGAGGTTTAACATCATCTTTATATAAAATATCCATAATAACAGGAATTATTTTCAAAACCCGCATAATAATAACAATTGTTTTTTCAAAATCCGTGTCGTATAATGTAGTTTGTTGCAGAATGCGTGAATGCATTTAATAAGAAAGAACTCATATAAATTTTAGTACAAAAGATTGGGGATTATACAATGAGTCTGAAAGAATTACATACTCTCGGGATCGATATCGGTTCCACTACAGTTAAAATTGCGATTCTGGACGAAGAAAACGAAGTACTCTTCTCCGATTACGAGCGGCATTTTGCCAATATCCAGGAGACACTCTCCGACCTTTTAGGACGGGCTCTCTACAAGCTGGGCCCCATCCAGGTCTCTCCGGTCATCACCGGAAGCGGCGGCCTGACCCTGGCCAAACACCTGGGCGTGCCATTTGTCCAGGAGGTCATCGCGGTATCCACTGCGCTCCAGGACTACGCGCCGCAGACAGACGTCGCCATCGAACTGGGCGGTGAGGATGCCAAGATCATTTATTTTGAAGGCGGAAATGTAGAGCAGCGTATGAACGGAGTCTGTGCCGGAGGTACAGGTTCTTTTATCGACCAGATGGCGTCCCTGCTCCAGACGGATGCATCCGGTCTCAATGAGTACGCGAAGAATTACCAGGCGCTCTATTCCATCGCGGCGCGCTGCGGCGTATTCGCCAAGTCTGATATCCAGCCCCTGATCAACGAGGGTGCCTCCAAGGAGGACCTTGCGGCGTCGATCTTCCAGGCAGTGGTGAACCAGACGATCAGCGGCCTTGCCTGCGGCAAGCCGATCCGAGGCCACGTGGCGTTCCTCGGAGGCCCGCTGCACTTCCTCTCTGAGTTGAGAGAGGCGTTCATCCGCACGCTGAAGCTGGATGACGAACACATTATCGCGCCGAACCACTCCCACCTGTTCGCAGCCATCGGTTCCGCACTGAATTCAAAGAAGGATACCCCGGTTGCCCTGCGTGAGCTCCAGAACCGCCTGGAGAACCGCATCCAGATGGAGATCGAAGTCGAGCGTCTGGATCCGCTCTTCGCGACGACCAGAGAATTTGAAGAATTTACCGCACGCCACGCAAAACACCAGGTGCCGGTCAAAGATCTTGCCACTTATAAGGGGAAGGCATTTCTCGGGATCGACGCGGGATCCACGACCACAAAAGCCGCCCTGGTCGGCGAGGACGGGACGCTCTTATACTCCTTCTACCACAACAATGACGGGGATCCTCTTGGGACGACCATCGGGGCGATCAAGGACATCTATGCCCAGCTCCCGGAAGACGTGGAGATCGTCCACTCCTGCTCCACCGGCTACGGCGAGGCGCTCATCAAGGCAGCGCTCATGCTGGACGAGGGCGAGGTAGAGACAGTCGCCCACTATTACGCGGCGGCATTCTTCGAGCCGGATGTAGACTGCATCCTGGACATCGGCGGCCAGGATATGAAGTGCATCAAGATCAAGAACCAGACCGTGGACAGCGTACAGCTCAATGAGGCATGTTCCTCAGGCTGCGGATCCTTTATCGAGACATTTGCAAAATCACTGAATTATGCGGTAGAAGATTTTGCCCATGAGGCGCTGTACGCCCAGAATCCAATCGACCTGGGCACACGCTGTACAGTGTTCATGAACTCCAAAGTAAAACAGGCGCAGAAAGAGGGCGCTTCTGTAGCGGATATCTCGGCCGGGCTGGCATACTCCGTCATCAAGAACGCGTTGTTTAAAGTCATCAAAGTGTCCAGCGCTTCCGAGCTCGGGAACCACATCGTAGTACAGGGAGGAACCTTTTATAATAATGCAGTTCTGCGCAGCTTTGAGAAGATCGCGGACTGCGAGGCCATCCGCCCGGATATCGCCGGGATCATGGGTGCATTCGGTGCAGCACTTATCGCACGCGAGCGGTATACGGACTGCGAGGGCACGACCATGCTCTCCATCGAAGACATCAAGAACCTGGAATACTCTACCACAATGACAAAATGCCGCGGCTGTACCAACACCTGCCGTCTGACCATCAACCACTTCAGCGGCGGCCGCAAGTTCATCACAGGGAACCGCTGCGAGCGCGGTCTCGGCAAGGAAAAGTCAAAGAACACCATGCCGAACCTGTTTGACTACAAGTTCCACCGTTACTTTGACTATGAGCCTCTCTCCGAGGAGGAGGCAAAACGCGGAGTCATCGGGATCCCGCGCGTGCTGAACATGTACGAGAACTATCCGTTCTGGTTTACATTTTTCACAAAACTGGGCTTCCGGGTGGTGCTCTCCCCGGCTTCTACAAGGAAGATCTACGAGCTGGGCATTGAGTCCATCCCGAGTGAGTCTGAGTGCTATCCGGCGAAGCTGGCGCACGGGCATGTACAGTGGCTGATCAACAAAGGCGTAAAGCACATCTTCTACCCGTCCATCCCGTATGAGAGGAATGAGTTTGAAGAGGCAAACAACCACTACAACTGCCCCATCGTCACCTCCTACCCGGAAAATATCAAAAACAACATGGATCCCATCGTCCACGGCGAGGTGGATTTCATCCATCCGTTCCTGTCCCTCCAGAGCGAGGAGACCATCTCCTACCGCCTGATCGAAGAGCTTGGCAAAAAGTTCTCCTTATCTGACAGTGAGATCAAAGCCGCCGTGCACGACGCCTGGAATGAACTTGCCGCATGCCGCGAGGATATGCGCAGGAAGGGCGAGGAGACGATCAGGTTCTTAAATGAAACAGGAAACCGGGGGATCGTCCTCGCGGGACGTCCTTACCATATTGACCCCGAGGTGCACCACGGCCTGCCGGAGATGATCAACTCCTACAATATCGCCGTGCTGACCGAGGATTCGGTGTCCCACCTCCATCAGGTGGAGCGCCCGCTGAACGTCATGGATCAGTGGATGTACCACTCCCGCCTGTACGCTGCGGCGAACTATGTGAAGACAACGGAGAATCTGGACCTGATCCAGCTCAACTCCTTCGGATGCGGCCTGGACGCCGTGACCACGGACCAGGTGGCGGAGATCCTGACGAATTCTGACAAGATCTACACCACGCTGAAGATCGATGAGGTCAATAACCTGGGAGCTGCCCGCATCCGTGTCCGCTCTCTTCTCGCGGCGATCCGCGTGAGGGAACAGAAAAAGGCAGAGCGGACCATCCGCCCGGCTTCCATCGAGAAGGTGCCCTTCACCAAAGAGATGCGCAAGACACACACCATCCTCTGCCCGCAGATGTCGCCGATCCATTTCGAACTGCTGGAGCCTGCATTCAAGGCTGCCGGATATAAGATCGAAGTGCTTCCGAACGACAACCGCCAGGCAGTAGACATGGGATTAAAATATGTAAACAATGATGCATGCTACCCGTCCCTGATCGTTGTCGGACAGATCATGGATGCCATCCTGTCCGGTCAGTACGACACGGACCACCTGGCGGTCATCATCAGCCAGACCGGCGGCGGATGCCGCGCGTCCAACTATATCGGCTTTATCCGCCGGGCGCTGAAAAAAGCCGGGTACGCGCATATCCCGGTCATCTCCATCAACTTAAGCGGACTGGAGGCAAACCCGGGATTCAAGATCACACTCCCGTTGGCAGTGCGCATCGCCTACGCGGCAGTGCTCGGAGATATCTTCATGAAATGCGTTTACCGGATGCGCCCCTACGAGGCAGTGCCTGGCACGACCAACGCAATGCACCGCAAATGGGTGGGCGTGTGCCAGAAATTCGTATCCGAGGGCTATCCGTCCCGCAGGAAATTCAAGAAACTGTGCCGGGATATCATCAATGACTTTGACAATATCGAGACACTTGACATCAGGAAACCCCGTGTCGGCGTGGTCGGTGAGATCCTCGTGAAATTCCTCCCGGCGGCGAACAACCACCTGGTAGACCTGCTGGAGGCTGAGGGCGCGGAAGCAGTGGTCCCGGACCTGATCGACTTCATGCAGTACTGCTTCTACAACCAGAACTTCAAGGTGTCCCACATTGGCTTCAAGAAGTCAAAAGCCCTGCTCGGCAACCTGGGCATCAAAGCGGTGGAATGGCTGCGTGCCCCTGCCACAAAGGCATTCGCCGAGAGCAAGCACTTTGATCCTCCGGCACACATTGAGGATCTGGCAAAGATGGCTTCTGAGATCGTATCCATCGGCAACCAGACCGGTGAGGGCTGGTTCCTGACCGGAGAGATGCTGGAGCTGATCCACAGCGGCGCAGGCAATATCGTATGTACTCAGCCGTTCGCCTGCCTGCCGAACCATGTAGTCGGAAAAGGCGTGATCAAAGAGCTGAGAAGGCTGCACCCGCATTCCAACATTGTCGCGATCGACTTTGACCCGGGCGCAAGTGAAGTAAACCAGCTGAACAGGATCAAACTGATGCTTTCCACAGCGTTTAAGAATCTGGAAGCGCAGGAGTAAATAAAAATCCCGGTCTGTGAAACAAACTGCACAGACCGGGATTTTTATTTTCGGAGATTTGCAGCCCCCGGATCCATGGGTTTAAAGATCCACAGACCCGGGGCTGTTTTTTTGATATTCATACTTTTGATCTCGGAACGGGCTCCAACAGGTTTTACACTCCGCTGGCCCCGTAGTTTGCCAGCACCCTTGCGGAAGGATCGTCCACATCGCATCCTTCCCACT
>DWUV01000203.1 GCA_019120595.1 Candidatus Mediterraneibacter tabaqchaliae | reverse complement strand
TGCTTTTCCGGGAGCGCGGTGACGCTCCCGGACGGCAGACAGCTGCTGATGTACACCGGAGTCGTCAGGGAAAGGCAGGAAAACGGCGCATACGGCGATGTGCAGACCCAGTGCCTTGCCGTGGGCGACGGCGTGGATTATGAGAAGTATGAGATGAATCCGGTATTGGACAAAACAGATATCCCGGACGGCAGCAGTGTCCACGACTTCCGGGATCCGAAGATGTGGCAGGCGGAAGACGGCACTTACCGCTGCGTGGTCGGGAACCGGCCGGCGGACGGAAGCGGACAGATCCTTTTGTACACCAGCCCGGACGGATTCCAGTGGAAGTTTAAAAGCGTGCTCGCCGCGAATAATAACCGGTTCGGCAAGATGTGGGAATGCCCGGATCTCTTCCGGCTGGACGGCAAATGGGTCCTGCTGACAAGCCCGCAGGATATGCTGCCGGAAGGGTTTGAATACCATAACGGAAACGGCACCCTCTGCCTGATCGGAGAGTATGACGAGGAGACAGGGGCTTTTAAAGAGGAGCATGACCAGGCGATCGACTATGGGATCGACTTCTATGCGCCCCAGACAGTTCTGACGCCGGACGGCAGACGCGTGATGATCGGCTGGATGCAGAACTGGGATGCCTGCAATCTCCGTGCTCCGGAGGAGAAGTGGCTCGGTCAGATGAGCCTGCCGCGGGAACTGTTCCTGAAGAACGGGCGTCTTTACCAGAGACCGGTGCGGGAACTGGACGAAATGAGAAGAAATAAGGTGGAATACCACAATGTCACATTCTCCGACGTGATCAGCCTGAACGGGATCAGGGGAAGAAAAGTAGACATGGAACTGACCCTGCGCCCGGCGGAAGGGGAGAAGCTCTACCAGAAGTTCGCCCTGCGCTTCGCACAGGATGAAAAGTACCAGACAGCGGTCAGCTTCCGCCCCCATGAGTCGGTCCTCAAGGTAGACCGGAAATTCTCCGGCTCCAGACGGGCGATCATCCACCAGAGACGAAGCCTTGTGAACAGCACAAACGGAGAGCTGAAACTGCGGGTGATCCTCGACCGGTTCAGCGTGGAAGTCTTCGTAAACGACGGCGAACAGGTCATGACGGCGACCATGTATACGGACCAGGCGGCGGACGGGATCTCCTTCTTCGCAGACGGAACAGTGAATATGGATGTGGTGAAGTATGATCTGGTGTCTGCATCCGATAAAGATAATTTGTCAGAGGAGCAGGTGGCAAAGATGCGGGAGAATGACGGATTGGAGGTAAAAGAATATGGAGAGGCTGCGGTCTGATGAAAGAACGGAAATAACTTTTATTATACAGATGATAGAGAAACTCTTGAATGAATCAGACAGTCTTGAAACAGCCCTGCAGCAGCTGGCAGATTTGGATGAGACAGGAATCGAAGCTGTGGAAAAAATGATCGAACAACGGGAAATGACAATCCGGCGTATGCTCGATATTCTGGAATTATTGGTTCGGGAAAGAAATAAAAATGAGGGTGCGATCGATACCTGTGAATAAGAGAGGAAGTAACGAAGAGGTGGCAAGAATTCCCCTGCCGAAGGCGGGGGATGAATTGCCTTTATTTTTTGCTTTTTGATCTTACTGGAGATTACATACCGCAGGATCGAAAAAGCGGACAGGGGCTGTGGATGAGCCAGAGGCGTTTCTTGACATATCGGACCAGAGTGCTATAATGACTTTTGCGAAACAAGTTTCTCTAAAAACAGTTTCTTTACAAACTAAATGAAAGGAACCGGGAGATGAACAAGACAACAGAATTGTTTATGACGATACGGAGCCTGTTCCGCCTGTATGATAAGATGCTGAAAGAGGTCTGCACGGAGCATGACCTTACAGTGGCTGAGGCGGATGTGGTCAGCTTCCTGCAGAATAATCCGGGAAAAGATACGGCAGCCGATATCGTGGAGCTGCGCATGCTCTCCAAGGGAGCTGTGTCGAAAGCTGTGGAATCGCTGATACAAAAGGGGCTTCTGGAGAGAGCTCCCGACAGGGAGGACCGGAGGAAGATCCATCTGCGGCTGAAACCACAGGCAGATCCGGTCACGGAGAGCATCGATCAGGTCAGGGAAGAGTTCCTGGATACGGTCCTGGACGGCTTTACAAAGGAAGAGCTGGAGACGTACGGGCGTTTTTTCAGAGGACTGACAGGGAATATCAAACGTGCAATGGAAGGCAGGGGAAGGTCATGACAAAGACAGAGCAAAAGCAGGCAGACGGTAACCGGAGCGGGGCAGCCCAGGATAAGGAGTTCCTGAGGACAGAGCCTCTGGGGAAGCTGCTCCTGAAGCTGGCTCTGCCCACAGTGGCAGCGCAGCTGATCAATATGCTGTACAATATCGTGGACAGGATCTATATCGGGCATATCCCGGAGATCGGCGCGACCGCGCTGACGGGAGTGGGCGTATGCATGCCGCTGATCATGATCGTTTCCGCGTTCGCGGCGCTCGTCGGATACGGCGGCGCGCCCCGCGCGTCGATCTTTATGGGGAAGAAGGATAAGGGATCAGCGGAAAAGACGCTTGGGAACTGCTTTGTACTGCAGATCATTATTTCCGTTGTATTAACTGCCGTACTGCTGATCTGGAACCGGGATTTCCTCATGGCGTTCGGGGCCAGCGAGAACACGATCGGGTACGGTGTGTCCTATATGAATATCTACGCCCTGGGAACGATCTTCGTGGAGATCACTCTCGGGATGAATGCATTTATCACGGCCCAGGGATTTGCGAAGACAGGGATGCTCTCGGTACTGATCGGTGCGGTCGCAAATATCATCCTGGACCCGATCTTTATCTTTGGTCTTGATATGGATGTGAGGGGAGCGGCACTTGCGACGATCATTTCCCAGGCGCTTTCCTGTATCTGGGTGGTCAGCTTCCTGTGCGGGAAGAGGACGTTCCTTAAGATCAGGAAAAAGAATCTCGGGCTTACGCCGAAGATCATCCTGCCCTGCCTTGCCCTCGGTGTGGCGACGTTTATCATGCAGGCCAGCGAGAGCGTGATCTCTGTGTGCTTCAACAGCTCTCTCCAGAAATACGGCGGCGATATTGCGGTGGGGGCGATGACGATCCTTACGAGCGTGATGCAGTTTGCGATGCTCCCGCTCCAGGGACTGGGGCAGGGCGCCCAGCCGATCATCAGCTATTGTTACGGAGCCGGGGATACGGCCAGGGTGCGGTCGGCGTTTAAGCTGCTCCTGAAGGTCAGTATGACGTATGCTGCCCTTCTGTGGCTGCTTGTCATGCTGTTCCCGGGAGGATTTGCGGCCATGTTTACATCAGACGCGGAGCTGATGGACTACACCGGGACAGCGCTGAGGATCTATATGGCGTCCATGTTCCTTTTCGGGATACAGATGGCGTGCCAGATGACATTCAACGCGCTTGGAAAGGCGGTAGAGTCGATCGTTGTCGCGGTGATGAGGAAGTTTGTCCTTTTGATCCCGCTCATTTACATTATGCCGCAGATTATAAGGTCCGATCAGACGTTGGCTGTATATATGGCGGAACCGATCGCGGATCTGTTCGCTGTGACGTTTACGGCGGTGCTGTTTACGGTACAGTTTAAGAAGATCCTGGGGAAATACAGGGCATGAAAATGGTCTGACCGGAAGCAATGACTGACATTACAGGAAGGAGAGGCACGGGCAGGGGACCGGGTGCCGGCAGAAGCAGAAGATGACAAAAAAACAATTGAGAAAAGAGATGAAAAAACGGGGGAAGGTGTCCCTGAAAAAGCATTATTTTATATTTGTGGCGGCATGTCTGATCGCCGCGTTCCTGGCGGCAGAGTTCAGGAGCTCGATGAATTTTTCTTCGGCGCAGACATATGAGCAGACATACGAACAGATCGGGGAGGATCTGAGCGGCGGGGGAAGTTATAATGTGAAGACAAATATGCGCAGCATCGGGTGGGCGGATGTGCTCCGGACCATCGCGGAGGGCGACACTCAGATGGGCAGGGAGATGTCAGAGCAGATCCGGGAGAATGCCATCGAGCACGCGGACAGCGGAAATCCTGCCTTCGGGCGCACAAGAGGCGTGTTCTCAGGCATTGTGAACCAGGTTACATCCGGCTCCATTATCGTGACGGCAGTGGCGGCGATCGCCTCGGTCACGGGCTCGGAAAATGCGGGCGTTATGATCCTGATCGTGCTGGGAGCCCTGCTGATGTTCTTTTTCTGGTTCCTGATCCAGAATACGTTCCCTGTAGTTATAAGAAGAGTTTTTATGGAAGGGCTCCTTTATGACCGGGTGACAGCGCAGAGGTTCGTATTTCTGCTGCGGATAAAGAAATGGCTGAAAGCTTCCTGGACGATGTTCGTGAAATATGTGTTTTATTTCCTGTGGTGCCTGACGGTCGTGGGGATCGCGGTAAAGCATTACTCCTATTATCTTGTGCCATATATCGTGGCGGAGAATCCGGATATGACGGCGCGGCAGGCGGTCACGCTGTCACGGCGGATGATGAAAGGGCACAAATGGGAGTGTTTTGTCTTTGAACTGTCCTTTCTCGGCTGGGAGCTCCTGGGGCTGCTGACCATGGGCGTTTTCAACGTGTTCTTTACCAATCCCTATAAGACGGCGGCGTTTACAGAGTATTACGCAGCGCTCAGGGCGGAGGCGAAGGCGAAGGGGATCCCGGGCGCGGAACTCCTTTTTGACAGGTATCTTTATGAAAAACCGGAGGAAAGCCTGCTCAGAGAGCGGTATGCGGATGTGCTCGAAGTGGTGGCGCATGAGCCGGAAGAGGAGAACGGACTGAACGGATGGCGTGGATTCCTGGCGAGGAATTTCGGGGTGCTCCTTATGCGCAGGAAGGAAGACCGGGAGTATGAACGCCGGCAGGCGGAGATGGTGAGGGTCTATGAACTCATCGATGACACACAGGGCGAGGCGTATCCCGTAAGGCTCTATCCGATCCCCGAGGAGAACCGGCGGAAACTGGTGCAGTCATTGAATTACATGCGCCATTATTCGGTCTGGTCTCTGGCCGTTCTGTTCCTGGGGCTGTCTTTCTTCGGATGGCTGTGGGAAGTGGGGATGCACCTGGTGAGCTACGGGGATTTCGTGAACCGCGGCGCCCTGCACGGACCGTGGCTCCCGATCTACGGGACCGGGTCTGTGCTGATCCTTACGCTCTTATACCGGCTTAGAAGGAATCCGGCATTGGAATTCATCGCGACGATCGTGGTCTGCGGATTTCTGGAATACATGACATCCCTTGTCATGGAGATCGTGACAGGCGGCATGAAGTGGTGGGATTACAGCGGGTATTTCCTGAACTTAAACGGCCGGATCTGCGCGGAGGGACTCCTGGTATTCGGCATCGGCGGGCTGGCGATCACATATGTCATCGCGCCCATGGCGGACAACCTGGTGAGCCGGGTCAGCGAAAAGCGGCTGAAGATCGTGTGCACGGTGCTCCTGGCTGTGTTCTTTGCGGATGTGGTCTATTCGCAGATCCATCCGAACGCAGGCAAAGGGGTGACGGATATCAGCGCGTCTTTCTCGTCGCCACATCCTGGAACTGAAAATAGTCCGGATGATGCCTTGACTGTGTGTATTCAAACTGGATCCCATTGTCGTCAAAGGTCTGGCTCGTGATGACTGCCATGCAGTTGTAGCCTTTCAGGTCGATGTATTTTTCATCGATCTGAGTGACGTGCTCTACGGTAAGGGTGCGTTTGCTGGTGGCAATGGTGAGCCCCACAGTGCCTTCCAGGTACTCGTAGACAGACTGGGAGGCAATCTCCGGGGTAAGCCCGGGGACAGCATCTTTCAGAAAATAATTGTGGTCCAGGATCAGAGGAATCCCGTTTAGGAAACGGAGCCTCTGGATATAGAGGAGCAGGGTTCCTTTGCGGAATCCTGTTTTTTTTGCGATCTTTTCGTCCGCTGTGATGTCCGTGAACTGGAGGATCCGGGTGTAAGCCTGTTTTTTATTGCGGATGGAGGATTCCTTGAAGGACTCGATCCCGCCCACAGTATAGGCGGCCTGCTCCACCGGCCGGAAAATATTGCGGACGCCCTTGCCGTGCATGGGCTGGACGTAGCCGTCCGCTGTCAGCTCGGCGATCGCCCGGCGCACGGTGTTGCGGGAGCAGCCGTATTCCCGGACGAGGGTGTTTTCCGAGGGAAGCATCTCCTGATAGGCGTACACTTCGGTCTCGATCTTTTCTTTTAAGTCTCTGTAAATATGGTCATAGATTGCTTTTGGCATAGTAGAATCCCCTTGTTTAAACATATCATTTTTATTATAAAACGAAGGGAAGGAAAATCAAGAGAAAGTGTTCTGAAATGATTGGGCAGTTTTACTGTAAATTACGAGAGAGTTTTGGATAAAACCGCCAAAGATACATTGATGCGGCAGGATGGATACAATTTCCGTTGACATGTTTAAACAAGCGTGATATATTTAACTTGTTCAAACAAGTAAGGGATTGCGGAGACTGGTATACCGACTGATAAATAACCGGATCATAAATAATCGGATCAATAGTGCAGGGCTTTTTTGAGATGATGTACCGGGATCAGGGGATACTCGTATAAACGCAAACCCGGAAAAGCAGGAAAGGAAGAGAAGCGATGGGAAAGTATGAAAATGACGTAAAACGTCTGCTGGAACTCGTCGGCGGGAAGGAAAACATCCAGGCAGTCTCCCACTGTATGACAAGGATGCGTTTTGTCCTGGTCGACTCGAAGAAGGCGAATGAGGAGGAGATTGAAAATCTGCCCAGTGTGAAAGGGACATTTACACAGGCAGGACAGTACCAGGTCATCATCGGAAATGATGTGGCTTCATTTTACAAAGAGTTTACAGCTTACGCGGGGATCGAGGGTGTGAGCAAGGATGCGGTGAAGGCGGCTGCGAAGACGAATCAGAACCCGGTCCAGAAGATCATGGGCGCCCTGGGCGAGATCTTTGCCCCTCTGATCCCGGCCCTGATCTGCGGAGGTCTTGTACTGGGCTTCCGAAATGTGATCGATTCCATCGATCTTTTTGCAAACGGCACAAAGACACTGGTAGAGATCTCGCAGTTCTGGGCGGGAGTGGACAGTTTCCTCTGGCTGATCGGCGAGGCGGTCTTCCATCTGCTGCCTGTAGGTATCGTGTGGTCGATCACTAAGAAGATGGGGACCACGCAGATCCTTGGTATCATCCTCGGACTGACACTGGTATCCTCGCAGCTCCTGAACGGATTCAATGTTGCGGCAACGCCGGCGGATGAGATCCCGGTATGGGATTTCGGGTTCGCGAAGGTACAGATGATCGGTTATCAGGGGCAGGTCATCGCTGCGATGATGGCCGGATTCGTCCTGGTGTACCTGGAGAAATTCTTTAAGAAGATCTGCCCGGAAGTGATCAGCATGATCGTGGTGCCGTTCTGCTCTTTAGTTCCTGCGGTATTTATCGCGCACATGGTAGTCGGGCCCATCGGCTGGACGATCGGAAATGCCATCGGCGATGTGGTGTACGCGGGACTGACATCAGATTTCAGATTCCTGTTCGCGGCTGTGTTTGGTCTTCTGTATGCGCCGCTTGTTATGACAGGTCTGCATCATATGACGAACGCCATTGATTCACAGCTTTTGAATACTCCGGCGCAGAGCACGATCCTCTGGCCTATGATCGCGCTGTCCAATATCGCACAGGGCTCCAGCGTGCTCGCGATGAGTGTTCTCCAGAAGAAGAATGAGCGCGCGCAGCAGGTCAATGTACCGGCGTGCATCTCCTGCTACCTCGGAGTCACAGAGCCGGCGCTCTTCGGCGTCAACCTGAAATATGTATTCCCTCTTGTGTGCGGCATGATCGGTTCCTGCTGCGCGGCGATGATCTCCGTCGGGTTCGGAGTGGAGGCGCTGAGTATCGGCGTGGGCGGACTTCCGGGTATCTTATCCATCAAAGCACAGTATTACCCGATCTTCCTCCTGGCAATGGCAGTGGCGATCGCAGTGCCCTTTGTCCTGACATTTATCATAGGCAAGATCAAACTCTCAAGAGAAGACAGATTCGGGAAAGAAAATACAGTGGAAGCAGCAGACGCGGAGACAGCGGATACTGCAGATGCCGCTTCTGAAAAGAGCGCCGCTTTAGAGGAAAAGAGCACTTCCGGCAGTGCAGATGCCGGGAACGGACAGGACGTAAAAGAACTGAAATCCATCCTTGACGGAAAAGTAATACCGATCACAGAAGTAGAGGACGAAGTATTCTCACAGAAGATCATGGGCGACGGCGTGGCGATCGAACCGACGAACACAGTCGTCACAGCTCCGGCAGACTGCGAGGTGTCCGTAGTGATGGCTGACACAGGCCATGCGTGCGGGCTGACACTTGCAAACGGCGTAGAACTCCTGATCCATGTAGGCGTGGACACCGTAGACATGGGCGGCGACGGCTTTAAGCTCCTTGTGAAAGAGGGCGACCGAGTAAAGGCAGGACAGCCGCTGATCCAGTTCGACCCCGAAAAGATCAGGGCAGCAGGGCATCCGTGCACGACCATGCTGATCGTGACAGCAGAAGGCAGCGCGTCAGGCATCGCCATGCATACGGGAATGGACGTAAAGGCAGGAGAGACAGTAGTTATCAGTTGGGAGTAAATGTGAAAAAAGTGTGAATGGGGTCAGACCCCTGTGAAAAGGGGTCTGACCCCTTCACAGAAAATTCACAAAAGGAGTGAATATTTATGCATAAAGATTTTAGGAAGAGTACAGTTTATCAGATTTACCCGAAGTCGTTCTGTGATACGAACAAGGACGGGCTCGGGGATCTGCGCGGGGTGATCGGGAAGCTGGATTATATCAAAGAGCTTGGTGCTGACTATATCTGGCTGACGCCGTTTTTTGTATCGCCGCAGAATGACAATGGCTATGATGTGGAGGATTATTATAATATCGATCCGCGCTACGGCACGATGGCTGACGTGGAGGAGCTGATCGCCGAGGCGGGCAGGCGCGGCATCGGGCTGATGTTTGATATGGTTTTCAATCATGTGTCCACGCGCCATGAGTGGTTCCGGAAAGCGATGGAGGGGGATCCGTACTACAAGGATTTCTTCTTCTTCCGCAAGGGGAAACCGGACGGCAGTGCGCCGACAAACTGGGAGAGTAAGTTCGGCGGAAGCGCATGGGAGTATGTGGAGAAGTTTGATGAATATTATCTGCATCTTTTCGATGTGACGCAGGCGGACCTGAACTGGGACAATGAAAATGTAAGGCGAGAGGTCCAGAAGATCGTCCGGTTCTGGATGGACAAAGGCGTAAAGGGATTTCGCTTTGACGTGGTGAACCTGATCAGCAAGAGTGTGTTTGAGGATGACCTGACCGGGGACGGGCGGAAGTATTATACGGACGGTCCGAACATCCATAAA
The DNA here is from genome assembly GCA_019120595.1 of Candidatus Mediterraneibacter tabaqchaliae. Classification (GTDB taxonomy): domain Bacteria; phylum Bacillota; class Clostridia; order Lachnospirales; family Lachnospiraceae; genus Mediterraneibacter; species Mediterraneibacter tabaqchaliae. The sequence goes on along the minus strand of DWUV01000203.1, from coordinate 854 downwards.
TATCTGAAAGAACTTCATGACATGACATTCGGTACGGACACGGAGATCGTGACCGTAGGAGAGATGTCCAGCACATCCATTGAGAACTGCTATCAGTACGCGGGACGGGATACTGGGGAACTGTCCATGGTATTCAGCTTCCATCACCTGAAAGTGGATTTTATGGGCAACGAGAAATGGGTGCTCGTGCCTGCGGATTTCCAGAAGCTGAAGGATATCCTCTTTGAGTGGCAGACAAAGATGGCGGAACACAATGCATGGAATGCGGTCTTCTGGTGCAATCACGACCAGCCGCGAGTGGTGTCCCGTTTCGGAAACGAAGGGAAATACTGGAAGGAATCCGCGAAGATGCTGGGAACGGTCATCCACTGCCTGAGAGGTACCCCGTATGTGTACCAGGGCGAGGAAATCGGCATGACGAACACGGATTTCACGGACATCTCGCAGTTCCGCGACGTGGAGAGCTTAAACCATTATCAGATCCTCCGGGACAAGGGCATGTCCCCGTCAGACGCGCTGCGCATCGTGCAGGTGCACTCCAGGGACAACGGGCGCACGCCGATGCAGTGGGATGATTCCAGATACGCGGGCTTTGCCGCGGAGGACAGCGCAGAACCGTGGATCGCGGTCAACGGCAACCATGTCAGGGTCAATGCGGCTGACCAGCTGAAGGATGAGGATTCCATCTTCCATTATTATCAGAAGCTTATCGCACTGCGAAAAGAGCTGGATGTGATCGCTTATGGAGACATCGAGCCTCTGGCGGAGAATGACCCGTCTGTGTTCGCTTACCGCAGGACATACGAAGGGCATGAACTGGTCATGGTCGCGAATTTCTATGGAAAGGAATATAC
>DWUV01000202.1 GCA_019120595.1 Candidatus Mediterraneibacter tabaqchaliae | reverse complement strand
AACGGCTCACACGGGGATTTACCTCGATTACGCAGTACTCGAAAGAATCCGGGTTCAGCGCATACTGCACGTTACATCCGCCGGTGATATTCAGCTCGCTGATAATGTTCAGTGCGGAAGTACGGAGCATCTGGTATTCCTTGTCGCCCAGCGTCTGGGACGGAGCCACAACGATGGAGTCTCCTGTGTGCACGCCCACGGGGTCGATGTTCTCCATATTACAAACTGTGATGCAGTTGCCTGCGCTGTCACGCATCACCTCGTACTCGATCTCTTTCCATCCCGCGATGCAGCGCTCTACGAGCACCTGGCCCACGCGGGAAAGCCTCAGGCCGTTCTCCAGGATCTCTACCAGCTGATGGGAATCATGGGCGATACCGCCGCCGCTTCCTCCCAGGGTGTACGCCGGACGGAGCACGACCGGGTAGCCGATCTTGTTCGCGAACGCAAGGCCGTCGTCCACATTTTCCACGACAAGGGACGCTGCCACCGGCTCGCCGATCTTCTCCATGGTCGCCTTGAACTCCAGACGGTCCTCCGCCTTCTTGATCGTCTCGGATGTGGTCCCGATGAGACGCACACCGTTTGCCTTCAGGAAGCCAGCCTCCTCCAGCTCCATGGCAAGATTCAGTCCTGCCTGTCCTCCCAGGGTCGGGAGCACACTGTCCGGCTTCTCCTTTAAGATGAGCTGCTCTACCACCTCTACGGTCAGCGGCTCGATATAGACGCGGTCCGCGATGTCCTTATCCGTCATGATGGTCGCCGGGTTGGAGTTCAAAAGAACGACCTCAAGCCCTTCCTCCTTCAGGGAACGGCACGCCTGTGTCCCGGCGTAGTCGAACTCTGCTGCCTGCCCGATGACGATCGGACCGGAACCGATGACCAGTACTTTCTTTATACTCAAATCTCTTGGCATTATCTCGCTCCTCCCATCATCTCAATGAATCTGTCAAACAGGTATCCGGAATCCTGCGGTCCCGGGCATGCCTCCGGATGGAACTGCACGGTGAAAATGTTCTTGCCCACATAGGCAAGCCCCTCGTTGGTCCCGTCGTTTACATTCCTGAACGCCGGCACAGCCACTGCCGGATCGATGCTCTCCTCATCCACCACATAGCCGTGGTTCTGGGATGAGATATATACCCTGCCGGTCTTTAAGTCCTTGACCGGATGGTTCCCGCCGCGGTGTCCGTATTTCAGCTTGTGCGTGGACGCACCCGTAGCAAGCGCCATAAGCTGATGTCCGAGACAGATGGCGAAGATCGGAATGTCTGTATTGTAGAGTTTTCTGATTTCTTTGATAATGGATGTGCAGTCCGCCGGATCCCCGGGTCCGTTGGAGAGCATGATACCGTCAGGATTGGATGAAATGATCTCTTCCGCGGTTGTGTGGGCCGGATATACAGTCACTTCGCAGCCACGTTGATTTAAAGATTTCGCGATATTATTCTTTGCGCCAAGGTCAAGGAGTGCGACTTTCTTCCCGGTTCCTTCGAGGACATATTTCTCTTCGCATGTCACTTTGGAGACAACATCCCCCACTGTGTATGCCTTCAGCTTCGGCAGGATCTCATCCAGATCATAATCCTCATTTGTAGTGATCATGCCGTTCATGGTACCCTTCTCCCTCAGGATCTTTGTCAGCGCGCGGGTATCGATCCCCGCGATCCCCGGGATATCCTGTTCTTCAAGGAACTCCTGGATCGCGCCTTCACAGCGGAAATTGCTGGGCATCCTGGACAGTTCTCTCACGATATATCCGTCCGGCCATGCCTTCCTTGACTCCATGTCCGGCGTGATCCCGTAGTTGCCGATCAGAGGATAGGTCATCACGACCGCCTGTCCCGCGTAGGACGGATCTGTCAGCACCTCCAGATAACCTGTCATAGAAGTATTAAAAACAATCTCGCTGATACAGTCACGCGTCGAGCCGATACTCGTCCCTGTAAATACTGTACCGTCTTCTAATATTAGAAACGCCTTCATCTGTTCACCCTTTCCCTTCGTATAGATCAATAGCCAGCAATCTGAAAACCAGCCTTTTCCGGCTGTGCCGTTACATAGCAAAGGCACTCTTGGAGTCTTTTGATCCAGAGCGCCCTCGTTCTCAAATTGTAAAGATTATACTACAACTGAGGCTATATTTCAACCAATAAATACATCCAAATATTTCACGAATACTTCTAAATATTCAGAAATATTACTCATAATCCCAGAACACTGTCATTTTAAAATGCGTGTCATCTTTAATATACGTATATTTCACGCTTGAAAGCCCGTACGCGCCTGCAAGATTCTGCGCAGCCCTCGGAAACAGGTCGCTGACCATCCCGTCCCGCGCCTGCTCATACACATCCCCATCCGAAAATTTACACACAAACATCGGCTCCCCTGCATAGATGCTCTCGTTCATCGCATTCAGCAGGAGCTGAGGATCGTAAGCGTCATAATACGTCCCCTCCAGACGGTAATAATTCAGGTCATCCTGGCTGCATGCCGGGTACATGACTTCGCCGTTCTGTACATGATCCACTGAGATCTCTGCATCCGTACAGCACAGGTAGTCATAATTGATCACATTCTCCGGCAGCCTTTCCCCACTCTCCGCGGAATAAAAGACCGGATCCCCGAAGGTCACATCCATCTGGTAATACTCCCCGCCGCAGCTGACGATGTTCCATGCATGGGCGCCCTGTCCTTCGACAGTGCCGACCACATAGATCGTCCTGATCCCCAGCCTGCCCAGAAGATACTGGGCCGCCCTTGAATACCCGGCGCAGACGGAACGTTTTCCCACGAGGGCGCTGTAGATATTCTGGTTATCCGGAGCGTTTTCATCATAGTCAACCGTATTTACGATATACTCAAATACGTATTTGATCCTGTCATATTCCGATGCCCCCGCATCCACGCCCGACAGGCATTCCCCCGCCGCGGCATCGATCTCTGCCTGCCTGTGGCTTCGGATCTCCTCCGTACAGGAATAACCCGGATAAAATTCGGTATAACTGTCATAGACCGTCATTTTTGAACTGCCGTCGCACCAGAACAGTTCCGCCCGGTCATACAGGAGATACTCATACACTTTTTCCGGGTGGTCTTCCCGCCCCGCATGGAGCAGGATACATTCTTCCATATCCTGCACCCCCTGGAGCAGTTCTCTGTAAACCGTCTGCTCCTCCTCTGTGAGCTGCTGGTAATAGAAATCACCCTCTACTTCCTCGATGGTCACAGTAAGTTCCGGGAAATCTGCCCCCTGCTCTGAGACTGCATTCACTGTCTCCTCCACCGCTTTTCCAGCTGCTCTCTTTAACATCCCGCCAAGCTCCGCTCCCGCCCAGGGCACTGCGTACGACGCCAGGGCTCCCACTCCCGTAAGGAGCGCCAGGGCACAGAGGCATCCTGCTGCCCCTGTCCGTTTTCTTCTCCGTCTCCTTCTTCTGTCAGCCATGTCTCTCCTCTCTCTGCCAGTCTCAAAGGGCTGTTCCTCCTATATCCGATCCGTTCTCAGGTAAGCTCCGCGATCCTGGACACTCCGACATAGATCTCGGAAATCTTATACCATGTAGGATAATCCACTTTTCCTGTCACCGGAAGCCCGAAAACAGACTGGAACTCTCTCACCGCCTGTTCCGTCGCAGGCCCAAAGATCCCGTCAGCAGTGATCTTCGGCAGGGCGGGATACGCCCCGGCGATCACGTTGAGCTGTTCCTGCATCTGCCGGACCTTTTCCCCGCTGGATCCCTCCTCCAGAGTATATCCCGGCCAGGATGCCGGTATGCCTGAGATCTCTTCCGCGGTGTTAATGTATATGTCATCTCCGTAGAAATACCGGAGGATCTCGATCGGCGAGTATCCCTGGTCGCCCAGTTCTTTTGACCCCCACTGTGTCATCCAGTCCGGGCATGTCACCCGCCTGCCGTCGCAGTACTGGGTCAGGATGGGCTGCCGCACATTCGGCCTTGAAAGATAATCCGCAAACAGCTCATCCACGATCACGGATATTGTATCATAGATATTGCGTCCCGGGATCCATTTGTGGTCAAAAGCTGTCGAAGAAGTGATCGTAAAGTCATATCCCCGGTTCCGGTACCACTCCGTATACACCCGGTTCAGAGTAAACGACATGATGGCAAGCACGTTCGCCCGTATGGTATTCGCAGGCCATGTCGCGTAAATCTCGCTGGACGCCACATTCTTGATATAGTCTTTATATTTGACATAATAATCCATGGCTGTCGTATCGCGGGGCGAACCGTCATGCACCACGATGTATTCCGGCACGACCACCCGGCTTAAGACGATCTCCCCGGTCTCATTTACGGGTTTGATCTCATCTTCCGCGATCTTCGGCGGATACTCCGCATACAAAGTATGGGCAGGGATGACGAATACTTCTTCCTCTTCCCTGCCCACATCGCTCGGTCTCATCCTGACGTTCTGTATGGCTTTTACATTTGCCAGTATCTCTGCCCCGGCGATACTCACCGGCTCGAATCCCGGAGCGCTGATATCCAGAGTGTACTCCGAGTATGGCTGCCTTTCATTATCCGGATCCAGGCTCCATTCCTCGGGCGGGGCATCAAGCTCCAGGACCTCTGTCTGCCCGGAAGGATCGGTCTCTACACGTTCCAGCATATTCTCAGGGACGCCGGTATAAGATATGGATATACTGGCGTCCGCTATGGGACGTCCGTCCACGGTAGAGGTGACGTTGATCTGAAGTTTCCCTTTCTCTGACGCTTCCTGCATTGCTCTTATATGTGCCATTTACATCTCCCGAATCTGATCTGTGATCTTTTTAATTATATAATGGGAACGAAAGATTTAGAACACACTACTTTTCTGTTTCCTGCGCACTGATCCACGCTGTCATTTCCCATTCGAGCAAAGATTCTTTCTCTTTTATCAATTCTTTTAACTCTCCTTCAAATATATGATATATATCTTTTTCATTTTTCCATTCTTCCTCATCTGCATCCCACTTGCTCCAAGCTGAATTCTTTGTTTTTAAATACTCTTTTTCTCCTCTTATTTCCTTTTTTACTTCTTTCAATATATTTCTGTCTACCGGAGCGTGAAAATACTTTTCATATCTTTCAGCAATCACCCTATAAAATTGGCAGAAATCCGAGACAGGGTTCTCCTGGATAAAAACGCAATAGAAAACAGTCAAATATTTCATTGTCATATTAACCCACTTTTGCGCGATCCCATATGTAAATTTTCGTTCATCTGCCGTTTTATCTTTATAAATATTTTTTAATTCTGTACAAAGTTTTCCGTGCCATTTATCATAATTTTCGTCCTTCTCAGAATCTCCAAGACCTTCTATTATACTATCCCTCAAAGTAGTTATTCCCTCATCTATTAATTCTTCTTTCATATCCTCTTTTATCGACAAAACATGGCTGGATGCATCCCTGAACGCTCTTTTTGACGCTCGTTCCACAATAGTTTTCTTATCACTTTCTAATGTAACTCCAGCCAAACTATATAACAAAAAATTTATAGCCGTCTTACTTTCCATCGTCTTGTCCCTTTCAAAAAATGTTTTATTACTATCCGCTCATAGTTAAAGAGACAGCCGCATTCGATCAATGCAGCCGTCTCTCCACCATTCTTTCTATTTTCAGAACAATTTCATAATATCATTATACATTACAACCACCATCAGGATCATCAACGCCGCAAATCCTGCGAAATGCACCATTCCTTCCTTCTCCGGCGGCACTCTCTTCTTCCGGACCGCCTCGATGATCAGGAACACGAGCCGACCGCCGTCCAGCGCCGGAAGCGGCAGGAGATTCATGATCCCCAGGTTCGCGGTCAGGAGAGTCCCGAAGTTCAGCATGCTCAGGGCGATCGCCGCCATTCCTGCCGGAGCCGCTGTTTCATACACGTCGTTTACCACGTTCACGATCCCCACCGGTCCGGACAGATCCTGAAGCCCCGCCTGTCCGGTCACGAGCATGCGCAGGCAGTCCACAGTATAGTGCACCCAGTATT
>DWUV01000201.1 GCA_019120595.1 Candidatus Mediterraneibacter tabaqchaliae | reverse complement strand
CCATGCTTTCTCCCTTTTACGTCTTTCCCAGATTACGGAGCCGGAACCTGAGCCATATCCCCATCCGCCGCGAAAACGTCCTGCATCAAACCGATGGTTTTCGGACGTTTCACCAATCGTCCGGCTCCCCCACAAATACAGATTTTATAGTGTCAAGAGGAGAAAAATGTGTTACACTTCTATTTACGGGAGGTTTTGCACATGGAAGCTTACACCAGTTTTGCGTCGGTGTACGACACGTTTATGGACAATGTCCCCTACGAGGAGTGGGGTGGATATATACACAGCCTGCTTTGCAGATATGGCATGAAGGACGGGCTCGTCCTGGATCTCGGATGCGGCACGGGGACGATGACAGAAATCCTCGCAGGATATGGGTATGATATGATCGGGGTGGACAATTCCGGGGATATGCTTGAGCTTGCGATGGAGAAGCGGTTTGCGTCCGGGCATGACATCCTCTATCTCCTCCAGGATATGAGGGAATTTGAACTGTACGGAACGGTCCGGGCAGTGGTGAGTGTGTGCGACTCTGTGAATTATATCACTGAGCCGGAGGAACTTGCCGAAGTGTTCCGTCTGGTCAATAATTATCTTGATCCCGGCGGGATCTTTCTTTTTGATTTTAATACAGAATACAAATACCGGGAAGTGATGGGGGACTGCACGATCGCGGAGGAGCGTGGGGACTGCAGCTTTATATGGGATAACTGTTATTACGAAGAGGAGAAGATCAATGAATATGACCTGACACTTTTTATCAGGGAAGGATCGGATGATAACGGCGCTCTGTACCGGAAATACAGAGAGACCCATTTCCAGAGAGGGTATACTCTGGAGGAGATCCGGGAACTGCTAAGCAGTGCGGGGCTTGTTTTCCAGGCTGCGTATGATATGGATACAGGGGAAGCGGCATGGGAAAAGAGCGAGAGGATCTGTGTGATCGCCCGGGAGTGCGGGAAATGTCCGCCCGAGGAGAGCGGACCGGCACAGGAAGCCGGAGAAAGCGGGTTGGCACAGGTAGCCCGAGAAGTATAAATTGAGCAAAAGAAAAAAGTTTGATGACAGGAGATTGGGAAAGATGGGAGATTATATTGTAAGAGCAGCGGCGGCAAATACGCAGATCCGCGCGTTTGCGGCAGTGACCACGGAGCTTGTGGAGGAGGCGCGGCAGCGTCACGGGACCAGTCCTGTGGCGACAGCAGCGCTCGGACGGCTTCTGACCGGCGGGGTGATGATGGGCAGTATGATGAAGAATGCCACAGACATGCTGACGATCCAGATCAAATGCTCGGGGCCGATCGGCGGGCTGACGGTGACAGCGGACAGCCAGGGAAATGTGAAAGGATATGTCCATGACCCGGAAGTGATCCTCCCGCCGAAGAATGGAAAGCTGGATGTGGGCGGGGCGCTCGGACAGGGCGTGATGACCGTGATCAAGGACATGGGGCTCAAAGAGCCTTATTCCGGGCAGACGATCCTCCAGACCGGGGAGATCGCGGAGGACCTGACATATTATTTTGCCACGTCAGAGCAGGTGCCGTCATCTGTGGGACTGGGCGTGCTCATGGAGAAGAATAATACCGTGCGCTGCGCGGGCGGCTTTATCGTACAGGTGATGCCGTTTATCGAGGATGAGGTGCTCAATAAGCTGGAAGAGAATATCCGGAACATTCGGTCCGTGACTTCCATGCTGGACAACGGGCACACTCCGGAGGAGATGCTCTCGCAGGTGCTGGAAGGCCTGGATATGGAGATCACGGATACCATGCCGGCACGGTTTTACTGCAACTGTTCGAAAGAACGGATCGAGAAAGCGATCATCAGCATCGGGAAGAAGGATATCCAGTCCATGATCGATGACGGAAAAGATATTGAAGTGAAATGTCATTTCTGCAATACAGCATACAACTATACAGTGGATGAATTAAAAGAGCTGCTGAAGAAAAGCAGATAGGAGATTCAGAGCGGCAAACGCAGACCAGTAAGCAGGAAGACGGTCCGGGAGAAAACAGCTGCCCGGGCGGGAAGGTGGAGAGAAGATGAGACACGGATTCGTAAAAGTGGCGGCAGCTACGCCGGACATCCGGGTGGCTGATGTGGGATACAATACAGAGAATATATGCAGGGCGATCGGAGAGGCATGCGAAAGGAAAGCAAAGATCATCGTATTCCCGGAGCTCTGCATCACCGGATATACATGCGGGGATCTTTTTACCCAGGATGCACTCCTCGAGGCGGCGCGCAGGGCGCTGCTGCATATCGCAAAATACACGGAGGACAAAGATATCCTCGCATTTGTGGGAATGCCGCTGGCTGTAAGAGGGAAGCTTTACAATACCGCGGCGGCGCTGAACCGGGGAGAGATCCTCGGATTTACGACAAAGACATTTCTCCCGAACTATGCGGAGTTCTATGAGATGAGGCAGTTTACGCCGGGACCGGATCAGGCAGGGTATATCCTGTTCGAGGGGGAGCAGGTGCCTTTTGGGCCGCAGATCCTGTTCGAGGCTTCCGGCGTGGAAGACCTGATCGTGTCCGCGGAGATCTGCGAGGATGTGTGGTCCCCTGTGCCGCCCAGCATACAGGCGGCGATCGAGGGAGCGACTGTGATCGTGAACTGTTCTGCCAGCGATGAGACGATCGGAAAGGACACTTACCGCAGGGAGCTGATCGCCGGGCAGTCCGCAAGGCTGATCGCGGGGTATGTGTACGCCAATGCCGGGGAAGGGGAATCGACCACGGACGTTGTGTTCGGCGGGCACAATATCATCGCAGAGAACGGAGCAGTCCTCAAAGAAGCGGCGAGATATAAAAATGAGATCATTTATTCTGAGTTTGACCTGAAGCGCATCATCAGCGAGCGGCGGAAGAATACGACCTTCCAGGCTGACCCGGATGGGACGCTCATGCGCGTGCCGTTTACCGTGGAAATGGAAAAGGAAGATGTGGGATTGACAAGGGTGTTCCCGAAGATGCCGTTCGTGCCGTCTGATGAGAATGCGCGGGCAGAGCGGTGCGAGGAAATACTGACGATCCAGGCGATGGGGCTGAAAAAGCGTCTGGCGCATACAAATTCAAAGACTGCGGTCGTGGGGATCTCAGGGGGGCTTGACTCTACCCTGGCGCTCCTGGTGACGGCCCGTGCCTTTGACATGCTCGGAAGAGACAAGAAGGATATCATCGCAGTGACCATGCCCTGCTTCGGGACAACGGACCGCACGTATCAGAATGCCTGCGAGATGTCGAAAAAGACAGGGGCAACACTCAGAGAAGTGCCAATCGCAGAAGCGGTGAATGTACATTTCCGGGATATCGGCCAGGATCCGGAGGAACATGATGTGACTTATGAGAATTCGCAGGCCAGGGAGCGTACCCAGGTGCTGATGGACATCGCGAACCGGACAGGCGGCATGGTGATCGGGACCGGGGATATGTCAGAGCTTGCGCTCGGCTGGGCGACTTACAACGGGGACCATATGTCCATGTACGGCGTCAATGCGTCCGTGCCGAAGACGCTGGTGCGCCATCTTGTAAAATACGCGGCGGATGAGACGAAAGACCAGGAGCTGAAAAGTGTGCTCTATGACGTGCTGGACACTCCGGTGAGCCCGGAGCTGCTGCCGCCAAAGGACGGGGATATCGCGCAGAGGACAGAAGACCTTGTGGGGCCATATGAGCTGCACGACTTCTTCCTTTATTATATGCTGCGCTTCGGATATGAGCCGGCAAAGATCTTCCGGCTCGCGAAGAGAGCGTTTGAAGGAGATTATGACGGCGAAGTGATCCTAAAGTGGCTGAAAACATTCTGCCGGAGATTTTTCTCCCAGCAGTTTAAGCGCTCCTGCCTTCCGGACGGACCGAAGGTGGGGACAGTGGCGCTCTCGCCCAGAGGGGACTGGAGGATGCCAAGCGACGCCTGCGCCGCAGTCTGGATGAAAGAGCTGGATGAGATAGAGATATAGAGAAGATATGAGGCTCAGGAGAAAAAAGACAGAACGGAGACAGCAGGGAAACAGCCTGTGCAGGATCACGGGCAGACGGAACGGAGGGGAAGACAGATGAAACTGATCAGGACAGAAGATGCGGTCGGAAGCGTGCTGTGCCATGACATCACCCAGATCATACCGGGCGTGGTCAAGGACGCGGTATTCCGGAAAGGACATGTAGTGACCGAAGAGGATATCCCTGTACTTCTCTCTGTGGGGAAGGAGCATCTCTATGTGTGGGAGAAGCAGGAGGGGATGCTCCACGAGAATGACGCGGCGGAGATCCTCCGGCAGGTCTGCCAGGGGGAGCATATGGGCGCGTCGGAACCGAAAGAGGGAAAGATCGAGCTGACCGCGGAAGCGGACGGGCTTTTAAAGATCGACAGAAAAAAATTAAACGCGGTGAACGGGATGGGGCAGATGGTGATCGCCTCGCGCCACGGAGATTTCCCTGTGAAAAAGGGGGATAAGATCGCTGGGATGCGCGTCGTGCCTCTGGTCATCGAAGAAGAGAAGATGGACCGTGTGAAAGAGATCTGCGGGGATGAGCCTGTCTTCCGCCTGCGTCCCTTCCGGGAGATGAAAGCCGGGATCGTGACGACCGGGAGCGAGGTTTACCACGGGCGGATCGAAGATAGATTCACACCTGTGGTGAAGGAAAAGCTGGAAGAATATAATGTGGAAGTGCTGGGGAATACCCTGTGTGACGACAGGCCGGAGATTGTGGAGGACGCCATCAGAGATTGGATCGAAAAAGGCGCTGATCTGGTCGTGTGCACCGGAGGGATGAGCGTGGACCCGGACGACAGGACCCCTCTCGCCATCCGCAATGCGTCGGACGAGGTCATCACATACGGCGCACCGGTGCTGCCGGGGGCAATGTTCATGCTGGCGTATCATCGCGGGGACAATGGAGAAACATGCATTCCTGTTATGGGGCTGCCGGGGTGCGTGATGTATGCAAAGCGTACGATCTTTGACCTTGTGCTCCCTCGGATCGCGGCGGGGGAGAAGCTGTGCGCGGAAGATTTCTCTGTGCTGGGCGAGGGCGGGCTGTGCCTGAACTGCCCGGTGTGCACATTCCCGAACTGCGGGTTCGGGAAATAGTACGCTCAATGAGGCGGGAAACAGCACGCTCACTGGCTTTCCGGCGTGGTCTGCCTCCATCTTCCCGGCGACTGCCCGTATTTCCTTTTGAAAATGCGGTTAAAATAAGAGAGATTGTCAAAACCGCACTTTTCGGCGACCTCTGTGACAGGATCATCGGATGAACGGAGCAGGCGCTCTGACATTGTGAGGCGGTAATCATTCAGATACTCGATAAAGCCGGCTCCCATATGGGATTTGAAAAACTTCATAAAATGAGACTTGCTGTAATAGGTGAGCGCTGCCATATCATCGATCGTGATATGGTCGGCGTAATGCTCTTCTACATATTTCAGGATGGTCTTCATCTTTTCCAGAGACTTTGTCTGCGGGGCAGGCGCAGTCTCTTTTTTCTGTCTATTGGAGATGAGCAGGAAAAAGAATAAAAACAAATGCCCCTTTACCGCGAGCTGGTAACCTTCCGGGCGGGTCGCACAGAGAAGGTCGATCTCGCGGATGCACTCAGAAGCCGGCTGATACCAGGAGAGCGCCGGGGTCAGGTAAGGTTCGGAAGGAAGTTTTCCCTCCATAAACGGCGTGATAAATTTCGCGGCGCACAGGTCATCGCTCCCGGATATGAGCAGGTCAGGCTTGAAAATGATATTTTCGTATTCCATGACATGACCGGCGTACTGCTCGATGGAGTGGAGCTGCCCGGGGCGGATGACGATGATATCGCCGGACGTGACCGTGCGCTTCTGAAAGTCAGAGGATACGACGCCCCTGCCTTTTTTAATGACGATGAGCTCCACTTCAGAGTGCCAGTGCAGGGGCACTCCCGGGAAGTCGCGCGGGATGGAGCAGAGATAGGTGTTGTAGGGGAAATCCGCAGCAGTGTGGGATTTCGTCTCATGGTAATTCTGGTATTCACTGATATTCATAAGATCAACCTCGCTTTGATAGTATTGTACAATGAAAAGAAATGATATTGCAAGAAATATTTGAGAAAACATATTATACTGCTAAATAAAGGTTACTGTTCACACCGTATTCATGGATAGGAAACTGCAGCGTCATGCTGGCATGTAAGAGGCAGCTTCCTATCCATGAGTGCGAGTGGAACTCGTAACCGCCGCCCTCATAAGCAGTCTTAGCACGAAGTGCGGAACTGGAGCGCGTTAGCGCGACGAGTGCGCATGCGGGCGGCGGTTAGGTGTGAACAGTAACAACATAGTTTGCAGTCCGCGCGGGATGCGGCGGGCAGGATTTCACAGGATATTTCGAAAGGAGATTATCATGAAGATTCAGGAAAGATTAGAGGCGTATCTGGGAAAGACGGTTTCCCAGGCTTCCAATGAGGAAATCTATAACGGGCTTCTTACCATCGTACAGGATATGGCGGCGGAGAAGGAGCGCACAGACAATAAGAAGAAACTCTATTATATTTCAGCAGAGTTCCTGATCGGGAAGCTGCTCTCCAACAATATGATCAACCTGGGCATCTACCAGGAAGTGAAGGAGATGCTGGAAAAGAACGGAAAAGATATCTGTGAGATCGAGGAAGCGGAGGCAGAGCCGTCTCTCGGAAACGGAGGGCTGGGAAGGCTTGCCGCATGTTTCCTTGATTCGATCGCGACGCTGGGACTCGCAGGAGACGGGATCGGACTGAATTATCATCTGGGACTTTTTAAACAGGAGTTTGAATCCCATCTCCAGAAGGAGACACCGAACCCGTGGATCGGGGAGAAGTCCTGGCTGAAAAAGACAGACGTCATTTACCCGGTGGAGTTTAAGGGGCTGAAAGTGAATGCCCGGATGTATGACATCGAGGTGACAGGATATAACAACAAGACAAATAAGCTGCATCTGTTTGACCTTGACTCTGTGGATGAGACGATCGTACACGACGGGATCGAGTTTGACAAAGAGGATATCCGGAAGAACCTGACGCTCTTCCTCTACCCGGATGACAGCGACGAGCAGGGAAGGCTCCTGCGTATCTACCAGCAGTATTTCATGGTCAGCGCGGGCGCGCAGCTTATCCTGGACGAGTGCGAGGCAAAGGGCTGTACGCTGTATGACCTGCCGGATTACGCGGTGATCCAGATCAATGACACCCATCCGACCATGGTGATCCCGGAACTGATCCGTCTGCTCACAGAGCGGGGAATGGATATGGATGACGCGGTAAACGTGGTGGCGAAGACATGCGCTTACACAAACCACACCATCCTTGCGGAAGCCCTGGAGAAATGGCCGGTGTCTTATCTTAAGAAAGTAGTTCCGCAGCTTGTGCCGATCATTGAGATCCTGGACGACAAGGTGAGGAGAAAATTTGAGGACGAGAGCGTTGCTATCATTGACCGGAATGATACCGTGCACATGGCGCATATTGACATCCACTATGGATTCAGCGTCAACGGCGTCGCTGCGCTGCACACGGAGATCCTGAAAAATTCCGAGCTGAACAATTTCTACAGGATCTATCCGGAGAAGTTCAATAATAAGACAAACGGCATTACATTCCGTCGGTGGCTGCTGCACTGCAATCCGCGCCTCGCCGGATTCCTGGACGAGACGATCGGGGAGGGATATAAAAAGGACGCGGATGAACTCAGGAAGCTGCTTGCATTCAAAGACGACGATAAAGTCCTGGACCGGCTCCTTGAGATCAAGCACAGAAATAAAGAAGAACTTGCCGCTTACCTGAAGGAGACGCAGGGGATCGAGATCAGCCCTGACACGATCTTTGATATCCAGGTGAAGCGTCTCCATGAGTACAAGCGCCAGCAGCTCAATGCCCTGTATATCATCGACAAATATCTGGAGATCAAAGCAGGGAAGATTCCCTCAGCGCCGGTGACAGCGATCTTCGGGGCAAAGGCTGCTCCCGCGTACGTGATCGCCAAAGATATCATCCATCTGATCCTCTGCCTTCAGGAGATCATCAACAATGACCCGGAGGTGAGCCCGTACCTGAAGGTGGTCATGGTAGAGAACTACAATGTGACAAAAGCAGGGAAACTGATCCCGGCGTGCGATATCTCCGAGCAGATCTCCCTTGCATCCAAAGAGGCGAGCGGCACGGGCAACATGAAGTTCATGCTCAACGGCGCGGTGACCCTGGGCACAGAGGACGGCGCGAACGTAGAGATCCACGAAGCTGTGGGCGATGACAATATCTTCGTATTCGGGGCATCCAGCGATGAGGTCATCGGGCACTATGCGAAGGCGGACTATGTGGCAAGGACTTACTATGAAGAGAATCCGGCGATCAGGGCTGCCATTGATTTTATCACCAGCGAGGAGATGCTGGAGGTGGGCTGCGAGGAGAATCTGACAAGGCTGAAAAATGAGCTCATCAACAAAGACTGGTTCATGACGCTGCTTGATTTTGACTCTTATAAGGAGACGAAAGAAAAGGCGCTCGCGGCTTACGCGGACAGAAA
>DWUV01000200.1 GCA_019120595.1 Candidatus Mediterraneibacter tabaqchaliae | reverse complement strand
ATGAGGATTAGTACAGTAGGATACGTCGGAAAACAGGGCGTCAAGAATATCTGGAGGAACAAGATGTTTTCTCTCGCATCCATTGCGACGATGTCAGCTTGTATCTTCCTGTTTGGTTTATTTTTCTCGATCCTTGTAAACTTTCAGTACATTATCAGGACCGCAGAGGAAGGCGTGGCGATCACCGTATTTTTCGATGAGGATGCCACGGATGCACAGAAGAAGAAGATCGGAGAAGAGCTGGAAGACCACGAAGGTGTGTCGGACGTAGTATATGTTTCGGCTGATGAGGCGTGGGAAGAATTCCAGAAACAGTATTTCGGGGACAACCCGGAACTTGCGGAAGGGTTCAAGGATGATAACCCGCTGGCAAGCTCTGACAACTATGAAGTATATATGAAGACGATGGATGATAACCAGAGTCTTCTCGCGAGAAGCCGTTCTCTCTCCGCGACACAGAAAGAACTCGTGGAATTCGCTCAGAAACTTGACGGAGTCAGGGAGGTCAACCGCTCCGATGTGGTGGCGAACACGCTGTCCAGTGTGAATACTCTTGTGGCGGTCGTGTCGATCGCGATCATTATCATTCTGTTTGGGGTGTCTATCTTCCTGATCAGCAATACGGTTACCATGGGTATCACTGTCCGGAAAGAAGAGATCGCGATCATGAAGTACATTGGAGCAAAAGACTTTGTGGTGCGGTCGCCGTTCGTGATCGAAGGTCTGATCATCGGTGTATTCGGTGCGGCGATACCGCTTGTGCTGCTGTACTTCCTGTATGATAAGGCAGTAGAGTATATTATGGAGAAATTCAGTATCCTGCAGAATATCATTGATTTCCTGCCGGTGGGTACAGTGTACCAGATCCTTCTCCCGATCGGACTGGTGATGGGAATCGGGATTGGTTTCCTGGGAAGTTTCTTCACCGTGCGCAAGCACCTGAAAGTATAGTGATTTAGGAGGATACTCTGCTATGAAAAGACGAATGAGGAGACTGGGAGGACTGGCAATGGCGGCTGTCCTGACAGCGGGGCTGGCACTTAATGTCAATGCCGTTACTCTGAATGATGCGCAGCAGAAGGCGGATGAGCTGGAAGACCAGAAAGACGCCGCTGAGGCTGAAAAGGCATCGCTGGCGGAAAAGCTGGATTCCATTATCAAAAATATGGAGGACACGAAGGCAAAGCTGGATGAGAAGAAGGCAGAGGTCGAGGAAGTTGAGAATGAGCTTGCCCAGGCGCAGATTGATGCGAGCAATCAGTATGAGAGCATGAAAGTGCGCATCAAGTACATGTACGAGAGCGGCGGCAACCAGCTGTTCGAGGTTCTCATGGAGAGCGAAAATATGGGGGACTTCCTCAATAAAGCGGAGTATGTTTCCCAGATTTCCGAATATGACAGAAATGAGCTGATCCGGTATCAGGATACAGTGGAAGAGGTAGAGGAAAAAGAAGAAGAGATCCAGGCGGAGTATGAGGAACTGAGTACACTCCAGACGGATCTGATCACGCAGCAGGAAGAAGTGCAGACGCTGATCGACAGCAATGAGACGGAGCTTGCGGAGATCCAGGATAAGATCGATGAAAATGCTGCTCTTCTCGCACAGCTTAAGGCACAGGCCGAGGAAGAGGCGAGAGTCCAGCAGGAGATGCAGAGCGGTACGAACTGGATCCAGGGCGGGCCGAATGTGGTCAGCGGGAACGGATTTTTCACCCATCCTTGTCCGGGCTACAGGTATCAGTCCAGTTATTTCGGTGAGGTGAGGGATTTCGACCCGGTACCTCATAAAGGACACGATTATGCGGCCGATGCGGGTACGCCAACGTATGCGGCGGCAGCCGGGCGGGTCACGATCGCGGGCTGGAGCAGCAGCGCCGGCAACTGGGTGGTCATTGACCATGGCAACGGGCTGGTCACAAAGTACATGCATCACAGCGCATTATGCGTGACTGCCGGGCAGTATGTAGAGAAGGGACAGCAGATCGGAGCGGTCGGCACGACCGGATATTCCACCGGGAACCATCTCCATTTCCAGGTAGAGCTGAACGGGGTTGCGGTAAATCCGGATCTGTATATGTGATACATAGCAGCGCATGGAGACATGGCGGCATATGGATACACGGATGTATATCCTGCGCGGACGTCAAGGCATGGCGGACTGCGGCGGAGAATAGAACGAGGGAGGACAAAGCGGAAGGAGTGTTCTGCTTTGTCCTTTCTTATAGTCCGGGTACGGACGGAAAAAAGAGAAAATGGAGAGAGTGAGCTATGGATTGGGAAACAGAAAAGAAATCACAGACAAGGAGATTCTGGCTGGGTGTATTTGCCGGATTCCTGGCGGCAGTATTTGTCCTTGCCGGGATCTGGTGTGTCTGGCAGATCAGCGGAAGGACGGTCAGAGGAGATTTCACATCCGGGGAAATATCCGAGCGTGACGTGGAGGATAAGCTGGACCAGATAAGCGGCCTGATCGAGAGATATTACCTGTATGAAGACGAGATCGATGAGGATGCGCTGATAGATGGGATCTATTCGGGATATGCCAGTGCGCTGGGCGATCCGTATACAGAGTATTATGATAAAGAGGAAACACAGGCTCTCCTGGAGACGACCAGCGGAGAGTTTTCCGGCATCGGCGCTACGATGTCAATGAATGTTGACAGCGGCGAGATCACGATCGTGAATGTATACAAGGATTCCCCGGCGGACAGGGCAGGGATCCGCGAGGGGGATGTCCTGTACCAGGTGGATGATAAAGAAACCGCAGGGGTTGACCTGGATACTGTGGTCTCCTGGATCAAAGGCGAAAAGGGGACGGATGTGACTCTCCATATCCTCCGTGACGGCGGGGAGATCGAGACGACAGCCACCCGGGATATCATAGAAGTCCGGACAGTCGAGTATGAGATGAAGGACGGGCAGACAGGCTATATCGCGGTCAGTGAATTCGATAACGTGACGTACGACCAGTTTAAGGAAGCTTTGGAGGACCTGGAGGCACAGGGCATGCAGGGGCTTGTGATCGACCTGAGGAATAATCCGGGCGGGAATCTTTCTACAGTTACTGATATGCTGAAGCTCCTTCTCCCGGAGGGGACGATCGTCTCTACGAAGGATAAGTACGGAAATACGGACGAGATCACCTGTGATGGGACTCATGAATTTACGAAGCCTCTGGCAGTCCTGGTGAACCAGTACAGCGCCAGCGCATCGGAAATCTTCAGCGGCGCCATCCAGGATTACGGCATCGGGCAGATCGTGGGGATGACGACTTACGGGAAGGGCGTTGTCCAGCAGCTGATGGATCTGGGGGACGGCACTTACCTGAAGGTGACGATCGCGGAATATTACACTCCCAGCGGAAGGAGCATAAACGGAACGGGCGTTGAGCCGGATGTGGAAGTGGAGTATGAGTATGACGCGGAGCATCCGGAGGCGGATAATCAGCTGGAAAAGGCGCTGGAGGTTGTAAGAAATAATTAACAAAATATAAATTAGCACTCGAGTCTTGACATGGCTAACAACACTTGCTATATTACTACTAGAACACGAAAATCCATCGTGTTTCTCTGTATGCTGAAAAGCAGTGACAGATTTTCCGGGCTTTTTATGCAGTGATATGAAGGAGGGAATAGCCATGAATATCAATAAATTTACGCAGAATTCATTACAGGCTGTCCAGAACTGTGAGAAGATCGCCGCGGACAACGGCAATCAGGAGCTGGCGCAGGAGCATCTGCTCTACGCGCTGCTCACACAGGATGACAGCCTGATCTTAAAGTTGCTTGAAAAGATGAGTATCCAGGGTCAGCTCTTTGTCAACAGAGTGGAGCAGGCGATCGGTAAGCGGCCGAAAGTCCAGGGCGGCCAGGCTTATGTGGGACAGGATCTCAACAATGTCCTCATCCATGCAGAGGATGAGGCGAAACAGATGGGAGACGAGTATGTATCTGTGGAGCATCTGTTTCTTGCCCTGTTGAAATATGCAAGCAGAGATATGAAGCAGATCTTCCGGGAGTTTGGCATCAGCCGGGAGGGATTTCTCCACGCGCTGTCAACGGTCAGGGGAAACCAGAGAGTGACCAGCGATAACCCGGAGGCTACGTATGATACGCTGAATAAATACGGGCAGGATCTTGTGGAGCGGGCGCGGGACCAGAAGCTCGATCCGGTCATCGGACGGGATGAGGAGATCCGCAATGTGATCCGCATCCTTTCCCGTAAGACAAAAAATAACCCCGTGCTTATCGGCGAGCCCGGAGTAGGCAAGACTGCAGTCGTGGAAGGTCTGGCGCAGCGTATCGTCAGCGGGGATGTTCCGGAAGGACTGAAAGAGAAGACAATCTTCTCCCTTGATATGGGCGCACTTGTTGCCGGGGCAAAATACCGGGGCGAGTTCGAGGAACGTCTGAAAGCGGTCCTTGAGGAAGTGAAGAACAGTGACGGGAAGATTATCCTGTTTATTGATGAGCTGCACACAATTGTCGGTGCGGGCAAGACGGACGGCGCCATGGACGCCGGAAATATGTTAAAGCCTATGCTGGCGAGAGGAGAGCTGCACTGTATCGGCGCGACAACGCTGGATGAATACCGTGAATATATTGAGAAAGACGCGGCTCTGGAACGTCGTTTCCAGCCGGTTATGGTAGATGAACCGACGGTGGAGGATGCAATCTCTATCCTGCGTGGCCTGAAAGAGCGGTACGAAGTATTCCACGGCGTAAAGATCACGGACAGCGCGCTTGTTGCGGCGGCGACACTTTCGAACCGATATATCTCTGACCGTTTTCTTCCGGATAAGGCGATCGACCTTGTAGATGAAGCGTGTGCCCTGATCAAGACAGAACTCGACTCCATGCCGACAGAACTTGACGAACTGAGACGTAAGGTTATGCAGCTTGAGATCGAGGAGTCAGCGCTTAAGAAAGAGGAAGACC
>DWUV01000199.1 GCA_019120595.1 Candidatus Mediterraneibacter tabaqchaliae | reverse complement strand
GAACGCCTCGTCTCTGTATTCTTTCTTCCTGTTGTCGCGCTCTTTATCTTTTGCCTTATTTCTCTGACTCTTCTGCTGCTCTACCATCGGTGCGCCCACATCGTCCCTGCGGGAATCCCTGCGGTCGCCGCGCGGTCCGGATCCGTTCGGTCTCTGGTCCCGGCCGCCTCTTTCGCCTCTGTCTCCTCTGTCAGAGCGCCCTCTTCCATCGCCGAAAGAACGGCCTCCCTGGGGACGGTCAGAACGTGCCGGCCGATCGGAGCGTGCCGGCCGGTCTCCTGAGGGACGGCCTTCTCCCGCGGTCCTTCCCTGTCCCGCGCGGTCCGAACGGAGAGGACGGTCTCCTGACGGTCTGTCTGTGCGCGCCGGACGGTCGCCCTGAACCGGTCTCTCTGTCCGTACCGGGCGGTCTCCTGACGGTCTGCCCTCGCCTGCCGGGCGCGCGGCCTGTGCCGGTCTCTCTGCACGTACCGGCCGTTCTCCTGACAGCCTGCTCTCTCCTGCCAGACGCTCCTCACCTGCCGGGCGCGTGCCGGCAGCCGGACGTGCCCCGCTCTGTGCAGCTCTTTCCGGACGCACCGGACGGTCCCCTGCCGGACGTCCCTCGCCTGCGGGACGGGCTCCCTGTACCGGACGGGTTCCCGGCTGTCCCGGGCGTCCTGCCTGTGCCGGACGGTTCCCCGGCTGTCCCGGGCGCGCTCCCTGCGCCGGACGGCTTCCCGGCTGTCCCTGGCCCTGACGCGCAGGATGCTGCTGTGCCGGACGGCTGCCCTGGATACGGCGGCTGTCGCGGGAATTCTGAGGACGGATGACAAAGGCCAGATTTTTCTTTTTCGGCGCCTCTTTTGCGTCAGAAGACTCTGCCTTCGCACTGTCTGCATGCGCTTCCCCTGCCTTCTCCGGCTCCTGTTTCGCCGTTTTCTTTCCGGAATGCTCTCTGCGGATCTCTTCCGCAACGCTGTCTTCCAGGGAACTCATATGATTTTTCACCTCTACATTTTTCTTCTGCAGGATCTCAATGAGTTCCTTATTATCTATCCCGAGCTCTTTCGCAAGCTCATGTACCCTCATTTTTGTCATATTTTAACTACCTCCTATATGCAATATCCTCTCGGTTTTTAAGCTCTTTTAGAATCCCGTCTGCAAATCCTTCGTCCAATATCGCCAGAGATGCACGGAATTCTTTTCCCATTGCATGCCCTAAGGTATCTTTATCTCCGTAAAAACAAATTGGAACTCTGTAAAATTTACACATATCCCGAAATTTCTTCTTCGTGTTCTCCGATGCGTCAGACGCCACGATCACAAGCTTTGCTTTTCCTGCTTTTGTCTCATTCTCTGTCATCATCTCGCCGCTTGTGCATCTCCCCGCCTTCATCGAGAGCCCGATCAGGGACAGGATCTTATCTCTACTCGCCAATCTCGCCCATCTCCTTTTCCAGTCTCTCATATACCTCCCGGGGGATCTCCTGTTTAAAGGAGCGCTCCAGTCCTTTGCTCTTCGCCGCCTTTCGGAAACATTCCACAGACCTGCACAGGTACGCGCCGCGCCCGTTTTTCTTCCCTTCCGCGTCTACGACAAAGCTTCCTTCCTCTGTGCGCAGGATCCGCATCAGCTCTTTCTTCGGCTTCATCTCACCGCAGCCCACACATTTCCTCATCGGGATCTTCTTCTTTACTGCCAAATGATTCCACTCCTTCAGACTCTTGCTTAGTTATCTGTCTCAACGAACTCGATCTCGTCCGGCTCATCCTGTCCTTCCTGGTCCTCGTAGTCCCCGTCATATCCGCCGTCCTCATAATCTTCGCCGTAATCTTCATCATAGCCGTCGTAAGCGCCGTCCTCTGCGTACTCGTCTTCGTAGTCGCCGGTGTAGCCTTCCTCACCTATGAGACCCATCTGCTCCATGTAATTCTCCGGAAGGTCACCCGCCTCGATTGCCTGAGTCTCGCTCTTGATATCGATCTTATATCCGGTGAGGCGCGCCGCCAGCCTTGCGTTCTGCCCTTCTTTTCCGATCGCCAGGGAAAGCTGGTAATCCGGCACGATCACGCTCGCCACTTTCTCCTCCGGGTCAGCCATTACGGAAATGACCTTCGCCGGACTCAGCGCATTCTCGATCAGAAGCGCCGGGTTCTCATCCCAGTTGATGATATCGATCTTTTCCCCTCGCAGTTCCTGGACTACCGCATTGACCCTGGAACCGTTCATGCCGACGCAGGCGCCGACCGGATCTACGTTCGGGTCATTGGACCACACCGCCATCTTTGTACGGGATCCGGCCTCGCGGGCAATGCTCTTGATCTCCACGATGCCTTCCCTCACCTCTGCGACCTCCGCCTCGAACAGACGCTTCACCAGCTCCGGGTGCGTGCGGGACACGAGGATCTTCGGTCCCTTCGGCGTGTTCTTCACTTCCACCACGTACAGTTTGATGCGCTCTGTGGGCTTAAACACCTCGCCTTTTACCTGCTCATTCTCCGTGAGCATTGCGTCAGCCCTTCCAAGGTTGATGCTGATATTTTTCCCTACATAGCGCTGGACGATACCGGTGACGATATCCTTCTCTTTCTCAAAATACTGGTCAAATACAACTTTTCTCTCTTCCTCGCGGATCTTCTGGAGGATCAGGTTCTTCGCATTCTGTGTGGCGATGCGCCCGAATTCTTTGGACTGTACCGGGATCTGAGCCACATCTCCGATCTGGAGCGCGGAATCGATCTTCTCCGCATCTTCAAGACTGATCTCAAGCGCAGGCTCTGTCACTTCCTCAACGACTTTCTTCTCTGCGTACACTGCGTAATCACATGTCTCTCTGTCCATGATGACCTTGATATTCTCCGCTGTTCCGAAATGGTTCTTGCAGGCGCTGATCAGGGAATTCTCGATGGCGTCCATCATCACATCCCTGCTGATGTTCTTCTCTTTCTCAAGGATCGTCAATGCTTCCATTAACTCTGTGTTCATTTTTTCCTTCCTCCTAATATTAAAAATCCAAAGCCAGACGGATCAGGGCGATGTCCGCCCTCTCAAATGTCTGTTCCGTATCATCTTCGTATGCGATGGTAACAGTATTTTCATCATATGCCTTCAATATGCCGGTGAATTCCTTCTGCCGGTCGATCGCCCGGTATGTGCGGATCTCCACCTCTTCGCCCAGGCTCCTCTTAAAATCCTTTTCCTTCTTAAGCGGTCTCCCGAGTCCCGGGGAGCTCACTTCAAACACATAGGAATCCGGGATGTAATCCTTCTCATCCAAAATATCTGAGAACTGCCTGCTGACCGCCTCGCAGTCATCCACTGTGATGCCGCCGGGCTTGTCGATATACGCGCGCAGGTACCAGGTCCCGCCCTCCTTGACATACTCCACATCCACCAGCTCAAAGCCCAGAGCTGAGACGATCGGCTCTAACAGTTCTTCTGTTTTCTGTTCGTACTCTTCTCTCTTCGACACACTATACTTCCTTTCCCTGTTTATTGCCGTGCTTTCAACGGCATAATGGTACACCCCTGCGGTGTTTCCCTGTTTACTGCCATGCTTTCAACGGCATAATGGCACACCCCTCTCGGAGTTTCCCACACCAACAAAGAAGAGTGAACTTTCGTCCACTCTTCTGCCGGAATCTTTATGTAACTGTCTGTCAGTATAACACTTATTTTCCCATAGTGCAAGACATTTAGCCGAATTTACCTAAATTTGCCCAAATCAGAAAAAATCTTTCTTCTTAATGATCCTGCCCCCGGTATAAAGCATAACAGCTGTCAGCGGTATACATACCGCCAGACACTGCGTTGCATTCACGCCGCTCCCGGCAAAGCGTTCATAGCGGAGCAGCATCAGGTGGTTAAAGATCAGAATCGGCGACCTTAAAAATACCGAACTCACCAGAACCGCCACAGGCACGATGAATCCCGCCACAGCATTGACCTTGACAGACAGCACGCACTGAACAGATGCAATGGCATTCATGACAACAAGAGACAGCCCCGCCAACTCCAGAACAAGCCCCGCTGTATTTATCCCTTCCAGCATCAGTCCGTTGTATTCCCATTGGAGCTCTGTATTGATCCCGTTTATCTCAGCGCCTGAAAAAAAACCGAATATAAGGAAGCCGAGAAGAGAAACCGCAAGAAATACGGCTGATTCCAGAAAAACACCGCCCATGCATGACATCCACCAATGTCCCCTTGTCTTTTTCCGCAGCAGGATCTGCTGCTGGTACTTAGAGAAGCTGCTGCTGATCCTCTTACCCGTGACCGCGAAAAAATAGATGAAATACAGGGACCACAATGCCGGAATATTAAATGGCTGCTGCGCAGACCTCTCATACGGCAGTTCTCCTTTATAAAACTCAACCACATAATCCGCCACGGACAGCCCGATCTCTTCTCCGCGCATCTGCTCCAGCGCCTGGATATTTATCTGAAAAAAACGGCACGAGATCAGTACAATGCACAACGGAACCAGATACATCCAAATATGCGGCACCGACATAGCCTTTTTAATCTTCCCCACATTATCCCCCTGTTTTCTATAATTCCAAAATCGACTTTACCGGATATGACGAAAATGTCAGCCAAAATTCCCGGCTGTCGATCTCTTTCCACTGCCGGTCTGTAAATTGATATTTCAAAATCTCGAAAAGATATGAAGTCTCTATCTTCTGCCCCGGTTCAAGCTGCGGTACCGCAGAACCATATTTCTCCATGTCCGCGCTCCTGAGAAGGCTGTTGATCGAGGCAGAATACCCGAATGTCTCCAGGTTCAGCGCTGTCAGGTCACACTGTATTGACTCATCTGTCCTATTTTCCAGAGTAACAGAAACTTCTCTGAGCTCCGCATCCAGGAAGGGCTCTTCCCCTCGCTTCTCATAGAGCGCTTCCCGTTCTTCTTCTGATAGTATCTCCCATCCCGTCACGGTAAGAAAGACTCCGTCCCGGATCTCCACTTCCTGCCCGGCCTTCGTCCGCTCTATGGACGGCGCCGGATATTTCCGGTTGATCCGGAGATACCCTGCTGTAAAAATAGCAGCCAGTATTACAACCAGTACGACTGCTGTCACTCTCTTTTTCATATGCGTCTCCTATCCTGCAATATGCTCTTTGATCTCGCCCAGATCCATCCTGTAAATCTCATCAGCCGCTTCTTCCAGCAGTTCGGAAGTATGGCAGGAGATGATCACCAATGCCCCCCGCTCCTTTTCTTCTTTTATGATCTCCCACAACCGTTTCTCGCTCTTTTCGTCCAGCGCATTTGCCGGCTCGTCCAATATGACAATGTCCGGCTTCTCCATAACTGCTGCCGCGATACCAAGCTTCTGTTTCATTCCGAGCGAATAGGTCCTGTACTTTTTGTCCATCACATCTTCCAGACCGACTCTTTTGACCGCATTGATGATTTCTTCCCGGCCGATGACCTTCTTAATAGATGCCAGCACCTCCAGATTTTGAAAACCAGTATACGAGTTCAGGAACCCGGGCTTTTCGATCAGGACGCCAATACTTTTCGGAAATGAGATCTCCTTACCCAATTCTTCTCCGTCGATCACAACTTTTCCGGATGTAGGAAGCACAAGCCCGCATATCACTCTCATAAGCATAGATTTACCGCACCCGTTCTTTCCCTGAAGCCCGTAGACCCTTCCCCGGTCCATGGAAATCGTGATATCCTTTAAAACCTCTTCCGCGCCGATCTGCTTGCTGATATTTTCTATTTCTAAAAACATAGTTCTATTCCCCCGTATTCATTTCTCCGTATAAATCTATTTTTCTGATAAAACGCACTCCCACAGAATACTCTGCCAGGATTACAAGAATCCCCAGGAGAAAAGCTCCTCCCATTTTCACAGGGGAGTCCCATGACGCTGTCTGAACTGAAAAAAACTGATAATACCCACCGAATCTCCAGGAAGATATAGCTGCCAGCAGTATGAGCAGGATCCACAGAGCCGGCATATATTTGGGGCGCCAGAACAGCGTTTCCATAAATATAAGTATCTGCACAAACTTCACAAGGTACATCACAAAAATCATCCCCAGGACTATGGGAAAACTTACCTCTTCTACTCCTCCTGTCATCGAATAGTACAGGCTGTCGATCTGATCCCAGTTAATGAAACTTTCCGTCATTGCCCGGGCAAACACTGTCTCTACCGTCAGCATGACCGTTGTAATTATAAATGCATATATGATCCCTTCCCGGATCTGCTTGCGGAACATCTTTTTCCGGCTTCTGTACCGCAGCAGCTGCTGGATGTTCAGACTTTCCCTGCTGGATTTCATGACAAAAAAAGTAAAGACCGGCAGCAGCATAATGCCAAAGTTCCAGTGCCCCTGGAACATGATCAATTCATCTGCCGCACAAAGTCTCACATGATAAAGCTGCAGATAAGATTCATATTGCCCATGGCAGCTCCAGTAAGCGCAGAACACGGTCCACGCAAAGACCAGCGCCGACAGGCGCCGCTCCTTTCGCATTCCGTCAAGGGCGCTCCGGATCTGCCATTTTATATCAGAAAACATCTTCCCGTTCTCCTTTGCGTGTGAAAATAAACCAGGAAGCCAGCAGCCCGACTGCCAGATAGATCAGGAAAGCCCATGGATTAATGATCCCGCAGCCGGCTCGTCCCATATATACAATGGAGTAATCCCATACCCCAAGAAGGCTGCATCCCACATGGATGATCAACTGAATGAAAAACGGGATCACTGCGATCACGATCTTATAGTCCGACAGGAAACTGACTGCCAGCGTCAGGCAGGCAAAGATCCCGCCGATCACAAAATCGATCAACAGAAAGATCAGAATATAAAGCAAAGGATATTTAAAAAATATACTGCTGAACAGATGTGCCGGAGTAATCAAACTCAGCCTATAAATTGTTGACGGGCGCAGATTCGGAAGCAGCGCCATACAGCAGAGCACATTCAGAAGCAGCGGTATCACAACCGCCGTTCCGCCCGATATAAAAGCTGAGAGGTATTTTGCATGCAGGAATTCTTTCCTGCCGCACCGGGCATAAATATTTTTGAGAAATCCGCTGTCTGCATCCGTAAAGTAGGATGTGCCAAAGGGCAGCATTGCAAAGATCGGTACTAGAAGGAAAAAAATAAACACCTCCAGATTTGTGCTGTTTCCTGCCATCCAGATGCCGGAAACATCGGACGGTGGAACAATCGGTATGCTTGCGAAATCCATAGTCTCATTTCTAAAATAAGCCGGGATCTGATCTTCGATCACCTGGGCAATTGCTAAAATGCATCCGATCAAAACCGCCAGCAGCATCCCTTTACTTTTGAATGCACGTTTTAGCTCTATTTTTAAAATATCTTTCATAGTCACTCCTGTATCAGCGGCTGATACCGCTGCATTTTAATTTAAAATGATCCAGCGGCGCACTTCCGCATCAAGTTTATTGAGCGTACTGTCCGATCCGCCCATATGTTCGATCCGCAGGTAAAAACCATCACAATAAGGGAGAAGATCATCCGGTACAACATATATCAGCCGCTCTTTTCTTCTCTCATTAGCCGCAAAAGTCTCCTCATATGTATTCTTTGTTATTGGTTTCAGCTCATTGGTCTCCAAATTGACAATATCGCTCACTTCGCCGGTGCATGACTTCTCCGCGCCCCGCATCTGCAGTCTGATGAACCCCCATATATGCTGCGTCACTTCTCTGTCCTGAAGATTCTCCACTGTGATATCCGCCACGACATAAGAATAGTCGTTCAGTATATTCTTATTCTCGTCATACTCTACCTCAGGATACTCGTTCAACTGATAGTCCCCCGGATTTTGTTTCGTCAATTGCCAGGAGTCCACAGTGTAGGCAAATGGGAGATTGCGGATCGTATCCCCCGTTGACACGACATATCTTGCATCCACCTCATGATCCAGGTACTCCGTCAAATGTTCTGCAAGATCCTCGGAAGCCTCATCCGGCTCCCCGTCCCGGATCGGAATGCCGGTATCCATACCGTCGGTGTCCGTCACTTCCTCAAAAGTCGGGGCGTCTTTGTCCTGTCCGTTTCCTCTGAAATAGAGGATACAAAACACAGCCATCATACATGCTGCGAGTATCACCACAATTGAAATTACTATTTTTTTCACTCAACCCTATCTCCTACTAGTCCGAAGTCCGGAACATCACTAACATTGGTTTAAGTATACTGCAAATTGTTTATTGCGTCAATAAAGAGCATCCTTGAGTTTCCGCAGAATTATCCCCCTAAGATAAATCTGCTGTTAGCGTCGGGCGATTTTCGCC
>DWUV01000198.1 GCA_019120595.1 Candidatus Mediterraneibacter tabaqchaliae | reverse complement strand
AACCAGGTCCACATGCCGGGAGAAGAATATCTGTCAAACAGGCTGTCCGCTTCGCAGAGCGCGTTTTTGTCGATCCGCTGCTGGAGGTCATGGGAGAGGGCGAGAGCTGCCGCTGCACGGATACGGAAAGGATGTGCCCGGTCCTGGAGGATGCGCAGGATCAGGCTGCGGGCGTCTTCCAGCTTTGTGAACAGGAAGAAGTCAAAGTCTTCGTACGGTTCCTCCTCTTTCTCGTCCTCCGCATGGAGAAAACGGACCGGCTCCCTGCAGTTCAGGATCAGATCCGCGGCAGCCGGGCAGGAGAGGGAGAGCGAGATCTCCCGCAGCCCTTCGAATTCTTCGATATGTCTCGGATAGGTGCGGCATGTCCGGCAGAACGCCCGCTGGCCGCCACCCTCCAGATAAAGGTCGCAGAGATCGTTTTCGTTCAGGAACGCGCATCTTCCGGCATACTGGCGGAAGCATCCCTCTTTCCAGTTGATCTCGTTTTTCAGGCGGTTTCCAAGAGGACCTTTGGCCTTTCTGTATTTTTTCAGGGAGAACGGATCAATCTGGATCTGCCATCCCGCACAGCATGTGTCCGGACATTCTCCGGCGATGCATGTGAATTCTTTATAATAATGAGGTACTGTATACTGCATGTTCAGATAACTCCTTTCGTACAGAACACTATTATAAACAGGTCTGCGGATATTTTAAAGAGCATACGGGAGATAAATTTCCTGCGTCCGTGCCCCTTGTATTTGCGGGCGGGAGGGTATATCATTGTCTGGGAAAATGATGAGAAAGAAGAAAAAGGATGGAGAATAAAATAATAGAGATCAAAGATTTTTACGCGCCTGAGCTGGATGTTTATGCCCGGCTGACAGAGGCGCAGCTATTAAATAAAGATGATCCGCAGAAGGGGATGTTGATCGCGGAAAGCCCGAAAGTGATCGGCAGGGCGCTGGATGCGGGATATGAGCCGGTCTCTTTTCTTGTGGAGCAGAGACAGATAGAGGGAGAGGCAAAGCCGGTCCTGGAGAGATGTCCGGATGTCCCGGTCTATACGGCGGAGTTTGATGTGCTGGCACAGCTCACGGGATATAAACTGACGCGGGGGATGCTCTGTGCGATGCGGAGAAAAGAACTTCCCGGCGCGGCGGAAATCTGCTCCGGCGCGGGACGCATCGCTGTCCTGGAAAATGTGATGAACCCGACCAATGTAGGTGCGGTCATCCGCTCTGCCGCGGCGCTCAATATGGACGCAGTGCTCCTCACGCCCGGATGCAGCAATCCTCTGTACCGCAGGGCGGCGCGCGTGAGCATGGGGACTGTGTTCCAGATCCCGTGGACATTTCTCCGGAAAGAGGAATCCGGGGTATGGCCGGATGAGGGAATGAGATATTTGAAAGAGCTGGGATTTAAGACTGCATCCATGGCGCTCCACGATGAGTCAGTGGACATCGACGACAGGCGGCTGAGGGAGACGGAAAAACTTGCGGTCATACTCGGAACAGAGGGGGAAGGGCTCAGTGACAGGACGATCGCACTGAGCGACTATACGGTCAAAATCCCCATGTCCCATGGTGTGGATTCCCTGAATGTGGCTGCGGCAAGTGCGGTAGCGTTCTGGGAGATGGGAAGAAAGACGAAAGAAATGGAAGAAAAGAAGGATTTTGGAAAAGAACAGGACGAAGGGAAGAGAGAGTATCTATGAGACAGAAAATTTATTCCAAAGACATCATCCTTGTGCTGGCTGCCAGTTTTTTCTACATGGCGAGTCCCATGCTGGTGACGCCGCTGATCACGGGCTTTACGGAGAGCATCGGCGCCTCTGCCGCACTGATGGGGCTGGTCGGGGGAATGATGAATCTTGTGTCCTTATTCTGCCGTCCGATCGCGGGGAATCTGGCGGACCGGGTCAGTAAGTATAAACTCTCTTTTGCAGGGGCTGTATTTATGACGCTGGCGTGCGTGGGCTACATTTTCGCGCCAAATGAAGCTGTCGTTGTTATTGCCAGGATCATTAACGGATTTGGATTTGCCTGCTGTTCAGTGTGTATGGCAACCTGGATGTCCAACATGCTGCCAAAAGAGAAGATCGGTTCCGGGATGGGATTTTACGGGACTATGAACGCTCTTGCTATGGCTGTCGCGCCGGCGATCGGGGTGAGTGCTTATCAGGCATTCGGTTACCGGGTATCTTTTGTGATCGCCCTTGTATTTTCGGCAGCGGTCATTGTTGTGATCCAGTTTATCGGCGACAAGGGGGAGCCGGAAAACGGAGGAATGGAAGGCGCTGATGCTGCGGAACCTGCCGCTGAAAAAAAGAAAAGGCGGCTGGAGCTGATCGATGTCAGGGTAATCCCGATCGCGCTGATCATCATGCTGTTCGCGATCCCGTACTGCGCCACCCAGTCATTTCTAGTGACTTATGCGGAGGTCAGGGACCTGGATGTCTCGGTAAGCCTGTTTTTCCCGGCATATGCGGTCGTGCTGATCGTGCTGCGCCTGTCACTGCGCAATCTGTTTGACAAGCTGCCTTTTCATGTTTTCCTGATCGCAAGTGCGCTGAGTGAACTTTTGGCGATCCTGTTCCTGACTATAATGAAAAATAATACAGTCATGCTTCTTGCCTCGTGCTTCCTCGCAGGCGGGTACGGGATCATGAGCTCTGTGTGCCAGTCCACGGCGATCCTGCTTGCGGGAAAGGAGAAGCGGGGGCTGGCCAACAGTACCTATTATATCGGTCTTGACCTTGGGATGACGCTGGGCCCGGTGATCGGCGGGGCGCTGTACGGAGGGCTGGACATCGGGTGGTTTTATCCGGTGCTGATGGTGACGATGCCGCTGGCGGGAGTGGTGTATATCGCAGCGGGACGAGGGATGAAGTCATTGTCCAGGAAAAGTTGACTGATTTTTTTGACAGGATAACAAGAAAACACAAGAAGAAATCGAGATGATAAAGTGAAAAAAATAACGAACACAAACCAGGAAGACGTGTTTAAAAATGCTTCGGTCCCTGCAGCGCTGAGGATCATGGTGGTCCCGGCTGTGATCAGCCAGCTTATTGTTCTGATCTATAATATGGCGGATACATTTTATGTAGGACAGACAAATAATCCCTATATGGTGGCAGCTACATCGCTGATCCTGCCGGTCTTTAACATCACGCTCTGCCTTGCAGGGCTTGCCGGGGTAGGAGGCGGAGCGCTGATCTCCAGGCTGCTGGGTCAGGACAGGACGGAAGAGGCGAGAAAGGTAAGCGTATTTTCCCTGTATCTCGGAATTCTGATCGCGGCTGTCTTTTCAGCACTGATGGCAGCCTTTATGGATCCGATCCTGGAACTGCTGGGAGCAGGGGAAAATACATATGGATATGCCAGACAGTATGCGCTGTGCGTGATCGTTTTCGGCGGTATACCTACAGTGCTTTCAAATGTATTGTCCAATCTGATCCGGAGTATCGGTCATTCCAGGGAGGCAGGAGCGGGGATCATACTGGGCGGGATTTTGAATATCGTGCTTGACCCGGTATTTATGTTTGTACTGCTGCCGGATGGCTGCGAGGTGCTGGGCGCAGGGATCGCCACTGCACTGTCAAACTGTATTGCCTGTCTGTTTTTCGTGATCGTGCTGATACGAATGGGGCGGGGGTCGGTAATTACCTTTAGCATGAAAGCAGGCATGGCGGAGAAAAAGAGCATTCTCTCTGTGTTTGCAGTCGGCATTCCGTCAGCGATCTCCACATTTCTGTTTGATCTGGATTATGTGGTGATTGACAAGCTGATGGTATCCTATCATGATCTTGCGCTGGCTGCGATCGGGATCGTGCTCAAAGTGGAACGCTTCCCGCTGAATGTGGGGATTGGCATCTGTCAGGGAATGCTCCCTCTTGTGGCATATCATTATGGAGCGGGAAACCGCAAGAGGATGAATGACACGATCCGCCTGGCAAGAGGGCTGGGGCTGGTTATTGCCCTGATCAGCATTATCCTTTATGAGATATTCGCGGGACCGTTGGTACGGATCTTCATGTCAGATCCGCAGACAAATGAAATGGCATCTGTATTTCTCAGGATCCGGGTGCTTGCGACGCCGCTTATGTTTTTGAGCTTTTTTACCGTGTACCTGTTTCAGGCATTTGGGAAGGGACGGATTTCTCTCTTCCTGGGAGTGACTCGGTGGCTGGTCTTTAATATCCCCATGCTGTTTATCCTAAATACGGTCTTCGGCATGTACGGGATCGTCTGGTCACAGGTGACAGCGGATATTCTGACAGTGATCCTGTCGTTTTACGTATTTTACAGGTTTGGTCCTGACCGGCAGCGCGCCGGGTGAAGGAACAGAGAAAGGAGAATAGGATGTCAAATATTATCGATATGCTGGATGGATTACAGAACCGGGCGCTGCGCGACTCCGGGATCAGGGAAAGGCTTCTTGCAACAAGAGGTGAACAAGATCCTCTCAGCGCATTCTGCCGGGTATGCCGGGAGCTTGGGTATGAGATCTATGAGATGGAGCTCGTGTGCGCGGGAGAGGAGTTCCACGCGGCGATGAAGCGGAGCACAAACGGCGGCGGGGAGAACTCCCCTATGATCGCCGGTGAAGATGACTTTTACGAATTATTTATGGCAAATCTGGAGTGAGAAAATGAAAAAGCAGACTTTGAAAACTTATTTCGGCTATGATTCCTTCCGCCCGGGACAGGAAGAGATCATTGACCATATCCTTGCAGGGGAGGATGTGCTTGCCGTGATGCCCACCGGCGCGGGAAAGTCTCTGTGCTATCAGCTGCCTGCCCTTGTGATGCCCGGAGTCACTGTGGTCGTGTCGCCCCTGATCTCCCTGATGATGGACCAGGTGAAGGCGCTGAACGAGGCGGGGATCCATGCGGCTTACATCAACAGCTCCCTGACAGAAAACCAGACTGCAAAAGCGCTGGAACTGGCGAAGGCGGGCAGGTATAAGATCATCTATGCAGCGCCGGAGAGGCTGGAGACGCCCCGGTTTCTTGATTTCGCCTGTCATACGGAGATCTCCATGATCACAGTGGATGAAGCCCACTGCATCTCCCAGTGGGGACAGGACTTCCGGCCGAGCTATGTGAGGATCCTTTCCTTTATCCGCCAGCTTCCCCTGCGGCCGGTCGTCTCTGCTTTTACAGCCACAGCTACGGAGCGGGTGCGGGAGGATATCCTTTCCTCACTGCAGCTTGAGCATCCGTATGAGACAGTGGCTGGCTTTGACCGGGAGAATCTCTACTTCGAAGTGCAGAAGGCAAAGGATAAGAAAGAGAGGATCCGGGCATACATGGAAAACCACAGGGAAGACAGCGGGATCGTCTACTGCGCCACAAGGAAAGGTGTGGACGAGCTGTATATTGATCTGGAAAACGCAGGATTTTCTGTGGGAAGATACCATGCAGGAATGGGCGCGGAAGCACGGCGGACCAGTCAGGAGGATTTCATCTATGACCGGGTAAAAGTGATGATCGCCACAAATGCATTTGGAATGGGGATCGACAAGTCAAATGTGCGGTATGTCCTTCATTACAACATGCCCCAGAGCATGGAGAATTACTACCAGGAGGCGGGCAGGGCAGGGCGCGACGGCGAGCCCGCAGAGTGTATCCTGTATTATTCGCCCCAGGATACGGTGATCAACCGTATGCTCCTTAAGAGCAAGGAGGATTACAGGGAATACACAGCGGAAGAGCTGCGGATGATCCAGGCTCAGGACATGGAGCGCCTGCGGAAGATGGAAGGCTACTGTACGACTGCAAAATGCCTCAGGGCATACATACTGAACTACTTCGGGGAGAATGCGGGAGAGACATGCGGAAACTGCTCCAACTGCCTGGAGGAATTCGATGAGATGGATGCTTCGGAGGCAGCGGCGGATGTGGTTCGGTGCGTCCGGTCCTGCGGACAGCGTTTCGGCATGAATGTGATCGCGGGGACGCTGCTTGGGGAGAATACCGCGAAGATCCGGAATTACCGGATGGATCAGAGCCCGGTCTACGGAAAGCAGAATAAACTGGGGCAGACGATGATAAAAGAAGTGATACGCGCCATGCTGGAGCAGGGGTATCTGCGGCAGACACAGGATAAATATTCCCTTTTGAAGCTGACGGAGAAATCCGGCCAGCTCCTGGACGAGGGGGCTCCTTTTATCATCCGCTATAAAAAAGAAGAAGAGAAAAAAAGTCCGGGGCTGAGCGGAGCAGGAAAGCGTTCTGCCCAGACAGAAAAACTGACGGAAAAGGGAAGAGAGCTCTTTGAAGAACTGCGCAGGTTTCGTATGGAACTGGCACGGAAGCGGTCCGTACCTCCGTATGTGGTGGCGTCGGATAAGACTCTGCGGGATATGTGTGTCAAACTGCCCCTGAATGAAGGAGAAATGCTGGATGTTCATGGGATGGGGGCTAAGAAGCTGGAACAGTACGGCGGGCTCTTTCTGGAAAAGATCCGTTCCGTTACCGGAGGAGACAGAGAAACATGGGGAACGGTTCGTGAGAGTGACAACAGCATCGAGAACGAGGACAGCGTGAACGGAAGCGGGGAGACGCCCCTGACGGAAAAGAAGATAAAAGGGAGAAAGTCACCGTTCTGTCTCACAGAAGAGATCCTTGCCGGGATCCGGTATGTGCCGGAGACCACGATCAGCGATTTCGTCGCACAGATCAATGAATTAAGAGACGAGAAGCTGATGAAACGGCTGACGATCAAACAGCTTACAGAGAGCCTGCTGGAAGAGGGCTGTCTGGAGCAGAAGTTCCAGAATGGCTATACAAGGAAATTCCTGACAGAGAAGGGGCGCGAAGCCGGGATCCGGGCGGAAGAGAGGATCAGCTCGAATGGAAATCCTTATGAGGTGTTCCTTTATACGGAGGAAGGACAGAAATATCTGGTGGGATTAATGAAACGGATGAGCGGGACAGATGTGAAAACTTGCCAACTGTGATCAGGGATCTATATAGCAGATAGAAAAAAGAAATTTATTCGTATTTTCATCCATATTTTAAAATTATAGACAAAAATATGAATAAAACTTGATTATTCATATTTTCATCTATATACTGTAAATATGGAGGGAACAGTATGGATCAGTCAAATACAATACATTCTTTTGTCGCTGTCATCGGCGACATCAAAGATTCCAGGCTTCTGGAAAACAGAAAAGAAGTACAGCTCCGTCTCCAGGAAGTACTGGAGAGGCTGAACGAAAATTATAAAGAGGAGATCGTGTCCAGGTTCCTGATCACGCTGGGAGACGAGTTTCAGGGGCTTTTGTGCAGCGGGAAAGCAGTCCTGGACATGATCAATGAGATCCGGATGGAGATGTACCCTGTGCGTCTGCGTTTCGGGATTGGGTTCGGGCAGATCACGACGGACATCAAGACAGAAATGGCACTGGGTGCGGATGGTCCGGGGTATTACCGGGCGCGCGAGGCAGTGGAGCTTTTGAAGGAGCGGGAGAAGAAGAACCGGCCGGTATTGGCGGAGCTCTGCCTTAAGATGGATGAGAAGCTGCGGGACAAAGAGATCCTGCTGAACACGGTCTTTGACCTGATGTACGTGGTGGAGAGCGGCTGGACGGAACGTCAGAGAGAGGTCATATGGGATATGCTTCTCCACGGGGACGGCCAGCAGAACACAGCCGGCAGGCTGGATATCACCCAGTCGACCGTCCAGAAGACACTGGCGGCGGGAAGTTACTACACCTATGAAAGCGCGCTGAGAAACGCGGCGAAGATACTTGGAGAGATAAGGGATGATTAAATCAGTTTTTACAGTGTTGTTGTGTGTGCACCTGCTTGGAGACTTTTACTTTCAGACGCAGAAAATGGCGGACAAAAAGCAGGGACAGTTCTCCTGGACGATCTGCCACTGCCTGATCTACGGTGCGGGTTCGTGGCTCTTGTTTTTCCTTTTTCTGCCCGGGATGAACCTGCGGTATATCCTGGCGTTTGCCGCTGCCCACGCTGCGGTCGATATCGTGAAATATGCGGTGTGCCGGATTTTCAGGGAACGGCGTCCGCTCAGAGAGTTCATAGAAAGTCCGAGGGGAAGGAGAGATGTCTTCCTGCTCGACCAGGCGGTTCATCTGGCCGCGATCCTCGGAGTTTCATATTGGACGGCGCAGTCTGACATTGCATCCTTATACAGGGAGAGCAGCGCTGTCCTTTTTGACTCTTTCGGCATTTCGGAGATAACATGCCTGCGGTGGGCGGCAGTCCTGCTGCTGATCCACAAACCGGTGAATATCCTGATCGCGAATATCCTTTCCGGATACAAGCCGGATAAGGACGGCGGCGCGGACAATGGAGGAGAAGCAGACAGCGGAAGGGAACCGGACAGCGAAAGGGAGCCGGACAGAGGAAGGACGATACAGAAAGACAAAAACGCAGGAAGGATGATCGGTACTCTTGAGCGGATCATCATGGTCATCTTCATTTCGATCGGGCAGTATTCTGCGGTGGGACTTGTCCTGACTGCTAAATCCATCGCGCGGTACGACAGGATCTCAAAGGATCAGGAGTT
Organism: Candidatus Mediterraneibacter tabaqchaliae; assembly: GCA_019120595.1. Taxonomy (GTDB): domain Bacteria; phylum Bacillota; class Clostridia; order Lachnospirales; family Lachnospiraceae; genus Mediterraneibacter; species Mediterraneibacter tabaqchaliae. The sequence goes on along the minus strand of DWUV01000198.1, from coordinate 12,401 downwards.
TGCGGAGTACTATCTGCTGGGGACACTGTTAAGCACGATCTGTGCGGTCATTGCAGCGCTTCTGTTCCTTTAGGACCAACCGTGCGGCACGGACAGAATGGTAAATGCATACATACGGCTGAAGGTTATCTATAGGTGATAAATAAGCGGAACAGAAACAGATAAGGGAGGACATCCTGATGAAGTTTTTTCATCTTTCAGACCTGCACATCGGCCTGAAGCTCTTTAACCGGGATCTTCGGGAAGATCAGGAATACATTTTACAGCAGATCACGGATCTCGCGGTCCGGGAACAGCCGCAGGCAGTGGTCATAGCGGGAGATATCTACGACAAGGCGGTGCCGTCCGCGGAGGCGGTGGAAGTCTTTGACCGTTTTATCGCAGGGCTCAATGCCGCACTGCCGGACACCGCGGTGATGATGATCGCCGGAAACCATGACAGCGGCCCCAGGATCAACTGTTTCCGAAGCGTGCTCTCGCGGCAGAACGTGTACATGATCGGTCAGCCGCCGCGGGCGGAAGGAGAGCAGATCGAGAAGGTGACACTGGAAGATGAGTGCGGCCCACTAAACTTTTATTTGCTTCCCTTTGTCCGGCCGTCTATGGTAAAACAGCTTACCGGAGTGGATGAGAACGGAAACAATCTGTCCTATGACGAGACGCTGCGCCGTCTGATCGGGCGCGAGGAGATCGACCTTTCCCAGAGAAATGTGATCGTCAGCCATCAGTTCTACCTTCCCGCGGGGACACATGCGGAGGATGTGGAGCGCATGGACTCGGAGATACGGACTGTGGGGAATATCGACCAGGTAAGCGCGGAAATCCTGGAGCAGTTTGACTATGCGGCGCTGGGACACATCCATAAGCCGATGAAAGCGGGCAGTGAGTTCATCCGCTACTGCGGCACGCCCCTTGCATGCTCTGTCAGCGAGGCGGGACAGCAGAAGGGGATCGTTATGGTGGAACTGGGGAAAAAGGGAGACAGGAAGACAATGGTCCTTCCCCTGGAGCCGCTCCGGCAGGTGCGCGTGATCCGGGGAGAGCTTGAGGAAGTGCTGGGACAGGCGTGCGGCGATTATGCAACTGTGATCCTGACAGACAAGGCGGATCTGGATGTGCTTGACATGCAGGATCGGATACGCAGCGCGTTCCCGAACCTTCTTGAGATCCGCAGGGAGACGGTGCGCAGGGCGGACTATGGGAGGATGTACGCGGTTCAGGAGGAGCTGGATCCCTTTGAATTGTGCTGCGCCTTTTTAAATGAGCCGGACGATGAGGAAAAAGCGCTCCTGCGGGATGTGATCAACACGGTACAGGAGGTGATGCAGGAATGAGGCCGCTCAGACTGACCATGCAGGCGTTCGGCTCCTACGGGAAGCGGACGGTCATTGATTTTGAACAGGCGAACCAGAACCTTTTCCTGATCACCGGGGACACGGGAGCTGGAAAGACGACCATATTTGACGCTATTGTATTCGCCCTCTACGGAGAGGCAAGCTCCGGGATGAACAAGAAGAACGGGACAGAGCTGCAGAGCCAGTATGTGGACGCCGGGACAGATCCGTTCGTGGAGCTGGTCTTCGCAGAGGGAGCGGGGGAAGGCAGGGGAGAAGACACGGGAACAAACGCGGAAGCATATGCGGAAAAGTACAGGGAAAAGTACACGGTCCGACGGGTGCCAAGGCACGTCCGGCCGCTGAAGCGCGGGACCGGGGTAAAGGAAGAGAGCGAGAGTGTGTCGCTCATCATGCCGGACGGGACAGAGTACCCGCAGAAGGAGACGGACAGGAAGCTGGAAGAGATCGTGGGGCTGACGAAGAGCCAGTTCATGCAGGTCGCCATGATCGCACAGGGAGAGTTCATGGAGCTCCTGCGGGCAAAATCCGACGACAAAAAGCTCATCTTCCGCAAGCTCTTCCACACAGAGCTGTACGCAAAGATCGTGGAGGAGCTGGGAAAGCGGAGAAGGGAAAAACAGCAGGAGATGGGACAGATCCGCACGGTCTGCCAGACTGAGGTCTCGCACATCGATGTGCCGGAAGACGATGAGCAGGCGGAAGAGCTTAAGGCATTGAAGAAGCGTATCGTTTCCTCGGACCGGCTTTCCGCAGCGGATATGGAACGGCTGCTGGACGGGCTGGAACGCCTCTGCGGCGTGTTAGAAGAACGCTGCGGCCAGGCGCAGAAAGAATACGATGGGGCGGAGCGGAACTATCTGGAAAAGAGAGACGCTCATACCGCAGGAATACAGCTTTTAAAGCGGTTCGAAGAGCTGGAACAGGCGGAGCAGGAACTCGCCCGGTGCGCGGCGGAAGAAACCGGGATCCGGATGGCAGAAGAGAAAGCCCGGAAGATCAGCAGGGCATATGAGATCCGCGCTGTATATGAACGGTATCTGGATGCAGCCCGGAGTTTGGAGAATACGGGGAAAAACCTTGCAGAGCAGGAGGCGGCGCTTCCGGTTCTCACAGAGACATGCCGGGCGGCTCAGGGAGAGGCAGCAGCAGCGAAAGAAGAGCTTGCCCTGGAGATACGGAAGTTCACACAGGTATCCGAGAGAGTGCAGAAGTCCCTGGAGATCTTCGGAAGGATCCGTCAGGCAGAAAAAGAGGTTTCCCTTGCGCAGGAAGCATGCCGCCGCGCAGAGCGGGAAGCGGAGGACGCTCAGAAAAAGATGCGGGCGCTGGAAGAAAACGAGCGTCAGTGGAGAAGTCAGGCGGAATCCCTCGCCCAGGCAGAGATCCGGCAGGAACGCTGGCAGGCGGAATGTGCAAAGGCGGAAGAGCTGCGGAAGGATATCGAAGCGGCGAAAACTTCCGCCAGAGAGGTGCAGACGCAGAGGAATACAGCGGACCGGGCAAGACAGGATTTTGCCGGGGCAAGCAGCGTCTATGAGACGAAGGATCAGGAATATGAGACAGCGAGGCGTATCTTCCTCAATGAACAGGCAGGGCTGATTGCCAGAGAACAGCTCCGCCCGGGAGAACCTTGTCCTGTCTGCGGCTCTCTGGAGCACCCCCGTCCCTGCGAGATCAAAGAGGAACACAGGGATCTCAGCCGGGAAGCGCTGGATGCGGCGGAGCAGGAAGTGGGACGCTTAAGACAGAGGCAGGAGAAGGCGGCGTCAGCCGCACAGGCAGCGACAGCCCTTCTGGAAGAAAAGGAGAAAAGCCTCCGGGAGGAACTGCTCAGACTGCGCCAAAAGCTGAATGAAACTCTTCCGGCAAACGAGGAACTCCAGGCGTTCGGAGAAGCGAAGACACTGGGACAGGCAGAAGAAATGCTGGGCGTATGGAAGAAGTCTTTTGACAGGGAAGGCGGCCGGCTGGCAGAAGAGCTGAAGACTCTGAAAGAGCTCCGGGGATATCTGCTTGGGATCGGGGAGAAAAAGTCAGCGCAGAAAACAGCGGCAGAGGAGGCATCCCGGAAAGCGGTGGACGCAAAGACTGCATTTGCCGCAAAGCAGGCAGAGCTTAAGCATCTGGAATCCTCACGGGATTACCGGAGCGAGGCAGAGGCGCGGGCAGAGCTTGCCGGTGCGGAAGAGAGGCGGAAGAAGGCAGAATCCGTTTCCAGAGCCGCGGAAGAAAAGGCGCAGAAAGCGGAGTCCGCCAGAACGAAGGCGGAGGCGCTGATCAGCCGGTACCGGTCAGAACTTCCTTTGCAGGAGAAAGAGTGCATCCAAAGAAAAGACAGCTACGAAGCGGTCATGGAAGAAAAAGATCTTTCCGAGGCAGAGTGGAAGGAACTGACGGAAAGCTATACCCGAAGTGACGCGGAGGCACTGCTGGGACAGACGGATGCATGGCAGAAACGGAAAACAGCCGCCGTGAGCAGACGGGATGCCGCAAAAGCTGCGGCCGAAGGACAGGAGCGCCCTGTGCCGGAGGAATTGAAACAGGCGGCGGACACGGCGGAGAACGAGATGAAGGACGCGCGGACACGTCTGGATGAAGCCAGAAGCTATTACAAAACAGACGCTGCGGTGTATAAGTCGCTGAAACCGGTCATGGAAGAGCGGGGAAAGATCATGGAAGAGCACAGGAGGCTGGACGAGCTGTACAACCTGCTCTCCGGAAACGTGACCGGAAGCCGCATGGACATCGAGACTTATGTGCAGCGCTGTTATCTGGAGCGGATCCTCTATGCGGCGAACCGCCGTTTTGACGAAATGTCGGCAGGGCAGTTTGAACTGCGGATGTTTGACATTGACAAGGCGGGAAAAGGAAAGAACCGGGGGCTTGACCTGATGGTCTACTCCACGGTGACCGGGAAGGAGCGGGAAGTGCGCACACTCTCCGGCGGGGAGTCCTTTATGGCGGCTCTGTGCCTGGCGCTCGGCATGGCGGACCAGATCCAGGAGAGCGCGGCGTCGGTCAATCTGGACATGATGTTCATAGACGAAGGCTTTGGCTCGCTGGATGAGCACTCCCGGGACAAGGCGGTCCGGGTGCTCCAGGAGATGGCGGGCGGCTCCAGGCTGATCGGGATCATCTCCCATGTGACAGAGCTGAAGCAGGAGATCGAGGATCAGCTTATCGTGAGAAAGGACGAAGAGGGAAGCTATGTGAGGTGGCAGATCAGTTAAAGGGAAGTGTTTTGTTCCTTCCCGCATATCTGTCAAGAAGGCCGGATCAGCAGAAGAAGGCAGAGAAGATCATGCGGCGTTCCCTGATAGGAATCCTTGTATTTCTGGTACTATGGATGCTGTGGCTGTATGCCTATTATCATGCCAAAAATACAGATAATCTTCCGGCGCTGGAATCCCAGCAAGCGGAAGATCTGCAGGAACTGGAAGGCTATAAAAGAGTTCAGCTTGTTACGGTGTGGGATGAGCCTGATGAGAAAGTCAGTTCAGAGCAGGAAGTGTGGGTGCTGGATGAAAACATCTTCATATGCATACCAAAATGAATTCAGGATTGCGTTGGATTTGGCAATGGGGAAATTTAATCCTGAAATATTAAAGGATATTACGGATTTTGCACGATTAACTTTTCCGGGGAAAATAGAAGAAGATACTAACCCTGACTCACTTTCAGATTCGCTTACATTAGATATTGGCGATATTAGGGACATTAGTATCTCTGTTCCGTCTTCCGATTTACTGAAGGATGATTTTAAGTTCCCGGATGGTTTAATGCCGCCTCAAACGATATTGCCAATGAGGATGCCAAGAGAACCACTGCCTACATTTTTTAGGCTTGCTGTAAAACTGCCATGAGGGAACAAGAATTTTGTGGATTTAAAGATGCTGCTAAGATTTTCTGCATTTAGCTGAGAGGATAGAACTGCAGCAGCTGCATGGTATTGCTACAATACACAGATATTACTTTTAGCATACAAATTTAGAATAATGCATACGTATAGTTGTTGATATTTTCTGAACTGCAGAGTATAATAATTGCGTACATTATTTATTTTTTGCATGCGGAAAGTTGGTGCCTGTTTGAATAAAAAAGAAATTTTAAAAATGGTAATTGAAAATAACGGCGGCATTGCCAGAACTTCAGATTTTGCCGCTGACGGGATAAATAAATATGAGGTGGCGGCTTTTTGTAAAGAAGGAGTCATTGAAAGGATTCGCAGAGGTTTTTATCAACTCCCCCAAAGTAAAAATATTACAGAAGAACAGCTCATACGGGAACTTCTTCCACAGGGAATTATTTGTGTGGAGTCTGCCTTGTTTCACTACGGATATAGTGATTTTTCTCCCCGTGAATGGTCGATTGCTGTGCCGAGAACGGCGTCTCGTGCCGTAAAGAACATCGACGAATTTCCGATGAAGGCTTACTATATTCAAAAGGTTTTTTTGGATATTGGCAGGTCTACGAGCAATTTTAACGGTGTAGTATTGCCTGTGTATGATCGTGAGCGAACAATATGTGACTGCTTTAAGTATCGCACAAAACTTGACAGCGAGATCTTTAATAAGGCTGTCAATGCCTATGTTGCTGACGAAAAAAAGAATCTTGCAAATTTGTCCAAATACGCAAAGGAAATGAAACTTTATACAAAGGTTATGAATATAATGGAGGTGCTGCTCAATGGCTGATATCGCTTCTTCCGTGCTCGCACGGCTGAAAAATAAGGCTGTTGAAAGCGGCAGGAGTTATCAGCTCTGCCTGCAGCTTTTTTGTCAGGAAGAATTTCTCCGCCGTTTGGAGAAATCCAAATACGCTGAAAATCTTGTGTTGGGCAATTTGATCAGGTTATGAGTTTTGCCGATGATGCTGCCATGCAAAAGAAATGGAAAGCCTTTGTCCGCAAGATCAATACCAAGACGGACGATTACAGTACCGTTCTGAAAACAATAAAGATGTTTTTAACAAAACCGTTTGAAGCAACGGTAGAAGGCAAGGCGTTCACAGGTAATTGGACTGCTCAAAACGATGAGTGGATATAGTAATTGCTATTTGACATAAAGAAAGACAGCGCAAAAAGCATTTCTGTTTTCTGCACTGTCTTTCGCCTTTCTTTCCCTAAACTCCCAGATGCAGCGCGTCGATCGGCTGCAGGCGGGATGCCTTCGCGGCGGGATAGCTTCCGAACACGACTCCGATGAGGATACAGAAGCCGATCGCGGCGAACCCCGCCGTCCAGTCTATGCCCACCGGGGAACCGGCGGCAAAGCCGTAATATCCGACTGCACAGACAGACAACACCAGCCCGATCAGGCCGCCGAGGGCGGAGAGAATGCAGGCTTCACAGAGGAACTGGAGCATGATGTGCTTCCGCTTTGCGCCCACTGCCTTCCGGATGCCGATCTCCCGGGTGCGTTCCGTGACAGATACCAGCATGATATTCATAATGCCGATCCCGCCGACGAGCAGGGAGATCGCCGCGATCCCGGCAAGGAGCAGGGACATGGTATCAGTCACATCGTCCATGGTGTCCAGTACATCGGACTGGCTGCTCACAGTGTAGGCTTCTTCGTCCCTGGTTGCCTGCAGGAGAAAGGCTTCAATGCTGTTGACCGCCGAGTTCACCGTGCCTTCGCCGGATGACTTGACATAGAAGCTGCTGACGCCTTTCTGCCCTGTTATGCGGCCGGCCGTGGAGTAGGGGATGAAGATTTTGCTGTCGTCGCTTCCGGCAAGACTCGACCCCTGTTCTTCCAGAACACCGATCACCTTGTAAATGCTGTCTCCGATGATGACCGTGCCGTTGACTGCGTCCCAGGTGCCGAACAGATCTGTCGCCGCTTCCGTCCCGAGGATGCAGACGCTGGTATTCCATTCTATGTCAGAGTCCGCGATCTGCCTTCCGCGCTGGATATCAATGTCCCTGACCGTGAAATAGTCCGGTGTGATCCCGACAATGGAATAGTTCCCTGTATTGCTGCCTTTTTTTACGGTTTCAGACGAAGTGATAACCGGGGCGGCGCTTTCGATGGCAGGGTTGGAAGTGAGGGCTTCGACGTCCTCGGCAGAGACCGTTGTCTCACTGTCTGTGACGGACGCTGTGATCAGCTGCGAACCCATATCGGAAATACTGTCCGTGATCCCGCTGGCAGCGCCTTTGGTGATGGATACAAGGATAACCACAGCCATAACGCCGATGATGATGCCGAGCATGGTCAGAAAGGACCGCATTTTATTGTTGAAAATTGATTTCAGGGATAATTTGATTATTTTCCATGTCATACTGCCGTCTCCCTATCGCTTAATCTGCCGTCATGGACATATACTTTTCTCTCAGCCTGGTCCGCCACATGGATGTCATGGGTGATCAGGATGATCGTATTCCCGTCCCTCCACAGCCCTTTGATGATCTCCATGATCTCCCTGCCTGAGGCAGAGTCCAGGTTCCCGGTCGGTTCATCCGCCAGGATGATGGACGGCTGGCTCGCAAGGACCCGCGCGATCGCCACGCGCTGCTGCTGGCCGCCGGAAAGCTGGGACGGCTTGTGGCCGATGCGGTCGGCAAGACCGACCTGCTCCAGAGTGCGCATGACACGTTCGTGACGTTCATCGGGTGAGATCCTGTGGTACAAAAGCGGCATTTCCACATTTTCATAGGCAGTCAGATCAGGAAGAAGATTAAACTGCTGGAAAATAAAACCGATCTTTTTTCTGCGGATCTCGCTCAGCTCGTCTTCCGTACAGTTCCCGATCTGGCTCCCGTCAAGGATATAGTCGCCGCTGTCCGGGATGTCGAGACAGCCGATGATGTTCATCAATGTGGATTTGCCGCTCCCGGAAGGACCGAGGATGGAGACAAATTCATGAGGCTTTACATGAAGACTGACATCCACAAGGGCCGGCAGCTGCATCTCTCCGAGCTTGTAGGATTTATAGATATGTTTGAGCCGTATCATTGTGAAACCCTCCTATTCGCCCATTCCCGGGAAGCTGCCGCCCTGAGGCATCTGGCTGGGGTCAAAATTTCCAAAATCAAAGTCGCTGAAGTCCATGTCGCCGCCAGGGAAGCCTTCCATACCGCCGCCCATTCCACCGCCAGGGAAGCCGCCCATTCCGCTTTCATTTTCTCCCCCGGCTCCGGTCAGCGAAGAGGTAACCTGCGTGACAACGATCAGATCTCCTTCTTCAAGCTCGTCGCTTTCGATCATAATATAGGAGCCGTCGGACATACCTGTCTCAACAGTAACTCTGGTGAGATCATCCGTATTAATTGCATCTTCTTCGTAGGAATCTCCGGGCTCGGAGCCGGAAGGAGCCAGATAAACATAATTTTCGTCGCCCGAAGTGCCGACTGCGTCTACCGGCACGATCAGGCCGTCGCCGCTGTCTTCGATCACGATCTCAGCCGAAGCGCTCATTCCCGGGTAAACTCCTTCGGTATACTCTACTTCCGCGGTGATCTGGAATGCCGTAGAGCCATTGCTGGAAGAGCCGTTGTAGGAGATTTCCGTGACAGACCCGGTATAGTCTCCGTCCACAGCATCGATCGTGAAGGCCACTTCCTGATCCAGAGCGATGGAGGAGATGTTCAGTTCATCTACTGCGATCCCCATGGTGAATCCGTCTTTTCCCATGACCATGGCGACAGAACCGCCAGGAGCCACCTCATCGCCGGCTGCGATCGGGAGCTCCGTGAGGACTCCGTCGCAGGGGGATGTGATCTCCTCGTCGCCGCTGTCGCCGGAGATCACAGCGATCACATCATCCGCCGCCACTTCATCGCCTACGGAAAAGTTTACGCTCTGGACTTCGCCTGCGGCGGAAGCGGTCAGCGTCTCGCTCGTGACCGGAGTCAGGGTGCCGCTTCCGCTGACGGTTGTGGAGACATTGCCGTAGGTGATCTCTTCCACGTTATAGATCGTGATCCTTGACACATCGGCGTTCTGGCTGCGCATCCTGAACAGGAACACTGCGGCAGCCGCTGCGATCACAAGAAGGATCGCGATGAAAAGGATCCGTTTCCTGTGTCTGAAGCCTGCCTTTTTCACGGGAGGTTTTTGAGCTGGTTTTGCATTTGTCTTCATATTTTCTGTTTCCTTTCTGCGGGTTTTGTCTGACGGTTCTCCCGGACAGGTCAGCCGGCCTGCATTTGCGGGATACCGTCATTTATCATAATCCCCTGTGCTAAAGCGGCACTAAAGAAAACTGTGAACATTGTGCAAAAAATGAACGGAGAGTTATTTTAAGACAGCTCTGAATCCGATGACAGCCTCCACTTTCTTATAGGCGGTGATCTCGCCCTTGTGTTTTTGGACGATGCTTTTGGCGATGGAAAGCCCTACGCCGAAATTCCCGCTGAACGTCCTTGCCTTATCCGCCCGATAGAACCGGTCAAACAGCCTGTCCAGCTCAAGGCTGCCGACATCCCGGAAGGTGTTTTCCACGATAATGACGGGGTGGTGTCCTCTGCGGTACACTTTTACACGGATAGATCCCTGCGGATCGCAGTATTTCACGGCATTGTCCAGCAGGACGGACATCAGCCTGCGGATGAGCCCTTCATCGCCTTCGTACAGGATGCACGGCTCTATGTCCGAGGTCAGATCTTTTCTCCGCTCTGCCGACAGGTTTTCAAATTCTGAGACAAGATCCGCCGCCATATCGCTTAAGTTAAATGGTTCTTTTACGAGATCGGAACAATCTTCATCCAGCCTGGACAGCATGACGAGCTGATTGATCAGTTCGCCCATCCGTTCCCCTTCGCTTCGGATATCATCGATCCATTCGCTTTGTCCGGTTTCGGATTCAATGATATCCAGGTTGGAGAGGATCAGTGTCAGCGGCGTCTTTAATTCATGGTTCGCGTCCGTGACAAACTGCTTCTGCCTGTCATACAGCTGCGCGACAGGCCTTACGGCCCGCTTTGATATTATGATGATCAGGAGCAGGATGACGAGAAAGCTGGCCGCCATGACTAAAGTGACTGTGAAAAGGAACTGGCGCGTCATGCCGATGTTTGTCTCGCCGTTTATAAATACGATCAGCTTCCCGAGGTCTGTATCCGTATTTTTGTACCGGTATCCGTCTATCCAGCCCCGTTCTTTCCCGCGGTCAAGCACTCTGTATGTGTAGTCCTGTATTTCCTCCTCTGAGACAGAAGAGACCTGCTCTGTATTCTCCCGGGTGATCCTGCCGTTTTGGTCTGTCCATACGACAAAAAAACGGATGCTGAACTGTGCTTCCGGGCTGAAAAACATGTCGTCCGGGGTGTGGGGCGGTTCCCCGGGAGCTTCTCTGCGGTCGGGGAACCGCCCGCCGTTTTGCGACAGCAGATCAGCGATGGAGTCCATCATGCCATTTGTCTGAAAAGAGGAGATCAGACTGATGAGCAGAAAGATCAGCGCGAAAACAAAAGCAATGGAAAAAGCGGTAATCCGTATAAATCTTTTCTGAAGGTTATAGATCATCCGGCCTGTCCTCCAGAAGATATCCTGCATTCCGGATAAATCGTATTCTCAAGGGAGCCTTGAGTGCGTCCAGCTTTTTCCTTAAATTCGATATGTGTACCCAAACCACGCTTGTATCCACATTTGTGTCCCAGCCCCAGATATGCGTGATGAACTGCTCGGTCGTAATGATGCGGTGAGGCTGCTGCATGAACATCTCGGCAATCTGAAATTCCTTCCCGCGGAGCGCCTGGATTTCCCCGTTATACTCGATTTCGTAGGTGGAGCGGTTCAGCACGACGCCGCCGTACGAGAGCAGGTCGGGAAGGTAGCTGCACTTGCGGCGCAGCATGGCACGGACCCGGGCGAGCAGTTCTGAGGTGGAAAAAGGCTTGGGAATGTAATCGTCGGCGCCGGCGTCCAGCCCTTCCACCCGCTGAGACACTTCGGACCGGGCGGTCAGAAACAGGACAGGCGATAAGACGCCCTCCCTGCGCAGCCGTTTGAGGACTTCGATCCCGTCCAGCCCGGGCATCATAATGTCAAGGACGAGGCCGTCATATTCTCTGGACAGTGCGTAGGACAGCGCATCCTCCCCGTTGCTGACGCCGTCCGTTACAAACCGGTTTGCCTCAAAGATGTGGGTCAGTGATTTTAATAGTCTTGGATCGTCTTCCGCTAAAAGTAAACGCATAGTTTTCTCTCCTGATATGATGATAAATTTATACCATATCACTATATCACAGACGGCTAAAGCCAGGCTAAATCTGAGGGAGAATTAACAGATTTATCACAGAGTGCGGGGATGGAATGATTTCCGGGGGTGTGTTATGATAAAGCATATGGTCATAGAACGCCTGATCCGGGAAGAAAAGATCGAAGCTGTGGTTCTCGGATGTACAGAACTGCCGCTGATGTATGCGGATGATAAGCTGCCCATCCCGGTTTTTGACACTTTGCAATACCTTATGCGGGAATCATTGATTATATGTTTAAGGAGTGAAAATGTATCCGATCCAGAGATTCGATGAAATATATACAAAACAAGTGATTTCTTTTCTGCGGAGCTGTCTTCCCGAATCAGGGCGAAAACTGGATCTAGAGGAAAAACATAAGAGCTGTCTGGATATAAGACATTGTTTTGATGCATTCTGGATCATGCTGGACGGAGAAGAAATCATCGGCACAGTGGCATTAAAAAGAATGGATGAGCGCTGCTGTGAGCTGAAATTTCTCTATCTCTACAAAAGATTTCAGGGAAAAAGACTTGGCAGAAAACTTCTGGAAACTGTAATCCGGGAAGCGGCACACCGCGGTTACCGGGAGATGTATCTTGATACATTATCGACCAGTGTAAGAGCTCTTGCACTGTATGAAAAGGCAGGTTTTGTCCGGACTGAGCGGTATAATGAGAATTATGACGCGGATATTTTTATGGTTCTGAAGATTGATCGACAGTGATGGAAGCAAAAATAATAATTGTCCGCTGCCTATGCCTGTGGTAGTATATGGACAGGAACAACCGTGTTACAGGGTGGCTGACCTCTATTCTACATAGAATGGGGGTGGTGCTGATGGACAAGAAACCGTTTGA
>DWUV01000197.1 GCA_019120595.1 Candidatus Mediterraneibacter tabaqchaliae | reverse complement strand
TGCCCGGTGTACCAGTCCTTCGGCATGAGCCGGTCCACAAAGCTCATCAGCTTCGGGATATTTTCTTCCGGATTTCCCTCCAGATATTTGAGCGCCTGATTTACGGTAAACTCCTGCATTGTCTCTCTGATTGTCTTTCCCATTTGTAATTCCGCCTTTCTTTTTCTTATGTACTATATCTATGTCTATGCAGCCAGGATCTTCATGGACTCTTTTCCGTCTCCGCACTTTTCCGCCGGTCAAGGGCGCTCAGCGCCGCGATCAGCGCCTGCTGTACGGAGAGTGTGGCAAAATCCATGGCGAACTCTGCGTACAGAAGCTCTGCCTCCTGCCGGTCCTCCCCGGGGCTGCTCGCCTCTGAGTGGACATCCCGGCTCAGCTCCCTGTCCATCAGGGCTGCTGTCTTCTTCCTGTAATCGAGCTGTGCCTTTGTCAGGCTCTTCACTGCCGGAGAACGGCAGGACCTCACCTTTTCTTCCAGGAGCATTGTGTCTTCTTTATATTCATCCTCAGCTCTTTTCAGTGCCGAGCGGATCTTTTCCCTTCCGCCCTGCTCGCAGGCCCGGATCCTGCACTGCAGTTTCCCGTACTGCTCTTCCATCTCATATAATTTCACGGCAAATATACTGTCATCGATCTTCATGAAAAGACATCCTCCTTCCCGTGCTGCCATATCCTACATTTCTTATATAGCAAAATCCTCTCCTGACCGCGACTTTCAATTTTTCAAATGTGTATTTACAGATTTGGGATTTTGTAAAGATTTTTGACAGATCTGCGTTTTTGTAAAGACAGGAAACGGGAATTATAAGTGGTGAAAAGCTGATCTGTCAGCTATATTGAAACTGCGGGGGATATAAATCTCATCTTCCCCGGGAAAGCATACAGACAAAATTTCAATAATATAAAGGAGCGGTGACCTATGAGATGGTTTGATTCAGATTTTGATTATGTACAGGAGCTTATCGACACATGGAATAACAGAAGGAAACGGGTCAGGACGGCTTATTTTGTCCTGGCGGCGCTGCTGGTCCTGGCAGGCATCCTGACCGCGGTATTCCCGGTCAGTATCTTCGCTGTGATCCAGTATCTCGCGGCAGCGGCTGTGATCGTGATCGGCATTTACCACTTTATCGCCTACTCGTCCATGACCTGTTATTTTAAAGACGGGATGCTGATCATGTCCGGAATCCTGAATATCCTGATCGGCGTCATGTTGTTCTTTATGCCGGTCGCGCTGACCGTACAGGTAGTCACATTTATGCTCGCCTTCCTGCTGATCTTCAGCGGGGCGCAGAAGATTTCCTTTGCATCCAGGCTGAAATACTTCCGTATCCCGCACACCGGGTCCCTGACTTTCAGCGGAGTGCTCAACATCATCCTCGCCGTGATTTTTCTGCTGCTGCCCTTTATGTCAGCTCTGGCGCTCAACTATATCCTGGCAGCCTATCTGATCATCACAGGCGCCGCGCTGTTCGTCGAGGCGCTGGGGATGCATAAACTGAGCATGTAACGCAGTCAGGACGCTGCCCTTCGAATACCGGGATGGCAGAAAAGGAGATCAGAAAAATCAGAAAAATGGAGGACACTCATATGGATCAGAAAGAAAACGGTTCCCGTGGCAGGATGCAGATCCTGACCACTCTGAATGAAAATTATCTGCCGCGCCTGCAGGTGCTCCTCACCTCGATCTGTGTGAACCAGCCGGACGATCCGCCGGACATCTGGCTGATCCACAGCGGGATCTCTGAGGAAGCGCTCCTGCCAGTCCGGCGGCAGTGCGCGCTTTTCGGCTTTGGATTTTACCCGGTCAGGGCGGATGAATCTGCCTTTCAGGGCGCTCCGGTCAGCGCGCAGTACCCGCGGGAAATGTATTACCGGCTGCTGGCCGCGCAGCTTCTGCCGGATGACCTGGACCGAATCCTGTATCTGGATCCGGATATCCTGGTGATCAATCCCTTACGTCCTCTCTGGGAGATGGATCTGGAGGGGAACCTGTTCGCCGCAGCAGCCCATACAGGAAAGACGGAGCTGGCGAATAACCTCAACCAGCTCCGTCTCGGAACAGATCATAATTATTTTAACTCAGGAGTTCTCCTGATCGATTTAAGGCGCGGAAGAAACGAAATTCACTCCGAAGAAATGTTCAGATATGTCAGGGAGCATGCAAAAGAACTGGTGCTCCCGGATCAGGACATCCTGAACGCCGTATACGGCCGCCGGATCCTCGAGGTCGATGACTCTGTGTGGAACTATGACGCGCGCAATTACAACAACTATCTCCTCCGCAGCGCCGGTGTCTGCGACATGGACTGGGTCATGAAGAATACATCCATCCTCCATTTCTGCGGCAGATCCAAGCCGTGGCAGAAAGGGTATGTCCGTCGGTTCGGGATCTTATACAGGCATTATATGGCAATGACTGAACGCTTCTCTTGTTCCTGCCGCATTTAATTCCCCGGGAACATTTCCCCTGTAATGATCCTCTCGATCTGCCGGAGCAGCTTCTCCTCGTTCAGCTGTCTGTCGTCTATATGCTGGAAAAGGACGCCCACCATGCCGCAGGCATAGAACCGCAGCATGACCTGCACATCCTCATAGCTGAGCCCCAGCTCCGATATCTTGCCCTGCGCCACTTTTTCCAGATATGCCTGCACCGCATCCACCATCATGCCCTCGATCTGGAACCATTTCTTCGAGTCCACGAGTCTTTTCAGCTTCCTGTGGTGCAGTCTCACAAAGGACAGGTACTCTTTGAGCGCCGCGATCCTGTCCTGGGACTCCAGGCTGCGCTGCACAAGGATCTGGGTCGAGCGCTTAAAGGTCCATTCCAATACGTCCATAATATCATGAAAATGATAGTAAAACGTCTGCCTGGAAATCTGGCATTTCTCGATCAGCTGCGTCACAGTGATCTTGTCGATATCTTCCTTCTCGAGAAGTTCGGAAAAGGTGTCTGCAATCTGTGTCTTCATGTCTTCTCTCATATATTACTGCTCCATTTTAAGCCTGCTCCATCCCCAGAGTCGCCATCATGACCGCCTTGATCGTATGCATCCGGTTCTCCGCCTCGTCAAACACTTTTGACTGTGCAGACTCGAACACTTCGTCCGTCACTTCCATATCTTCAATTCCGAAGCGCTCGCCCATCTCTTTCCCGATCTTTGTCTTCAGGTCATGGAACGCCGGCAGGCAGTGCAGGAAGATGGCGTCTTTGTTCGCGTTTGCCATCACGTCCTTTGTCACCTTATAGGGGGACAGCTCTTTGATCCTCTTCTCCCAGACTTCGTCCGGCTCGCCCATGGACACCCATACATCCGTGTAGATCACATCCGCGTTCTTTGTCCCCGCCTTTACGTCCGAGGTAAGCGTGATCGTCGCCCCGGACTCCTTTGCATATTCCTCACACTGAGCCACAAGCTCTGCATTCGGGAAATACTCTTCTGTGGTGCACGCAACGAAATGAAGCCCCAGCTTGGAGCACGCGATCATCAGGGAATTGCCCATATTGTAGCGCGCGTCGCCCATGTAGACCAGCTTCAGCCCTTTGAGCTTTCCGAAATTCTCCCGGATCGTCAGCATGTCCGCCAGCATCTGCGTGGGGTGGTACTCATTGGTCAGCCCGTTCCATACCGGCACACCGGCGTACTTCGCCAGCTCCTCCACGATCTCCTGGCCGAATCCTCGGTACTCGATGCCGTCATACATCCTGCCCAGCACTCTCGCCGTGTCCTCGATGCTCTCCTTCTTGCCCATCTGGGAGCCCGTCGGTCCGAGATACGTAGTCCCCATACCCATATCATGGGCCGCCACCTCAAAGGAACAGCGGGTGCGGGTGCTGTCTTTTTCAAAGATCAGCGCCACATTTTTCCCGCGCCAGTGATCCACCGGGATTCCCTGTTTCTTTTTCTCCTTCACATCCGCTGCAAGGTCGATCAGATATGTGATCTCCTCCGGTGTAAAATCCTTCAGTGTCAGAAAGTTTCTTCCTTTTAAATCCATGATCCTATCCCTCTCTATCTTTATAAATTGATCTGTGAAATCCGGCAGCTCTGCCATTGTCTCAAAGTCTGCCAGACGTTCATAACGTTCCCTGACTTCCCGCCTCAGCTCATCTACGGTATAGATGCAGTATTTCGGCACGCGCATGATCTTTGCAGACGCCTCCAGCATCCCCATATACAGCTCTTTGTCCGTGGCTGAGACCGGAAGTTTCAGCACAATGGCAAGGGCTCGCTTCTCCATCCCGGTCAGGTCCCTCATCCTGCGCTCATACCAGCTCTCCGCATGTTCCTGGTCAATGTAGTAAATGATCCCTTCCAGCCCGTACAGCATCCGCTTCGCGTCATAATATCCGATCTTCAGGTTCTGCCGGCTGCGTTCCCGGTCAAACTCAATAATGCTCCCCAGCCTGACCCGGGGACCGATCCGGTATATCTCTCCATCCTCAGGCAGCTTCACTCCCGGCTCCCGCCCCGGTCCGTAGATGCGGATCTCGATCAGGTCTGTATATCCTCTCTCAGCAAGAACATCCGCAGGCACATTGTCGACAAACCCGCCGTCAATATACCGCCTGCCGTCCTCCATGGGTTCGTTCCTGAACCCGGGCAGGTAAGCGCTCGCCAGCAGGAAATCCTCGAGCTTCCCTTCCGGGATATCGGAGATGCTCAGCTTCAGTTCCTTAAAGTCCGTCAGGGAAAATGTAACGATACAGAATTCTTTCCCGCAGCTCCGGATCCTGTCCTCATCCACGTTTTCGCGGATCAGCCTGCGGAGCGGCCCTACGTCCACGCCCCCCTCCCGCAGGATCCGCCTCAGCTCGCTCAGGATATCTCCCAGCTTCTTCTCCCCCTGGAAGAACTGCCTCATCCATTCGTCATCCACTGACATCACGCGGGAGAATTCCATCTCGCTCCAGATCTTCTCCGCCTTCTCCAGATCGTCCATACAGATCAGAGCACCGTTGAGCGCCCCTACAGAAGTCCCTGCCACTGCGGCGATCTTCACCCCGGCTTCCTTAAGCGCCTTCCACGCACCGATCTGGTATGCGCCCCTGGCACCTCCGCCGTCCAGGACAAGCCCGTATTCTTTTGTCAGGTCAAGTAGTGGTCTCATATCGTTCCCGCCTGCTCTGAGAATATCTGTCAGTATACATCTTTATGCATAAAAATTCAAGTATTTTGCATAATTTTACATCCAGCTATTATTCCTCAAAAACCATTGATTTTCAAGGCTTTACGCATGTTTTCCGTTCAAACCTTATCCAGCATACCACCTAAAATCATATCCATACACTAATCAAAATAAAATAATTCTTCAAATTTTTTATCAAGGGCGATACACAAAACCAGCGCTAACTTTGCAGTAGGACTAAACTGCCCCGTTTCAATAGAACTGATCGTGTTCCGAGAAACGCCAACCATATCCGCCAGCTGACTTTGTGACAATTTCAATTCGGTCCGTGTTTCTTTTAGACGATTTTTTAATATCAGCTTATCATCCATATTTGCCATCACCTCACTGGATAGGAGAAGATACGATCAGGTTATAGATGTAGTATCCGGTCATTATGGATACCAATATTGTATAGGCGACTGCTATCAAAAGTTCGTACTTACGGTGAAGTTTAATATATTTCACCCAGTTGATCGTCATACTCGCGCTGAAAACAAGCGCCCACAATCCCCAATTGACGCCTCCGCCGGTAAATATCTGCATCACGAAAAAGAGCGTCGCCAAAGCCATCTGAACTACAACTGCGCTTCTGCTTGCCTGCTTTAAGACTTCTTGCTCATATACATCCTTGTTCTTGTTTTCCGCTCTGCTTTTTGCTAAAATTTCATCCTTGTTCATAATGGAAACCTCCAAATCAAACCGCCAAGTTTTCTTGTCAGATTTTATTATAATTCCGACAAGTTTTCTTGTCAATATGTACCAAGTTTTATTTGCAAATATAATTTTGCATCAAACAGACCGTCACGGAAAACTCCTCATCCGTGTACCTGACGTCCATCACTCCGCCGTATTTCTCCACCATTGCCCGCACACTGCGCACAGTCTGCTGGCTGTTCTCGATCTCCTGATAGTAAGACTTCTGGTACTACATGGTTTCCCTCTCCATATCGGAGCGCACGATCTTCGCCATACAGGTGCAGAGATAGCAGCACCCCATGCTGGTGACGAGGACAGCGATGCATGATGGCCATGCCAGATAAGATTCCTCCCCTGAGCACTGATATATGGTAATAAGGATCCCTGTAAAAGAGGAAAGGGAGATCACTGCCAGGACGGACCACATCCTTCTTGTCAGCATCCGCACCGCCCGCGGCACCCAGACCTTCACACACCGGTAGATCAGATACCACGCAGGCGCCTTGAGGAAGCGTGTAAACACAAACAGCGCGGTCTGCACTTCGTCTGACATCGGCTTGTGGAACACATTCTCCCAGATCTGCTGCCCGATATCCTGGAAAAGAAAGGCAAGGGCCATCATCGCCGGATACACGATGAACGCAGTGGTGACCTTCATATACCACTCGCCTTTGTGGAAGAGAAACAGGATCGGCAGGAGCACGAGAAGGCTCCCCACAGTCCCGCCCACTACCGCCGTGTTCTGGCGGACTGCCTCAATGTATTTCATATGTACGAGATACCGGTTGTGGATCCGCACGAACGTGTCCGGGAGCTGAGATTCCAGATTCCCGAGCTTTTCATAAAACGTGTATTCCTCGTCCGTGGTCACCGCGTGCACAGTGCGCCGGTCGCTCGCGAAATATTTTACTGAGGAGAGAGGCACCCGGATGCTCCCGTCTTTCTGGTCGATCACATAATATTTCTCCGCCTCGATGTCAAGCGCTTCCATCGCGGTATGCAGTACAGCCGCGATCTTCTCCGTCTCATAGGGCTTCAGGATATAATTGAGTGCCCTCACCTCATATCCCTGAAAGACAAAATCCGCATAACTCC
This sequence comes from Candidatus Mediterraneibacter tabaqchaliae, assembly GCA_019120595.1. Classification (GTDB taxonomy): domain Bacteria; phylum Bacillota; class Clostridia; order Lachnospirales; family Lachnospiraceae; genus Mediterraneibacter; species Mediterraneibacter tabaqchaliae. The sequence goes on along the minus strand of DWUV01000197.1, from coordinate 21,726 downwards.
AGCTCTGTGCTCAGGATTTTTCTGAGGTCACTGCGAAATACCTTCTCATCATCGCAGACCGCAAGCTATAACATGGTGTCATCCTCCCTCTGCATCCTCATCCGATCCGCGCCGCCTGGCAGCCCCGGGACAGCGCACATTACCAGAGAATTATATCACTTCCGGGCACGGGCAGACAAGTGCTGAAGGTAGACCATCTCTGTAAAAGCTATCAGACAGGCAAGACAACGCTCCCGAACTGCATCTCCTGCTTTATCCCATATGATAAGGGAATCATTTCTCTGAAAGACGTTAATCTCTCCAAACTGGATGAGAAACAGATTGCCAAAGTGCGGAATGAGAAACTCGGCTTTGTATTCCAGGATTTCATGCTCCTGGACGGACTTACGATCCTTGAAAACGTCTGCGTGCCAAGGTCATCCGCAAGGAGCCCTACAAACAGATGGAATCAAAGGCAAAGAAACTCCTGAAAATGTTCGGCATCTCGGAGATTGCGGGCAAATATCCAGCGGAGATCTCCGGAGGACAGAAGCAGCGGACCGCGGTGGCGCGCGCTCTGATGAATGACCCTCTCTTGATCCTTGCCGACGAGCCTACCGGCAATCTGGACAGCCGCTCCAGCAAGGCGGTCATCGGAGCATTCCTTGAGGCGCAGGAAAAACTGAACGCCACCACCTTCATGGTGACCCACGACAGTTTTTCCGCCAGCTACTGTGACAGAGTCATCGTAATGAAGGACGGAAAGGTCTTTACCGAACTTGTGAGAAAGGGCGGCAGGGCGGGAGCTTTCTTTATGGGAATACCGGATACATTTTCTCTCCCGTTAGCATCATTACGATATAGCGCACTAATTTATTTTATGATACAATAATTACAGTCCACGATATGTTCAGGAACAGACAATACAGGATTATATTTATATGCGAGAGGTGACAGAATATGCCATATGATGAAAAATCCAAACAGCGGATCATAAAATACCTCGAAAAGCTGAAAGAAATACGTTTTCGCGTCAAGCCGGATGAATATGCAAGATATGAAGCCGCAGCACGCAGAGCAGGATACCCGAGTATGAGACAATTTTATCTCGATGCCTTAAATGAAAAAACAGATGCTATCCTGAATTCTGAAAACGGCGATTGACATATAGCGCACTATATGAAATAATTTTATTGAGCCGCAAGATTTCAGCGACTTAATAACCAGGCAGGTGGAGAAAGGAGTTTATCATGGATGAAATGGGAATCAGCGAAAAAGAATTAAAACTACTTATGAACTTCATCAAGGATGATCTGATGGAAGCGAAAGAATCCTCTGATGCAGCACAGAAAGATAAAAAGATTGAGCGGGTTCTCGAACATATCCAGCAGTATCTCGAAGACTAAATGCAAACAGAGCCGGAGATTTCCCGGCTCTGTGATCCTGACTGAGAGGCGGTCCTGTCGCCGCCTCTCTTTGCTATGTAACAAGAAGCCGTTCTGTCAGCTTCTCTCTGTTATTTATAAACATCTCTGTCACCTGATAGCTCTCAGTCTCTTCATATCTGCACGGGCGGACTTCTCCTTCATCAAAAGAAAGGATTTCCGCTCCCGGGATCCCCAGCAGGATCGGCGAGTGCGTTGCGATGATAAACTGCGATCCCGCTTCCGCCATCTTTGCGATCCGGATAAACAAGGTCAGCTGACGCTGCGGGGACAGCGCTGCCTCCGGCTCATCCATCAGATAAATCCCCCTGCCGGAAAACGACTGGAAGAACGCCAGGAAGCTCTCTCCGTGAGACTGACGATGGAGCGTTCTTCCCCCGTACATCACGGGCGCTGATGAAAGATCCCTGTAATCCTCTGCTTTGGTCGCTACGTTAAAAAAGCTTTCCGCCCGGAAGAAATAACTGCTCTCCGGCCGCAGAAATCCTTTCGTGATCTTTACTGCCTTCCCCAGTTCCGAGACATCATCATATGTACTGAACCGGTAATTGAGCGTCCCGCCCTCCGGATTAAATCCATACGCCACTGCTGCCGCCTCCAGCAGAGTGGATTTCCCGGTTCCGTTTTCTCCTACAAAAAAGGTAATGTTTTTTGTAAGATCCAGCTCCGTCAGGTTCGCGACCGCTGGGATCTTCCTCAGATAAGAGTACTCCCCGATCTCAGACCATTCAATCCGTAAATTCCGGATAAAAAGATTAAAAAGTTCACTCATTGCGCCTCCTGTATCCGCTTATGGATCCGTATCTAATATATTTTTTCTATGTCTCCCGTGATCCCGTACCGCTCCCGGAATTCCTCCAGATCAGCGGAACTGCGGATCAGCATGACCTCTTCAAATCTGCCGTCCGAAAGATTTTTAAATCCTGCCACCTGTTCTCCTGTGCAGATACTGCAGCGGATGGCCGGGACATGGACATTGGGGTCGTAAGACATTGAAATTGAGGATTTCTTTCTTCTGTGGAACATTGCGAACCTCCTGTGTGGGGAAATGAAATACTGTTCCCCCCATAAGCCGATTCTATTTTATCACGGTACCAGAATTTGCACAATCTGCTTTCTGTTTTATCCTCTCTGCCCCACTTTTCCCAATCTCTCTACAATCCCCTATATTTTGATTGACATCTATCCCTCCTGTCTATACCATTGAAACAAATGACAAAAGGAGATACCACTATGTTTTCTTTCCAAAAACACTTCCTGATCCTCAGGCTTTCGTGGATTCCAACTATTCGGAGCTGAGTTTTTCCCAGCGCCTCAATAAATATCTGCACGAAAGGGATATTACAACCGCCATGATCTACAAACGCAGTTTCATTGATCGGAAGCTGATATCCAAGATTACGTCCTCCGCAGACTATCATCCGTCTAAACAGACTGTTTTTGCCCTGTGCATAGCCCTTCGCCTGAATTTAGATGAAAGCACTGAGTTTCTGGCGCTTGCTGGTTATACCTTCAATCAGCACAAAAAATATGATCTGATCATCAAGTTCCTTCTCAATGACCAGATCTATGATATTGACATAATAAATGAAATACTGTACCGCTTTCATGAACCGTGTTTCGGTAAATAAAAAGGCAGTTATTTAACTGATGACATAATATCCTCACAATCCTCCAGGAATTCGTCATCATCAAAATCACAGTCTCTCAGCCTCATAACATCGATCATCCGTCCTATTGCACCAAATACGGATCGTATCCCCTTCCTTTCCGATGTATATGTGGCCGCCATACATGGCCTTATCCCCAGCGAATCCGCTTCGCTCACCGCATCCATATTGGCTCCGAGGAACATAAACTGCCACTTGTATACATCCGTCGTAATCGCTGTGATCACTTTCCCCGGACGCGCTTCTTCCGGTGTCTGAGCCAAACGTTTTCCTACCCGGTCAATAGTAAGACCAATCGCATCCAGAAGAGCCGTGCATCCTCTGGCATAGTATTCATTTTCCGTCAATCTGACGACTTTTCGAATGGGAACATGATCATGCAGCACCTCATACTGGTCATCAAACAATATTGTTGTAATCTCCGTTTCTCCTGAAGCTGCCTGCTGTTTCGCAACAAGAGAGTTAAATCCTCCGATCGTCTCTTCCGTAAGAGATTCCATTGACCCGCTCCTGTCCAGGATAAATATCATTTCTGTTAAATTTGTGTTCATATCTTTCTCTCCTTTCATCTTTTGAAAGGAGTATAATGCGTTAAAGGATCAAAATGGTCGCCTGCCCGGCGACATTTTGATCTTTCATCCAGACTTTATTCTTCATTCGGCTCTTTAAATCCAGTAACCCCCGCCTACACCACCGCTTCCACCAGCACCTTATCTCCAACGCTGATCTCTTTAACCCCGATTTCCTTCTTTTTATTGAAATTAAAGCTGATCATATACCCTTTTCTCATCCCATAATATTCCAGATACTCTGTGATCTGTTTCTCTCCTCGCTTATTATATGCATCCCCGTGCCATATCTTAAGCTCGACAACAAACTGCTCCCCACGGTAGTCGACAACCAGATCCATCCGCTCCCTGTTTCTTGTCTCTGGTTCTACATAGCAGTTTCCGATCCCATTTATGATCGGCTTTAAAAACAGCATAAAATACCTGCGTCCTGCTTCTTCAAGGAAGCCTTCATTCTGATCTCCGTACAGATAGTCAAACGTCTCCACAAATTTTTCCAGGACTTTTCTCATATTCAGATGCCCGCCTCTTACAAACTGACTCTTCTCTCGCAGCCCGGCATCATATATCTTGCTGTCCATATATTCTTCTGCTATAAAGAGATTATAGAGTACCGTCTCAAAAATTCGATTCGAAATTACCGCGCTTCCATTTTCATTTTTTATGAAGCCAAACATTTCAGCAGTTTCAATACACTTATTCAAAGGATTATATGGGATTGCTTTCCCTGTAAAAAGCAATTCATAAAGAACATTTTTCAATTCGGGATAATCCATAAGTTTATTGACCAGTATATGATGATCCTGCTCATATTCTTCCAGCATTCCTGCAATATCCTTCTTCGAAAAGCTCATATCAACACGAAACTTTGCCGCAATATCATAAGGAGCTAACTCCTTATTATCCCGCGGGCAGTCGTCAAATGAGAGCAAGCCCTCATTTTCCTCGTTGCCTTCGCGCATATTCCACGGACTATTATTCTTATGATCCTCGTCAGACCGGATTTTTCTTTTTATATTTTTAATATCGTACACGCTTGCAAGTATTACGGACTGAAAAGCCGGGGTCACATCTCTGTCAATGTAATATCCTCTGAGCTGGGAAAGGAAATCAAGAAAGACCTGATTGTTCGAAGCGCTGTCCACTTCATCGATAATCAGGACAATTGGGTTTTTTGATATTCGGCACCATCTGCTCAAGATTTCAAACAACCGGCTCAGCGCTGTTTCCTGACTGTCGCCGATTAATTCCTGGAGTTCTCTCCTGATTTCAGCCGGCATAGCTTCCTCCCCGCTGACTTTCCTAAGGACCGCTTCTGAAAAAGCTTTTACAAAGTCCCCTTCCTCTTCAAAATCCTTATGGCTCATCAGCTGAAAATCAAGGCTTACGACGACATAATCTTGTTCCAGATACTTTGCCAATGCGCGCAAAGTTGTCGTTTTCCCATATTGCCTGGCACGGTTTATTGTAAAATACTGACCTGAATCGATCATCTTTTTTATCTGTTCCAGACGATCCGATATATCTACCATGTAATGGATCGATGGCTTGCAGTCCGCTGCAATATTAAATATTTTAGCCATAACACAACTCCCTTTGACCGACTTATCCTAACCGCTATACATCTGCTGATCTATATATGTCTATTTTACCATTACATCTGCTTCCTGACCACTGCATACTCATCCCCGTTCCGATAATACGGGCACTGATAGTACCGATCTGACATGATCCGCACATAATCGTCTTCATCCATATTCATATCGCACAGATATGTCCCATACTCCTCATCATATACATAGAAAGCACACGACTCGCAGCTTCCTCTCTCTTTTCGTTTCATCACTTACTGCCTCCTCTGCCTGCCTGCCTCAAACATGAGCACCGCCGCAGCCACCGCGGCATTCAGCGATTCCGCCCGCCCCTGCATGGGGATACGCACCCGGCAGTCCGCACACTCTGCCACCTCATCCCTCAGGCCGTTCCCTTCATTTCCTATAAGGAATGCGGTCCCGCGGGAATAGTCTTCCCGATCATAGGCATTCTTCCCCTCCAGGTGGGCGGCAAACACACGGATCCCCTCTGCTTTCAGTTCGCCGATCGTCCCCGGCAGGTCGTCAACATACAGGAACGGCAGCCGGAACACTGCCCCCATGGTAGACCGGATCACCTTCGGATTATAGATATCCACGCAGTCCCGGCTCAAAAGGATGCCCGTCGCCCCCGCTGCTTCCGCGGTCCGGAAGATCGTGCCCAGATTGCCCGGATCCTGGAGCTGGTCAAGGACGATCACAAGAGGATCCCCCTGCTGCCTGCCTGTGATATCCTCGAGTCCGTATTCCCTTCTTTTCACGACCGCCAGGATCCCCTGGGGAGTCTTTGTATCTGATACATGGGCGAATACATGGTCCGCCAGGATCTCTGTCCTGCATATTTCCCCCAGCTTATGTGCTTCTTCTTTATGTTTCCCCGCGTAACTCTCCGACAGATAGATCCTGCCGATCCGTTCCTTCCAGGCAGGATCCCCGGTAAGCTCTCCTGCCATGCGCGGCCCCTCTACGATAAAAACGCCCGCCTCTTCCCGGGCGCGGCTCTTCTTCATCAGCCTGATCAGTTCTTTTATCTGTGCGTTTGCTGTACTTGTGATCATCCTGTTTTTCCTTTCTTATCACAGCCCGCAGCTGTGTCATCTTTCTCTCAGCCAGCTATATTCTATCATGGCGCCGGTATTTCCTCAATGCGGTTTTCCGAATAGCGCGGCTGAACTGTTACTTTCTCACAGAAACACCGCCGCTGATTTAGGCAATTTGCGATAATGAAAATCCTTCCATATAATGGTAAAATGTAAGATAGGCGTAAAATGCCTGTCGGTGAACTTTCAGTACCTGTCGGAAGTTCATATAAAAAACAAGGAGGAGAAAGAATGAAAAAGACAAAATGGCGCAGGCTTATGTCTGCGGCAGTCAGCGCTTTTATGCTGACCTCTATGCTGCCGATGTACGCATCAGCCGCGGGTCCGGACAGCAATTCCGCACCAACGGAGGACAGCCTTCCGGTATCGGTCGAGTATCAGAAAGTAACTGATACGCTCACAGACGGAGGAACCTTTACGATCGTTTCCTCAGATTCCAGTGATAAGGATCTCAGGATCGTACACCTCACAAACGGGACCACAAAACTGGACCGCTGCAGGGTCAATACTGCGGGGGACACACTGACCCCCACGGACTGTGAGATGTCTCAATATGCAGGCACCCATGCCCATGCATGGACGATCTCTGCTGTTGCTGACGGCTATACGGTCAAAAGCGAGACCGCGAACGGCGGATACATAAACATCAACGCCGGTTCCGCTCAGGCCGGCACTGAGGCACAGACACTCCGGATCGAGGAAACTGCAGAAGACGGTCTCTACACTATCAGCAGAACGATCGGTGACACAACTTATTATCTCGCATATACTTCCAGCGGATGGAGCGCGGGCACAGAGGCCTATCCGGTATATCTCTATGAGGAGACAGAAGTACAGGCGGAGATCCTGCCCAACGGCAGCACCGCCACCGGCACGACAGCGGGGCAGCCTTTCGCATCCGGCACTGCCGGGAGCGCGAATTTCCGTATCCCGTCTCTGATCACGCTTGACGGCGGCAGCCTTCTGGCTGCGATCGACGCACGCTGGAACCACGCAGGCGATGCGTGCGCCCTTGACACCATCCTCAGCAAATCGGAAGACGGCGGGAAAACATGGACATACAGCTTCCCGAATTATTTCAATGACAGCACAGACGCAAAGCACTCCTATGCCACTGCTTTCATTGATCCGGCTATGATCCAGGGAAATGACGGCACCATCTATCTGCTGGCAGACCTCTTCCCCGGCGGCGTGGCCCTGAACACCGCTCCGAAAGCGCCGCTTGCAAAAAGCGGATATGAAGAGATCGGCGGCGAGTACCGCCTGGTACTGTACGCTTCGCCTCTTCCCGAAAATCAGGCTGCCTATACTCACTATGTAGGCGATTTTGGCGCTGACGGATTTGCCCCTGTCATTGACACAGAAGACAGCGGCACAGATTACTATGTAGACCAGTGGTATTACCTCTACAATGCCAACAAAGAAAAGATTTACTGCGCGCAGCTGGGCAGCAGCAAATATGTACAGCAGAATGTATTTTACTACAACGCAGACCTGCATGTAACGGCAGCCACCTACCTGTGGCTCGTCACTTCCACTGACGGCGGAGAGACCTGGTCTGCACCGTCCATCCTCAATGAGCAGGTGCGCACAGGAGATTCCAGTGATACTGCGAAATTCTACGGCGTCGGCCCCGGCCGCGGACTCGCGATGTCTACGGGAAGGATCGTCTTCCCCTGCTATACCTTCTATAATGCGGACGGCAACAGCAGCGTCATCTATTCCGATGACAACGGAAAGACCTGGGAGAGAGGCGAAGACCTCTCATGGCAGACATCAGAGGCAACTGTAGTAGAGGCAGACGGCAGGCTTTACATGTTCGCCCGTCACGGCGGCTATGCCGTATCCACAGACGGCGGAGAAACCTGGTCGGATCGCCAGGATACCCCCGGTGCAAATATCCACACCGGATGCCAGATCAATGCCATCGTATACTCCAAGCTGATCGACGGCAAGACAGCCATCCTTCTCTCCTGCCCGACCGGAGGCAGCCGTGCCAACGGCAAGATTTATACAGGCCTGGTCCAGGAGAACGGCAGCATCAACTGGGAATATGATTACTCCGTAACTGCGAATGGCGGCTATTACGCTTACTCCTGCCTGACCGAACTGTCAGACGGTTCTGTCGGACTGCTGTATGAAAATGCAGGCTCATCCGCACTGTATAAGAACATCCCTATCGCTGACATCGCTTCCGGCGCGTCTGTCGGAAATGAGAGGGTCTTAAATGTACCTCTGTACGGCGAATACAGCATGACTGTTTATGAAGATTTTGCAGGATATGACGAGATTGACGCAGATATCCTTGACATCTCAGTTACGGACAACGGAAACGGCAGCTATACCGTGATCTTCACAGGTAAAAAAGAAGGTACTGTCTCCTTTACAGAGACAAACTCGGGAATCGAGTACACCGTCACTGTGGCGCCCGGGGAACTGGTTAATGTCTCCTTAGAGGCCGGTCAGTCCCAGTCCTTCATCCTGACAGATGACACGGTCGGACAGGACGCGGATCCGGATATCGCAGAAGCAGAGATCACTTCCGCACTCTATTCCGACATCCTGGGAGACTGCCCCGGAAGCCTTGGAACTGACAGCAGCTATACCGGAGAGGTCGTTGGCCTTGAAAACGCTCTGTATACTTTCACCGGCAGCAGCGGGAACTGGGTCATCTCTAATACAGACAGCGAGGGAACCCAGGTTTATCTGAACCTCAACGGCAGCAGCGGAAAATACCCCGGCGGGACAAGCTCCACAGCCTTTGGATTAATAGCCGGAAGCCAGGAAGGTACATTTAAGCTGCGCGATACTTCCACCGGAAGGCACCTGCACTTCTACCGGGACGGTCAGAATATCTTTGACCGCTGCGGAAACAGCTGCGGCACAGCTGACGAAATGGAGATCTTCCGTCCGGCAGCTGACGGCGAAACCTCCGGCAGCGCGATCCCGGGCTACGTCCAGGTGACTGATGCGTCTGAGATCACAGACGGCGGGAAGTATCTGATCACAGCAAAGGTGGATGACACTTACTATGCGCTCTATCCGTCCACCAGCACAGGCAGCACTTATGCCCATGTCATCAAGGTCGAGCCGGACAAGGAATGCATCCAGCTTGCCATCACAGGCGTTGCGCCCGGCACGACGGATTTCATGGCCGGTGGCGTTGTTTACCGGATCACGGTAAGCGGATATCTGGCACCTGTATTTAACTGGGCTGAGGATTATACTTCCGCCACAGCTGCATTTACCCATACTGACGGCAGCTCTAAGACTGTTGACTGTACGGTGAGCAGCCGGACAGAGATTGAAGCCGGCTGCACTTCTGACGGAAAGATGATCTATACCGCCAGCGTGGAATTCAAAGGGCAGACTTACACGGATACCAGAGAAGCCGTGATCCCGGCCAGCGGGCATTCCTACGGAGGACCTGTATTCCAGTGGTCCGGGGATCACTCCGCCTGCACTGCATCTGTCACCTGCTCCGAGTGCGGTGACAGCCAGACTTATGAGTGCGAAGTGACCAGTGAGACGACAGAGGCTACAGCCACAACAGATGGCGCCACAGTTTACACAGCCACAGTAACGATCGGCGAAACTGCCTACAGCGATACATTCACTGTAACGATCCCGGCCACAGGCACTGATAAGCCTTCCGGTGATACAGATAAGCCCTCCGGCGGCAATGGATCCGGCGGTTCAGATGTACCGAAGACAGGGGACACCTTTGGCTCTGCCTTCGCATATCTCCTGGTGCTCGCAGCCTGCGGAGCAGTAATCATCAGGATGAGAAAATACCGCGCCTAAACTGAAAAATGGAGCTGCATGAGGTCAATGCGAAGAGCCAGCCCCTCCGGCGTCTGCCGGAGAGGCTGGCTCTTTTTTAAAGTAATATAAATAATCCTATAAGTAATGCCAGAAGCAAAACGATATATGCGATTAAAAAGCCCCTGCTCTTTGCCTTATTAACAAAGATCAGTAATAAACCTACAAATAGAGTAATCACGATCCCTAAAGAAATATTCATTGGAACAATAAATTCTTTAGTCATATTGTTTTCAGTAATATTGGTAAAATTGACCATCACCAACGAAAATACCGACACAAACAGCCCCATGATCGTTAAAATATTCGTATATATATTATTAATCTTCTCGTCTAAATCTTTATTTACATTTTTCAGCTTTTCCATTCTGTCTTCATACTCATCTTTATACCTGGCGAGCCCGCGGTATTCCTCTTCGTCATTAAAGGAGGCATTAGGCTGATGCGCATAATCTGTGCCTGGTTTGTCTGTTAACTGTTCAAAAAATATCTGCGCGATTTTATCGCCTTCTTTTATCTTTACCGTTCCTCCGGTTATATTCTGGACCCTCAGATACAAATATGTACAATGCCCGGGATAGTAATGCGGACCGGCAACAACAAGCCCCTGGCGCATTCTGGAGTTTTTCTCCCCTATACGCCCCATCAGATCAAGAGGCATTTTTATTTTTTCTTTTGTTTTGATAAAAACTACTTCCCCAGGCCTCAAAGTATACTTTTTAACTAATTCGTCCCCAGATATGATTCCCTGTATGTGAAGATCGTAAGAAATCGCTGTCACGTTCGATTCACAATATCCCTCCTGAAATATCTCATCTGCCCGCTGTTTAATCTCCTTATCCACTAAAATCATACATCTTCACCTCTTTTTTATAAAATATGTTTTATTATAACACAAATAAATCAAGCTTCAATAAAACTACCGATTTTCTTGCTTTTCTTGTACTGCCGTGTTATACTATCCCACGTTGCAGACCCGTCTAAAAACAAGGTCTTTCAAGGTCTGCCGCCGATTCCCGGCGTAAAGGGAAGACAGAAAAGCCTTCCACCGGAAGCCTTTCCTGTCCGCTTAGGCGCGAGTGTTCGAGACCTTCCACTCGTAAAACAAAACTAAAGGAGAATTGAAAAATGAAAGTATTCAAACACCTCAATGTGCTTTTCATGGCACAGGCGGCGATGATCGCCGCGATCTACGTAGTCGTGACACTGCTTGTCGCGCCTTTTGCTTACGGAGAGGTCCAGGTCCGTTTATCCGAGGCTCTGACCATCCTTCCTGTATTTACCCCGGCAGCGATCCCAGGATTATTTATCGGATGCCTCATCAGCAATATCCTCGGCGGATGCATTCTCCCGGATATTATTTTCGGAAGCCTTGCGACCCTGATCGGCGCGGTATTTACATGGATGCTGAGGAACCACAGCAAATATCTGGCCCCTCTTCCGCCCATCATCGCGAATGTGCTCATCGTGCCTTTTGTGCTGAAGTACGGATACATGGTGCCGCTTCCGATCCCATTCATGATGCTGACCGTAGGTATCGGGGAAGTGATCTCCTGTGCGGTGCTCGGACTGATCCTGCACACTGCGCTCAGCAGGTATAAGGGACTGATCTTCCGCAGGGCAGCGCAGTAAGGAGCGCAGAGAAAAGCTCATAAATAAAAACTGAATCATAAAAAACTCAATCACAAAAACAGCAGCCGGAAAAGGAGCTATCCCCTCTCCGGCTGCTGTTTTTTACAGCGCTCTCTGCGTCCCGCTTTTTACCGTCTCTGCGCCCCGTTTTTTACCGGATATACCCGATAAACACGTTTCCGCCGCTCTGAGCCATGGTTTCCATCTCATTGATCCCTACGGTATGCGCCGCGCCGCTGTCCGGGTCAATGTACGTGACATCTGTCATGCTGTATCCGGTGATCAGCACTGCGTGGTCCGCTGAGGCAAGCGCGATCAGCGGGCATCCCCTGTTGACGACATACAGCACCTGGTCCAGGGTGCAGCCGGTCAGGTCCACGCGCTGCGCGTCATAGGACTCCATATATCTCTCGCACGCTTCCAGGGATGTCTCATTCCCTTCTTTTGCAAACGCGGCCGCCTCTGTCGAGTATACCAGGTCCCGGTTGCCTTTTTCCCAGACATATGCCTGCTCCGAGGAGACAACGACCCCTGATACCTGTTCCGCCTTCTGCACGGCGTCTCCTGCGCTTTCGCACACAGCGGCAAGATGCCCCATGCCGTATACATAGAACTTCTCCGCATCCCCATCGCTTCCGATGCTGAGCTCCAGAGGCTCTCTCTCCGATACCAGATCCGCCCCTGTCACCGCAGGCTCCGCCTCTTCTATCCCGTCCGCAAACGTCAGCCGCAGTTCTGTCCCTGCAATGTCTGTGATGTATGTTTCCAGCGTCAGCTTTGTATCCTGACGTTCTTCATTATTCGTCACATACTCCGGCTGCGCCGCGGCATACCGTTCTCCGTCCTTCTGCATCCGGTTCAGGGTAAGCAGGTTCCCTTCAATCGTAATATCTGTGATATACAGTCCCTGATCTGCAAAGGTATATTTTGCCTGTTCCTTATTGCCCGAGCTGCGGATCTCCACCTCGTACATCGGAGTGATCTCCCCGCCGGCAGGAGACATCCCTGCATCTTCGGCACGGGATTTCCCATACACAAAGTCACTGTTTACAAATCCGAGCGGACGTACATTCTCTCCGTCCGCGGCTTCCACGGTATATCCCTCGCCGCTCTGCAGATCCAGGACCTGTATCCCGGCATTCCCGCCATCCTCACCTGCCGGGACCTGGTATGCGATCCTGCTGCCGTCATCTGACAGGGCGTACTGATCTTCCGTGAGCCCTTCTGCAAGCACGGTCTGCTCTTCTTCCCCCAGCTCTGTCTGGTACAGTTTCCCATCGGCAAGCATATAAAGCACATCCTGCTCCTGAGAATAATATACCATCTTCCCCAGCTCTTCCTCTGCCACTGCGGGCGACTTCGTGCTGGAGATAAAAGCTTTTTCTTCCACAATGGACTGCTCTCTGTCAAAATAATAGATCGCGGTGCCCACCTGCCCCTCGTGGATCCCACGGTTCATATAACCGCAGACCGCAAAAGCGATATTCCCATCGTCGTCCATGCTGAGCATGCGCACAGTATGGTTCCGGTTCCTGCTCCGTGCGTCTGCTCCTTCCCTGCTGTCAAAACTGAACACCTCCGTAAGCTCGGATCTCTCCGCGTCAAACAGCCAGAGATTGTCAGCCTGTACGAAGGCCGCAGCCGTCCCGTCTTTATTTTCTTCATACTGGATATCTTCCGGGACGATCCCGAACCGGATGCCTGCGCTGTCAAAGGACTCCGCGTCTCCGTCAAAGACCTTCTCCAGCTCTCTGTTATAATCCAGCAGGTAGACCGTTCCCTCCACATACCGGATGCGGAAAAACTCCGTCACATTGTACCGTTTATCCTCCCCGCTGTCATCCGTGCACGCCGCCTGATATTTAGCAAGCAGGGAAGTGTAAACGGAGTTGCACTCCTTAATATCCCATTCCACGTCGCCAAGCACCTGGGGCTCTAAGTCTCCCCAGAGGATGTGCGTGATATCTGAATGGATATTTACCACCTGGTAAGTCGTGTTATCGCTCTCTTCACCGGGTTCCAGATACACCCCCAGCTCCGCCGACTCATCTCCGGCGATGGCCTTTGCGTGGAAATCCTGGGCAAAAGCAAGGCACTCTGCCGCCGCCAGGTCGTCGGGCAGGATGATCCTCGTATAATAGCTGACCGTCTGGTCCGCATTCGTATCGAGGATTACTTTCAGCACCGCCTCTTCCAGCGGTTCTGTCAGCACATCGCCGATCCTGAGGGATACTGTCTCACCCTCGGCCGGGATCTCTGCTTTCCCTTCTTTATATTTCTCGCTGCCGTCCATGGAATACACTTCATAGCGGATGCCGCTGACAGATCCGCGCCCCTCTTCCAGGCCCATCGTCAGGGATCCGTCCTCACCGAGCGGTATGATCGTATCACGCATGGACGGGATCTCCATCTCCTCCGTATACCCGGAAAGCGTATTCACGGTTTTCCCATCCAGGAGAAACAAGATCCTCGGAATTGACGGCGCCCCCATATCCACGATCTCATCCCCGGTTCCCCTGTTTATCACCAGACTGCTGACCACAAGCGCCGCGGCAAATATAACCAGCAGCACGCCTGCTTTGATAAGCTTTCTTTTCATCCTTATTCCTTCTCCCCTTTATGATCCAGAAGTCTCCCCAGCGTGGGTGCGGCTCCCAGGAACTCGATACATTTTCTGATCTCTTCTGCTGCTCTTCCGTCTTTTCTCCCCGTCTTTACTGCCCTCAGCAGGATATTTTTCGGCGTGTGCTCCATGTCGATAAACTCCAGCACCTGGGTCTCATACCCTTCTCTCTCCAGATATTTCGCGCGGAGCCCGTCTGTGGCCAGCGCAGCGAAGCGCTCCCGCAAAAGCCCGTAATCCATGACCGGCGCCAGGACCTCGGCGCATCCGTCCCTGGCCGCAAACTGCGCGTTCAGCTCATGCTGGCAGCACGGCACAGAGAGGATCACTTCCGCGCTCCAGCCCACCGCCTTTGCCAGCGCGTAGTCCGTGGCTGTGTCGCAGGCGTGGAGTGTGACCACCATATCTACCCGGTCCACGCCGTCATAGTCTGCGATATCCCCCACGAGGAAGGTCAGCTTGTCATACCCGTACTTTTCCGCCAGCTTCCCGCAGTGATCGATCACGTCTTTTTTCAGGTCCAGCCCGATGATACGGATGTCATATCCTCTCAGCTCGTGGAGATAGTGGTACATGGCGAATGTGAGATAGGATTTCCCGCATCCGAAATCCAGGATCGTAAGCTCCCGCCCCTTCTCCAGCCTGGGGAGGATATCCTCGATAAATTCCAGGAAGCGGTTGATCTGTCGGAATTTGTCTGTCTTCGTCCGCACGATCTTCCCGTCCTCTGTCATCACTCCCAGGTCTCTGAGGAACGGGACCGGCACGCCTTCCTCCAGGATGTAATGTTTCTTCCGGTTATGGGAGCGGTCTGCAGGCCGCGCCTCTGTCTTCCTCTTCTTCCGGCGTACCGTGACCTTCCCTTTTTTGCTCACGAGCACCGTGCACTCTTCCCCCACAGTCTCGATCTGCATCTGCCCGAACCGTTCCATAACCCCCGCGATCTTCCGGCACGCGTCTTTGGCTGTCAGATTTTCATGGAATGCCTGTGTCTTTGTGAAGGATTCGAGCTGAAAGTACAGCTCCCCCTTTTTTTCAAGAGGGCGCACCCTGATCTTTATTATGCCCTCCTTGTCCCGCGGATTGCTGATAGTCCCGCGGATAAAATCTATATTCAGGATTTCCGGCAGAAGCCGTAATATTTCATCCATACAGATAAACTCCATTCCGCAGCCGGCTGGCCGCCTTTTTTCTAATCATTGTAAAACAAAAGCAGACGCCATGCAAGAAAAAGACACTGCCCGCGGCTGATACCTTTCCGCCGCTGACAGTGTCCCTGCTCCGTCACGCTCTTTCTTTTTTCTCTTCTACAAGGAAACCCTTTTCCCTCAGCATTTCCCCGATCAGGTCCAGCGTCTCCTCACTGTCCGCTTCCACAGTGTGATAATGGTATCCTGAAGTGATATTTTTCAGCGGGCTTGACTTCCCGCTCTGCAGATCCCGGATAAAGTCCGCTGTCTTCCGCCTGGAAGTGATATTCAGCTCCGCCTCCATGTGGCCGTACACTCTGTGGTTCACCATGACATTGCGCACGCATCCGCCCAGGTCTACGATCGAGTTGAGCTCCTCTTCCACCTGCGCGTCCGTATGCTTTACCTTGAACACCCGGCTGACCGTGGCCGGCTCATTGATGATATATCCCCGGTTTGTGGCCATGATATCATACCCCGCCGCCCGGATCAGCGCGATATCCTGCACGATCACCTGCCGGCTCACGTCATAAGCTGCCGCCAGGCTTTTCCCCGGCACGGGGGTCCTGCTCTCCCTGATCTGTTTTATGATCGCATCTCTTCTCTCGGAACCTGTCATCTGTCTGCCTCCTTCCGGAATCCGGGACCCGCATACAGCTCGCGCCGCGGGATCCCTCTCATCTCCCGCCGCGGACCGCCTCCGTCTCTCCTATACAGCATGAAGGTTTTTCATGGAAATGTCAAGTATGGGAGCAGAATGCGTCAGCGCCCCGCTCGAGATATAGTCCACTCCGATCTCCGCAAGCCCGGCGATATTCTCTCTGGTCACATTGCCCGAGCACTCAGTCTCAGCACGCCCGTCAATGATGCGCACAGCCTCCTTCATATCTTCCGGGGACATATTGTCAAGCATGATGATATCCGCGCCCGCTTCCACTGCTTCCCGGACCATGTCCAGGTTTTCCACCTCGACCTCGATCTTCCGCACAAAAGGCGCGTACTCTTTCGCCATCCTGACTGCCTGCGCCACTCCGCCTGCCGCGCCGATGTGGTTATCCTTTAACAGCACGCCGTCAGACAGATTGTACCTGTGATTATAGCCGCCGCCCACGCGGACTGCGTATTTCTCAAAGATCCTCATGTTCGGCGTCGTCTTCCTTGTGTCCAGCAGTCTGATCCCTGTGCCTTCAAGGAGCGACGCCACAGAATGGGTATACGTCGCGATGCCGCTCATCCTCTGGAGGAAGTTGAGAGCCACCCGCTCTCCTGAGAGGAGCACCCGGATATCCCCGGACACTCTGCCCATGAGCTGCCCCTTCTTCACTTCGTCCCCGTCCTTGCAGTAAAACTCCGCCTGCGTCCCGCTGTCCAGGAGCTGGAATACTCTCCGGAACACATCCAGCCCGGCGACAATGCCGTCCTCTTTGCAGATCAGGTCCACTTCCCCGCGGACCGCTTCCTTCATCACTGCATTCGTGCTCACATCCTCGCTTGAGATATCTTCCTTCAGCGCTTCCAGGATCAGGTGGTCCGCCTGGAGCGTCATTGTGATCTGATTCATGCTATATCCTCTCTTTCATGTACTGTGTCTGGATCTGAATGTTCTGTATCTGAATATTCCACACCTGAATGTACTTTATCCGAAACCGTCCAGCCCCTGTCCCGGCAGATCTTATCCGCTGCCCTGCGGGCAAATACAAGGCTCTCCAGGAGCGAATTGCTGGCGAGGCGGTTTGCGCCGTGGACGCCGTTGCAGCTCGTCTCCCCTGCGGCGTACAGATGCTCCATGGAGGTCCGGCTGTCGCTGTCCACCCAGATACCGCCCATAAAATAATGCTGCGCCGGGACGACCGGGATCGGTTCCTTTGTAACGTCATACCCTTCTTCCAGGCAGTGCCGGTAAATATTCGGGAAATGCTTCAGGATCTTTTCCTTATCGATCCCTGCCATGGACAGCCAGACATGGTCTGTACCGTCCTTTTTCATCTGCTCCCGGATCGCCGCGGTCACCACATCGCGGGGCAGGAGCTCGTTGACAAACCGCCCGCCGTCTTTATTGAGAAGGACTGCGCCTTCTCCGCGCACGGACTCAGAGATCAGGAATCTCCGCCCCGGCTTCTTCGAATACAGCGTGGTCGGATGGATCTGTACATAATCCAGATGCTCCAGCCGGATGCCGTGCTTCTCCGCGATCGTCAGGGCGTCCCCTGTCAGATGCGGGAAATTCGTGGAGTGCTCATACCTGCCTCCGATCCCGCCTGTAGCAAGGATGGTATCCTTGGCATAAATCCGGATCCGCTTCCGCGCAGAAGGCTGCCCGGCGTGATCCTGCCCTGCGGCTTCCCTCTCTGCGTCTCTCTCCGTCTCCTCCGCAATGATCCCCCTGCATCTGCCGTTGCTGACGATGATGTCTGTCATAGCAGTATACTCCCGGATCTCTACGTTATCAAGCCCACGCACCCGGGCCAGGAGCCTTCTCGTGATCTCTTTTCCTGTCACATCCTCATGGAAAAGGATGCGCGGCCTTGAGTGCGCCCCCTCTCTTGTGAATGCATAGCCCTTAAGCAGCCCTTCTTTTTCTGTATCCTGCTCCGCTTCCCGCCCGCTCCCGGCCGGCTGATCTGACATCGCGCGCTGGAACTCTACACCGTATCCGATCAGGTCCCGGATCACGGACTGGGAACTCCGGATCATGATATCCACGGACTCCTTCCGGTTCTCATAGTGCCCGGCTCTCATCGTGTCTTCAAAATAACTGCCGTAATCTTCCTCATTTCTGAGCACGCAGATCCCGCCCTGCGCGAGGAAGGAATCACTGCTCTCCACATCGGACTTTGTGATCATGATGATCTTTTTGTCCCGCGGCAGGTTCAGCGCGCTGTAAAGCCCTGCCACACCGGTCCCCGCGATCACGACATCCGCATATTCTTTTCTTTCTTCTGTGTCCATCCTTTACTGCCTCTTTTCTTATCATTACAGTCCCCGCCGGCTTCCGCGGGGCGGTCGTCTGTTATCCCCTGGCTGGTCCTGCTGTCTGCTTTGTTCCCGCCAGTTCAAGCATCCGCGCCAGAGGCCTCTTCGCCTCCTCACGGACATGTCCGGTGACATCCATCTCATTTTCCCCGGTCTTCAGCACATGGAGCACCTTTTCGAGTGTGATCAGCTTCATATCCCTGCACACGGGCTCTGTCTGCGTAAAATAAAATCTCTTCTGAGGATATCTCTTCTCCAGTTCATACCGGACGCCGTTCTCCGTACACACGATAAACTCCTCCGCGCTGCTCTCTCCCGCATATCTGATAATGCCGGATGTACTGCCCACATAGTCCGACATCCTGCAGAGCGCTTCCGTGCATTCCGGGTGGGTCAGCACTTCCGCACCCGGATGCTCTGCCTTTGCCTTCTGAACTTCTTCCGGGGAGATCTGTTCATGGATCGGGCAGCACCCTTCATGAAAGATAAAATGCTTCTCCGGCACCTGCTCCGCCACGAACCGCGCCAGGTTCCGATCCGGGATAAAGAAGATATCCCGGTTCGGCAGCGCCCGCACGATATCCACTGCATTCGCGGACGTCACACAGACGTCAGAATACCTCTTTAACTCTGCCGTGGAATTGATATAGCATACCACCGCCAGATCGTCATACTGCTCTCTCATGCGGCGGATCGTCTCCGCGTCCGCCATATGCGCCATGGCGCAGTCCGCGCACGGGTCCGGCATGAGCACCGTTTTATCCGGGTTCAGGATCTTCGCGCTCTCGCCCATGAAGGACACCCCGCAGAACACAACCGTCTGCTGGCTGAGCCCCACTGCTGTTTTGCTCAGGTAATAGGAATCCCCGATATAGTCCGCGATCTCCTGCACCTCAGGCGGCACGTAATAGTGCGCCAGGATCACTGCGTCCTTCTCTTTTTTTAACTGTTCGATCTCTTCTCTGACTGTCATATGCACACCTCTTTTTCCACTCATGGTGCCCATTATAGCATCTGTTTTTACATGTGACAAGACAGATGAATTTACAAAAATTTTACAGCGGGCACGGTCTTTTTGTCACTATTGCGCAAAAAAGCCGTACCAGCGCTGTCCCCCTTTACGGAAGCCCGCCGCTGATACGGCTTTCTCCTCCCGGCCTTCTGGCAGTCTCTGCCTGCCGGGATGTTTTTCTTTTTTTCTCACTTATTTGCTATCCATACCTCTCATTCATCGCTCATATATACGGCCCTTGTCCGCTCTCCGTCCTCCACGATCTGCACATTCGGAAAGCTCTGGATATACTGCTTGAACTGGGAGAAACCATAATCCCTAACCTTGAAGTTCCCGAACCGGGCGCGGATCCGGTTGCCCAGGGAACCGAGAGAGATCCCGTATCTCCCGTTCGCCTGGATCTGCCGGAGGATATATTCCTCCACCATCTCCTGCCTGCTCTTATCCTCGTAGAGCGTGACTGACACTTTCGTCCCTTCCTGGATGAGCTTCAGCTTGGGCAGGGTCTCCAGGAATTTAGACAGCAGGCTGTAACCGTAACGGCGCACGTCGAAATCCGGATACAGCTTGACCAGACGGCTGCCGACTTCCCCGAGCCCGGTCTCCCTGTCATTGTTCTGGTTCTCCGTAATGATCTTGACCACAGCCTCCTCAATCTGTTCCTTGGACGCAGCAGTGTCCTTTTTCCGTTCCTTTCCATGGTGCTGATGGGGCGTCCCTTTTTCTTCCTTCTCGTCCTGGTCCGTGTTGTCCTCCAGCAGGAGTTCCAGCACGGTAAAGATATCGCACGCCTTGCGGAACGGGGACGGCGTCTTGTCCTCGCCCATGCCGATCACCGTCTTGCCGCTCTCCCTTAACCTGCTCGCCAGCTTCGTAAAGTCGCTGTCGCTGGACACCAGGCAGAATCCTTCCAGCTCGCTCGTATAGAGCATGTCCATGGCGTCGATGATCATCGCGGAGTCCGTCGCGTTTTTCCCTGTCGTATAGCTGAACTGCTGGATGGGCGTGATGGAATTCTGCAGGAGTTCTTCCTTCCAGCTGGCATTGTTCGTCTTTGTCCAGTCTCCGTAGATCCTCTTGTAAGTCACATTTCCATACTTGGACAGCTCGTCCAGTATGGGCTTGATATATTTTGCAGACACATTGTCCGCGTCGATCAGAAGCGCGAATCGGTCTTCCATGTCATGTATTCCTCCCCCTCAAGATTTTTCCAGATAAATTCTCCGTCCTCCCAGACCATATAGCTGTGGGCGGAGCCTTCTTTCGGTATGGACACAGAGCCCGGGTTCAGATATCGGCATGTCCTGCCGTCCATACCCGGGATCTCCTCGCACGCCGGAATGTGGGTATGCCCGTTCAGCAGGATATCCCCGTCTTTCAGCGGCGGGAGATGATGCGGGTTGTACACGTGTCCGTGTGTGGCAAATACCGTGGTCAGCCGCATGCCGTGCCGCCCGGCGCCTCCGTCCTCCGTCCCGGATGATCCCGGGGAAGCCGCGCAGGGCAGTTCCAGCAGGCAGTATTCCGCCATGATGGGGAAATCCAGCACCATCTGGTCCACCTCTGTGTCACAGTTGCCCCGCACGCAGAGCAGGTTCTCTTTCAGGGGATTGAGCATGGCAATGACCTCCTTGGGCGCATATCCCTCCGGCAGGTCATTCCTCGGTCCGTGGTACAGGATATCGCCGAGAAGGAGCAGCCGCTGCGCACCTTCCCTCTCATATGCGCGGAGCATCTGTCCGCAGTACAGGGCGGAGCCGTGGATATCTGACGCGATCATAAGTTTCATCTATATAAACCTCCTTGATTTTCCTTGTTCCATTATATCTGCCACGGGAAAATGCGTCAACCGCAGGAACTTTTCGGCACAGGAACTTTTCACCCCAGAAACTTTTCAGCACTGCTGGAACTTTTTCAGCCCCCTTGACAACGGTGCTATAGTATAGGTGTAGCAAGGAAATACACTTAACAAAACCTCTTTGTTATGGCAAAGTTGAAGGCTGCTAAGCGTGATTCAGTGATTGGAGGAAAAGATAAATGAATACTTTAAAAGCTGAAAAAAGAGACATGACGATCAAAGCCAAAAAACTTAGACGCGAAGGATTTGTTACAGGCAATC
>DWUV01000196.1 GCA_019120595.1 Candidatus Mediterraneibacter tabaqchaliae | reverse complement strand
AAATGTATAAACCTCGCCGGTCTGCGCCTCCGCATCGCCGCTCTGCGGGATATATGCCAGCGCTTTCACAACGATCGGTCTGTCTTTCTCCGGAGTTGCGGCAATCTCAAGAGGCTCTGTGTAGAGCTGTTCTGCATTTCCTGCCTCCGGGTCAGCCGGCTCTGTGCCGTCTGTATTCATTGTATAATAGATCTGGGCCCCGTCAGCCGCTTTCAGAGTGATTTTCTGCCCTTCCACAACACTGGCGCCATTCTGCGGGGACGCCTCCACCTCAAGTCCTTCCACTGCTGACGGCTCATCCGGCTCGTCAGAATCTCCCGGCACATCCGTCACCTTGTAGAACTTCAGAGCGAACATTCCCTCGCTGCCCTCCGCGATGTTGTAGTATGCGCTCCAGTTTCCGTTGCTGTCATACCACTCCATGTACGCTCCGCGCACCGTGTTCTTCACATAGTACAGGCCGTTTCCCGCATCCTCAAGGATCCATTTATCGTTCTTCTCTCCCAGCGGCATACTGGAGAAACTGTCCCCCATACCAATCTTCTGTCCATTGTGAGAGAAGCTGTAGGTTCCGTCCTCATTCGCTGCAACGTCCCACACATCCGCATCCGTATAACCGCTCAGTGTGCCGTCGCTCTCTTCCGTCACATCCGTGCCGGCGTTGTAGTAACCGTTATATTCTGCCGAAAGCGCCTTGCCATATGCCGGCGCATAGATCACCACCCGGTCGCCGTCCGCGATGGGCGCTGTGTCTCCCGGCTCGCCGGAACCGCTCTCATCGACCGTATACTGCAGAGTCTGTACTGCGCTGTACACGCCCTCCAGGACCGCAGCTGCCTTCAGCGTGCAGTCCTCTGTGATCACAGGCATATTGTCCGCGCCGTAGAGTTCTCGCGCTGCATTCGTCTCATCCTTCGGATCGCTTCCATCCAGAGTATAGTAAATCTGCGCTCCGGAAGTGGACGTTGTCAGCGTGATCTCCGTGCCGGAAGCCACAGCTCCCGCCTGGGGATCTGCC
Organism: Candidatus Mediterraneibacter tabaqchaliae; assembly: GCA_019120595.1. Taxonomy (GTDB): domain Bacteria; phylum Bacillota; class Clostridia; order Lachnospirales; family Lachnospiraceae; genus Mediterraneibacter; species Mediterraneibacter tabaqchaliae. The sequence continues at coordinate 9,566 of DWUV01000196.1, read as the reverse complement.
TGCGGCGCCGCCACTGTCCCCTCAGATGTTCCGCCTTCCGCCGCTTTGTAGAGCGTGAATCCAGAAGGGTAACCGTTTGGATTTCCCGAAACAGTCGTCGTCTTATAGGCACGGAATTTGTTGCCGCTTCCCCGGTTGCTCGCCAGGATAACGGTATCCTCTCCCTGCCCGCTGAACGTGAACTTTCCGTCCTGACATTCCCATTTCCACTGATACTCCGTATCGGAAATGCGGATCCCGTTTTCATTTCCGCCCTTCGGCGCAAGGAACTGTCCGTCCATATCTTTGATAGTGGCGGTGCCGCCCGACACGGCGATCTCCCATACTGTCTCAGCTGCCGGATCTGCGATCGTATCTCCCAATGCAGTCCCCAGCTCATCTGCCGGAAGCCATGTGCCGTCGAGCTTCTGCGGGGCGTATCCGGTGTCTGTCACCATGACATAGCTGCCTGTCGTAAACCCTGCTTCTCCCGCGATCTTCCCGAAGGAAGTCCCTTCCGCGGCTGACGCCGTGGACGGAAGCAGGGAAAATGCCATCAGGACAGCCATGCACAGCGCGGTAAGCCTTGCGCTTAACGCTGTCTTTGCTTTCTTTTTCATCTTCATCCTCCAATCTTGAAAAGTGACCGTAAAACCAGCTCCGGAAAAATTTCGGAGCCATCTATATTAAACTCTCCGGCCTCTGCAATGCACCATCAGTCTGGCGCTGATAAAAGCCACGAGAGGAACTGTCAGAAGTATACCGAAAGAACCAGCCACACTCTGTACCACCTCCAACGCGATGGAGTCCGTATTGATCAGCTGCAGGAAGGGGATATCATAGGTCTGCACCAGGATCAGCATGTTAAGAGACGATCCTGCAAATGCCAGGATCAGCGTATTCGCCATGGTTCCCATAGCGTCTCTTCCGATCTGCATTCCGGAGCGGAACAGGCTGCCCGCAGATGCCTCCGGATTCTGTTCTCTCATCTCCCACACTGACGATGCGATCCCGAGAGATACGTCCATCACAGCGCCCAGTGCGGAGATCAGGACTCCGCACACAAGCAGCCCGCTGATCTTCAGCCCCCGGTCTGCTCCGTACAGGATCAGGTTTTCTGCCTCCTGCATGTTGAAGCCGTTCATAGGCGAAAGGGTTCCCACCGCTGCCGCCGCGATCCCTGCCGCGAGCACGCCGCCGACACAGCCGCATACCGCGCACAGCGTCTTTTTCGAATACCCGTTCAAAAAGATCAGCCCGGCTGCCGCTGACACTGCTGATACCCCGATGGTCACCGGAACTGCCGGGACGCCCCGGATCAGGCACGGGATCAGGATGAACCAGATACAGCCAAGCGTGAGCAGGAGTCCTGCCAGCGCGCCGACTCCCTTTTTCCCGCCAAGCACTGCCAGCAGTGCGAAAAAGATAAGCAGAAACACGCCCAGCACGATCCCTCTGTCATAGTTGAACACCGATGCGTAATAAGAACCATCCTCATCCGTCATGATCCGCACAATGATCCGGTCTCCCTGATCCACATCCACGTTGAACAGCGCGCTCATATAGTTGGTCACTGTCATGATCTCACCCTTATGGTCTCCAGACAAAATCCGGATCTCCAGCTCCTGATCACCCACGCGGCGTCCCTCCGCGTTCTGATGATCCTCTTGTGCGTTGTCTGCCAGAACTGCCGTGACTTCCGCGGATGCGTACATCAGCCGGCTGGCATCCGACGCAGTCTCATCCTCGTCCATCCGGTTCAGCCAGACCGCGGTCACCGTCAGAACCGCCAGGACAAGCGCCATAGGAAGCGCCCGGAGCAGCATATGTAAAATCTTGTCCTTCATAATCCCTGTATTCCTTTCCTACAGTAAATTCAGCGCCGATATACAGGGAATGATCCGGCAGATTTCAGCCTGTCATCCCACAGTATCCGCGCTGTGGTCCATTTGTCTTTATTTGTTATGTTTTTCATTTTATGGCGTCTGTGTTAAATGTGGCTCTGACTTTCTGTGAAGTTTCATTTAAATTTATGAAAAATCCTGCGGCTGATGAAAAAAGCGGCGGACCGAAGAATATTTTTCTATTCTTCGGCCCGCTGCTTTTTCATTCCCTCTCTGTTATGGAAAAATATTTTTGAAATTTTTCTGCCGCTTCTGCTGTGTCCCGAAATGCATCCTCTCTCTCCATCATCCTGCGCAGAAATCCTCTCTGCACTTCGGAGAGAGGCAGTTCCTCATGCCACGGGAGGTCTCCCTTCCCGGAATATCCCGAATAGAGCAGATAGATCAGCACATTCGCCGTCCGCGCATAGTCAATGCTGAATCTGATATTCCGCCCATCCGCATATCTGGCAAGGCCGAAGTCCAGCAGAGAGAGCTTTTCCCCGTCGTATAACAGATTTGCCGCGCTGACGTCCCCGTGCACCACATTCCTGCCGTGAAGATATTTCAGAATATCAAAGAGCTGCGATCCGATCCTGTATATTTCTTCAGGAGAAAAAACTTTTCTCCTCTTAAAAAGCCACTCTTCCAGCGAAGCACCTTCCTTGTATTCAAGGACGTAATAGTAGCCCTGCCGGCAGTTGATCACTCCCAGCAGCTCCGGGACGGCCGGATGGCTCAGACCGGACAGGATGACCGCCTCATAATGGTTCTGCTGCCGGTTCTTCCGAAGCATCCTGGGCCGGAATCTTTTCAGAACGACAGTTTTTCCTGTCGGACCATGCGCAAGAAAGCAGACACCGTAGCGTCCGCTGCCTATGCGGGATGCCACGGTGTACTCTCCGATCTTACTGCTTCGGCCCCCGCGCCGCTTCAGACGTATCATCTCTGTACCGGCGCGCCGCACTCTGAACAGAACTTAGCCCCTGCCGGAAGCGGTCTCCCGCAATTCGGGCAGAACGATGCATTGGCCTCCATCTTCTCCCCGCAGGAGAGACAGAACTTGGAACCCGCCGGGACAGAAGCGCCGCACTTGGGGCACACTGCCTGGCCGCCCGCCGCCGGTGCTGTCAGCTGGAATCCCCCCTGGCCCGGATCCGGATATCCCTGATTTGGATATCCCTGGTTTGGGTATCCCTGGTTCGGGTATCCCTGATTTGGGTATCCCTGGTTCGGGTATCCCTGGTTCGGATACCCCTGGTTTGGATATCCCTGGTTCGGATACCCCTGGCCATAGTGTCCCCGGGAGCTCCGGGAGCTGAATCCGCTTCCCAGACCGGAAAGCATCCCAAACAGACCTTTTCTCCTGTAATGCGCTCCTCCCATATTCGGATCAGGATATCTTCTTCTGCTGCTGGAATGTGAAAAAAATCCGCTCATATCTTATTTCCTCCTGACTGTCAGTTCGTTGTACCTAATATACCGTACTGTCTCTGCACATAGCAAGCGCGGTCAGATAATTTTCACAGTTTCTTTACAATGGATGTGCCTCGGCACGCTGAAATGTGATATACTTAACTCCAGTCTGCAAAGGAGGTTTTATATTTTATGAAAATCGTATTTTTAGACGCCAGCACGCTTGGCGATGACATTGATTACTCACAGTTCGAACAGCTCGGGGAGATCGTCAGATATCCCTTCACTTCTTCGGAAGAAGCGCCTGCACGGGTCACAGACGCTGATGTCCTGGTCGTGAACAAAGTACTGGTCAACAGACAGACGATCGCGGATGCCAAAAATCTGAAACTCGTCTGCGTGACTGCAACCGGCACGAATAATCTTGACAAAGACTATCTCGCGGAACGCGGGATCGAATGGCGCAATGTGGCAGGGTACTCCACGGAATCCGTGGCGCAGCACACCTTTGCCATGCTCTTTTATTTAATGGAAAACCTTCGCTATTATGATGATTACGTCAAAAGCGGCAGCTACATTAATGATCGGATCTTTACCCATTTTGCCCGCACGTTCCACGAACTCAAGGGCATGACATGGGGGATCCTCGGCCTGGGCGCGATCGGCCGCCGTGTAGCGGATATCGCAGGGCTTTTCGGGGCCAGGGTCATTTACTACTCCGCATCCGGCGCTCCCGCTCAGGAAGGGTATCACCAGGTGGATCTGGATACTCTGCTGTCAGAGTCTGATATCCTGTCCATCCACGCTCCGCTCAACGAATACACAGAGGGCCTGATGGACAAAGATGCTTTCTGCAAAATGAAGTCTGACGCCATCCTCCTGAATCTGGGGAGAGGGCCTATCATCAATGAAGCGGACCTTGCCGATGCTCTGAATGCAGGCGAGCTCAGGGCGGCCGGTCTGGACGTACTCTCCGTGGAGCCTATGGCAATGGACAGCCCGCTGTTAAATGTAAAAGATAAGGACAGGCTTTTCATCACACCGCACATCGCCTGGGCAACGATCGAGGCGAGGCAGAGGCTGATGAAGATCATCGCGGGACAGATAGCGGAGTTTATGGACGCACGTTAAGGCGGCCGCAATGTGAAGCGCACCTCGATTCCGCTCCGCTTCATCTCGGTCGCGGCATTCGCCGCATGGAAAATAAGAAGAAAGGTCCCAGGGAAATGCGAGCACTTCCCTGGGACCTTTCTTCTTATTTTCCGCGCTTCTCATTGCTACACGTAAAAAACCGCCGTCCCCGCAGCTCCAGTGTCTGCAAAAACAGCGATTTTCAAGTGCGCGATCAGGGGTTCGAACCCTGGACACCCTGATTAAGAGTCAGGTGCTCTACCAACTGAGCTAATCGCGCTTATTCACTTTTGTTATCCCTAACGGATAACGCAAGTGATATTATATACGACACTTTTCAAAAATGCAAGCGTTTTTTTACATTTTTTTAATATTATCGCATATTTTTTTTATCGTCGCCGTGACAGAAGCCGGAATTTAGGATTTTACACACTTCCTGCATGGATTTTCTGATGCATAACACCTGCCTGTTCAGGCATGGCCGGCAATAAAACATTTCTTTTACACATGTTTTCCATCTTTTCTTCTTCATCGGCGTCCCCCGTCCCGCAGCAAAACTATACACTATTATATGCATCGGATACGGAAATGGTGCGCGCTGTGCGCCCTTACCTGCGCACAGCGATCAGTTTGTTGATGGGATTCCCTTTCCGGGAAAATTTTTCCTCATATTCTGTCATGATATTGCCTTTGTTCATCTCCTCATTGTGGTGCAGGTCATAGGTGAATGCCTGCAGGGTCCATGCAGCCTCTTTGATCTGCTCCAGGGAGAAGTTAAAAAGCGCTGTATTGTCTGTCTTGAATTCCACGAGCCCGCCCTGCGGAAGCACCTTCTCATATCTCTCCAGGAATTCCACGGATGTGAGGCGCCGTTTTGCGTGCCGCGCTTTTGGCCACGGGTCCGAGAAATTCAGGTAGATACGGTCTACCTCTCCCTCCGCGAACACGTCCGCGATATCCCTTGCGTCCATGCACACGAACCTGACGTTTTTCAGTTCCCGGAATTCCTCTGTATCGAATTTTTCCACTGCGCGCAGCAGGACGCTGGAATAGCGCTCAATGCCGATAAAATTGATATCCGGATGCTCCTTCGCCATATTCAGGATGAAGCGCCCCTTCCCCATCCCGATCTCGATGTGGATGGGCCTTTTATTTCCAAAGACCTGGCGCCAGCATCCCCTCTGGTCTTCCGGTCTCTTTATGACAATGGGATGAGCCTGGATCGTGCCCTCTGCCCTCGGTATATTTCTCAGTCTCATGAATAGTCCTCCCCTTATTTAACAAAACTAGAAACATGTTCCATGGGAACGCTATCATAATAGCACGAAAACCGCTTAAATGTGAACCATCAGAATGACCATTATAACGATTTCTTTACTTGCTTTTTTGACGAAAAGGTGTATGATAAAGTATATTAGCATTTTCTCACAAAGAGGAGGCTTTTTATGGACTCTATTGTAAACAAATTGACGGAAATCGAGGACGCTGCATCCGCTATCGTTGCGCATGCCGAAACTCAGAAGGAAGTCCTGGACAGGGAATATGACGAAAAACGCAGGGCTTTTGACGAGGATCTGGAGAAGCAGACGCAGGCGCGCATCAATGCCATCCGGGATGAGCTGGAGAAGAATACTTCCGGTATCCTTGACAGCCAGAACGGGGCGAGCACGGAAACGATACGCGCGCTTCAGAAGGAATATGAAGAAAAGCATACCGAATACGCCCACGAGATCCTGCGCAGGATCACCGAGGTGTAGCCTATGGGGAATTTACTTGAATACAGCGGGATCGTGACGAAAATCCGGGCCATGGAGGCAAAGCTTTTGTCGCCGGGGCAGTTCACAGAGATCGCGAACCTGGGCAGCGTGCCTGAGATCGTGGATTACCTGATAAAGAACACTGCATACGCTGACGTCCTGGAGACGCTGGAGGAGGACCAGATCCACAGAGGTAATATAGAAAAAGTCCTGATCCAGTCGCTCTACCACGATTACACGAAGATCTACCGATTCTGCGGACAGAAGCAGCGGAGGTTCATGAAGCTGATCCTGAAAAATTATGAGATCGACCTGATCAACTACTGCCTGCGCATTGTGATCAACCATTACAGGCAGCCCTTTGACCTGAATTATAAAAAGGCGTTTTTCGACAGGTACTCTCAGATCTCGATCGAGAAGCTCATCACCTCGCGGACAACGGATGAGCTGGTAGAGAACCTGAAGGGCACTGAATATTACGCTCCGCTGAAAAAGCTGAAGGACTCACAGAATGTCACGCTGTACGACTACAACCTGACCCTGGACCTGTATTTCTTCACTTCCACATGGAGAGAGCAGAAAAAAGTCCTCAAGAAAAAGGACCTGGAGCTCTTCATGCGCGACCGCGGTTCAAAGATCGACCTGCTGAACCTGCAGTGGATCTACCGGGCAAAGAAATATTATAATATGAAGCCCGCAGACATCTACCTGATGCTCATCCCGATCCACTATAAACTGTCAACAGACCTGGTCAAGGAGCTGGTAGAGGCTCCGGGCCTGGAGGAGTTTGAAACAGCCGTGGCGAGAACCCATTATGGCCGCCACTATAACTTCCGCCAGAACCTGACCATTGAACAGATGTATGCGGACTGCCTGCATCATCTGTATACAGTTGACCGCCGCCGGGATCCCTATTCCCTGGCTGCGATCAACACCTATCTCTTCCTGAAGGAAGAGGAAATCAATAAGCTGACCACCGCCATGGAATGCGTACGCTACGGCTTAAGCCCCGGCGAGACAGCAGCTTACGTTGGAGGTAAGACCCAATGATCGTTAAAATGAAATTCATCAATATCTCCGGTCCGAGGAACGACATTGACCGGGTCACTGACCTGTATCTCTCACGCTATGAGATCCAGCTCGAATCCGCCCTGTCCGAACTCAAGACCGTGGACAATTTAAGGCCTTTCGTGGAACTCAACCCCTACAGGGACGCGCTCGCCAAAGCGGTCGAGTTCGTGGGCTATCTTCCGAATGCGGACGATGTGGTCCCGGATACGAAAATGGGGCTGGACGACATGTTCGAGGTCGTGCGCAAGGCAAAGGAAGACTACCAGGAACTTCAGGAAAAGAAAGAAAAACTGAAAAAGAAGATTGAAGAGCTTCGTGCGAAACAACAGGTCATCGCGCCTTTCCGCCCGCTGGACTGCGATCTCCACAAGGTGCTGCATTACCGGTACATCACATACCGGTTCGGACGCATTGCGGTAGAATTCTACCACAAGATGCAGAAGTATCTCATGGATGATCTGAAAGCCATTTTTGTAGAGGGCGAGCGGGATGAAAGTTTCGTGTACGGGGCTTATTTTGTTGCCCCCGCGGAAGCGCAGAAGGTGGATGCCGTGTTCCGCTCCCTGCACTTCGAGCGGATCGAGCTAAAGGACGAGTTCGAAGGGACGCCGGCCTATGCCTACCAGTCTCTGGAACGGGAGATCGCCCGGGTGAACCTTGAGATCGACGACCTGGACAAAAAGGCAGGGGAGATGCTCGCTGACCGCGCGCCGCAGCTGGTGGCGGCCCGGAACCGGCTGGAAGAGCTCTCCAATAATTTCGACGTCCGCAAGCTCGCGGCCCGCATGGAGGACAATCAGGAAGACTATTACATCCTCTGCGGATGGATGGCTGAGGACGATGTGGAGAAATTCGTGGAAGAAGTCAAGGACGACGACAAAGTATTCGTCGTCGTGGAGGACGACCACGACGCATACTTCGGGGAACCGCCCACAAAGCTGGAAAACCCGAAGATCTTCAAACCTTTTGAGATGTTTGTGCAGATGTACGGGCTTCCCGCACATAACGAAATGGACCCGACTGTTTTCGTCGGCCTGACCTACTCCTTCATCTTCGGCGTTATGTTCGGGGATGTGGGACAGGGGCTTCTCCTCCTGATCGGCGGCGCCCTGATCTACCACTTTAAGAAAGCCCCGCTCGCCGGGATCATTGCCACGGCAGGCGTATTTTCCACGATATTCGGATTCATGTTCGGCAGTATCTTCGGATTCGAGGACGTGATACCCGCCCTGTGGATGCGGCCCATTGACCATATGACCACGCTTCCCTTCCTGGGCAAGCTGAACACGGTGTTCATCGTGGCTGTGGCTTTCGGCATGTTCCTGATCATGGTGGCAATGGTGCTCCATATCGTCAACGCGCTGAAGAGCAAAGATATCGAGGGCGCCTGGTTTGACCCCAACGGTGTGGCAGGACTTGTATTTTACATCGCAGTAGTCGTGACTATTGTCCTGTTTATGACAGGCAGACCGCTGCCCGGCGGCATCATCATGGGCATCATGTTCGGCGTGCCCCTGCTGCTCATCCTCTTCCGCGAGCCCATCACAAGGGCGATCCAGAAGAGAGCGGACAAAATGGAGACCGGGAAGGCGATGTTTATCGTACAGGGATTTTTCGAAATGTTCGAGACGCTTTTGAGCTACTTCTCAAACACCATCTCCTTCATCCGTATCGGCGCTTTCGCGGTCAGCCATGCGGCGATCATGGAAGTGGTCCTGCAGCTCGCAGGCGCGGAGAGCGGGAATCCGAACTGGCTGGGCGTGATCTTCGGCAACCTGTTCGTGTGCGGATTTGAGGGACTGATCGTGGGCATCCAGGTGCTCCGTCTGGAATATTACGAGATGTTCAGCCGCTTCTACAAAGGCAGCGGCCATGCATTTGACCCATATACCAAAAAGAACACAAAGAAAAGCAAATAAAAATCAGGAGGATTTTACCATGACTTTAGCAACCAAAATCGTATTTATCACTGCACTGATCTTAAGCATCATCCTTCCGTTCGGATATTATCTGCTCGGAAAGAACAAGACCCGCAGACGCTACAAACGCGCCATTGGTACAAATGCCTTTTTCTTCTTCGGCGCTTTTGCCGCAGCTTCGATCATGCTCCTTGGAGGTCCGAATGTACAGGCAGCGGAATCTGTAACTTCTGACCCGGGATTTGCAACCGGACTCGGTTACCTTGCGGCAGCCCTCGTTACCGGGCTTTCCTGTATCGGCGGCGGTATCGCTGTTGCCAGCGCGGCAAGCGCGGCTCTCGGCGCGATCAGTGAAGATTCCAGCGTACTCGGTAAGTCACTCATCTTCGTAGGTCTTGCAGAAGGTGTCT
>DWUV01000195.1 GCA_019120595.1 Candidatus Mediterraneibacter tabaqchaliae | reverse complement strand
TCCGGCGGATGCCTGAGGCGGAGCCGAATCTTCCGCCGGACAATTGCTTTTAGCCATGCTTTCTCCCTTTTACGTCTTTCCCAGATTACGGAGCCGGAACCTGAGCCATATCCCCGCCCGCCGCGAAAACGTCCTGCATCAAACCGACGGTTTTCGGACGTTATATTTACAAGGAAGGCGCCCCCACAAATACAGATTGACCCGCGTGCAATAACGACAGTATTATGCAATAACAGGACAGTATCGTACAAGATTCTGCCCCTGAAATGAAATATAATCTATCCCATAAACAGTCACAACTATCTCTATGGCTGTTTTTGATGCAGATGATCCAAGGAGGAGGTATTGACATGATACAGAAATATACTTACGGAGCTCCGCTCCGGACCGACGCTGTGGTGCATGAGATTCCGGCGGAAAACGGCTCCCCGGCTTACGGGACAGTGAACACACAGAACAGCTTTACGTTTACTTACCGCATGTCCGCCGATGACATCGTCTACGGTCTCGGCGAGGCAAACCGGGGCATCAACAAGCGCGGCTACTGCTATACCAGCGACTGTACGGATGATCCGAACCACACAGAGGATAAACGTTCGCTTTACGGAGCCCACAATTTCATTGTTGTCTGGGGAGCTCAGACTTTCGGCATGTTTTTTGACTATCCGTCCCTCATCACATTTGATATCGGATACACGAGAGCGGATACCCTGTCCGTTTCCTGTGAAAGCGCAGATCTGGATGTGTATGTGATAACCGGGGACACGCCTTATGATATCGTAAAGCAGTTCCGCCGGATGACCGGAAGGAGCTATATCCCGCCAAAATTCGCTTTTGGCTTCGGACAGAGCCGCTGGGGATATAAAACAAAAGACGACTTCCGCAAAGTGGCGGCAGGCTACCGTGAAAACCATATCCCCCTGGATATGATCTACATGGATATCGACTACATGGATTCTTATAAGGACTTTACACTGAGCAGCGAGTTCAGCCGTTTTCCCGAATTTGTCCGCGAGATGAAGGAGGATCATATCCGCCTTATCCCGATCATTGATGCCGGCGTAAAGGTCGAAGACGGATACAGCGTCTATGATGAAGGTGTAAAAAATGATCATTTCTGCAAGAGAGAGGACGGATCTTTCTTTACGGCCGCTGTCTGGCCCGGAGATACGCATTTCCCGGATTTCCTGGATCCAAAGGCACGGGAATGGTTCGGGGACAAATACCGGTTCCTGACCGACCAGGGGATCGAAGGGTTCTGGAATGACATGAACGAGCCTGCCATCTTCTATTCCCGGGAAGGGCTTGCCGAGGCAAAAGAGCTTGCCCGCCGGTTTGCGCAATCCGACGGCGGAAGCTGGGACGGACAGCAGGAAGAGGTAGGGGTATGGCAGATGGGTGACAAACTCCAGAGCCTTGCCAACAGCCCGGAGGACTACCGGAGATTTTATCACAATATAAATGGAAAGAAAGTGCGCCATGACAAGGTCCACAACCTTTACGGCTTCAACATGACGCGCGCCGCTGCGGAGGCTTTTGAGCGGATCGACCCTGACAGGCGCTTCCTCATGTTCTCCCGCTCATCCTACATCGGGATGCACCGCTGCGGCGGGATCTGGACAGGGGATAATAAATCCTGGTGGTCCCATCTGCTGCTGAACCTGAAAATGATGCCATCCCTGAATATGTGCGGCTTCCTCTATGCTGGAGCGGACCTGGGCGGCTTCGGAGCGGACACGACCCGCGAACTCCTGCTTCGTTTCCTTGCGCTTGGGGTATTCACGCCTCTTATGAGGAACCACGCGGCGCTCGGGACAAGGGAACAGGAATGCTACCAGTTTGAGGGGATCGAAGATTTCCGGCATGTGATCACCGTTCGTTACCGCCTGCTGCCCTACCTTTACAGCGAGTATATGAAGGCAGCGCTGAATGATGACCTGTATTTTAAACCTCTTTCCTTTGTTTACCCTGAGGATCGGATGGCAGCCCGCATTGAAGACCAGCTCATGCTCGGAAATGAGATCATGATCGCCCCTGTCTGTGAGCAGAACGGAAAAGGCAGGTATGTGTATCTGCCGGAGGAGATGCTGTTCGTCAAGTTCCTCCCGGACGGTACCGTCAGCGAAGAGATTTTCGGGCAGGGCGTCCATTATGTGGACATCGCGCTGAACGAAGTGCCCATGTTCATCCGGAAAGGGAAATGCATCCCCCTGGCAGATCCGGCGGAATGCGTGGACGACATACGCACAGATCATCTCCGCATAATCGGATATGCCGGAACGGAATACGTCCTCTACGATGACGATGGGATCCATAAGGATTATGAAAACGAAAAAAATTACCGCACACTAAGGAACTGATTTTTTACGGATTCCTTTTTACCGCCTTCCCTCTTCTTGCAAATCGGACCTGAATAAATTATAATATAGTATCACTAATTTCCCGGGAGGCTGACCTGTATGTGGAAGAGGAAAGAGCTGAAAAAGAAGGCGCGCGCAATGCTCAGGCAGAACTATTGGAAAGCAATTTCCGTCTGCTTTATTATTGCCATGCTCACCACAGCCTACCCGGTCTCAACGACATTCATCTCCCTCCAGGACCTTTCTGTCGGGAGGGAGCCTGACGCAGCTTTCGCCCTCGATATCCCGAACTCTGAGATTGTCCTTCAGACAGTCAGCCGCTTTTTTGAGGGCGTGCCGCTGCACGGGATCAGCGGCCGCGCAGTGAGTGCTGCCATTCAGATCGCGATCGATATGTTCTCAAACCATATCACACTGTTTTTCAATATCCTGCGTTCTGTCAACGTTTTCCTCAGCGAGGGCATCGGCATCGGCCTGATCCTGACTGCTGCCGGGCTGCTGCTCGCCTTTTTCTATCAAATCTTTATCAATAATCTTCTCCTGATCGGCGAGAAACGCTTTTTTATGGAAAGTCACAGTTACAGGGGAACCATGATCTCAAAGGTTTTCTTTCTGTTTAAGCTGCGCTGTCTGCGCAGGCCTGCCTGGGTCATGTTCTGCCGTACCATTTTTCAGGCTCTCTGGGATCTGACCATTGTCGGAGGGGTCATCAAGCACTACGAATACAGCATGATACCGTTTATCCTGGCTGAAAACCCGCAGATCAGCCGCCGGGATGCCTTTTTCCTGTCCAGGCAGCTTACGTCACACAATAAATGGAGACTCTTCCTCCTGGACCTGTCTTTTGCCGGATGGGTGCTGCTCTCTGTCTTTACTCTGGGACTCCTCGAGTTTTTATTTGTAAATCCTTATATAACGACATGCAAGGCTGAGCTCTACCTTTCCCTCAGGAGAAATTACGTCCTGAACCGTTCCCCGGGATATGAGCGTCTGAATGACTCCTGCCTGGAGCATGTTCCCTCAGAGGATGAACTCCTGATCCGCAAAGCGCTGTATGATGACTCCAACGGCCCTTATACAAAGATTTCTTACTTTGCGCCGGAACAGTACCCTGTCTTCCTCTTCTCAGTCCAGCCGCCGTTCCGCTCAGTCCGTTCCCCTGCCAGAGCGTGGCGGAAATACGATGTATGCACGATGATTTTCCTTTTCCACATGTTTTCTCTGTTCGGATGGGGTTTGGAAATGCTGGTGCACCTGACTCAGAACGGGACTTTCAGCAGTGACGCGGCGTTCTTCGCACCGTGGATCCCGCTGTACGGGGTATATGGCGTGCTGATCCTGATCCTCGCCAAGAGAGCTGTCAAAAATCCTGCCATCGCATTTGCCGTATGCTTCGCTGTATATTCCGTGCTGGAATACGGCTCCAACCTCGTGTCAGAGCTCCTGTTCGGCTCTCCGTTCCGCGATTACAGCGAATTCCTGCTGAATCTGAACGGACGTATTTATCCCGGAGGCTCCGCAGTCTTCGCGCTGCTCGGATGCGGTTTTCTCTATTTTCTCGCGCCGAAGTGGGGGGAACTGTTTGAAAAAGCCGGACGCCCTGCCCGGTGGGCGGTCTGCGCTGTCCTGACCCTGCTCCTCGCCGCAGATATAGTTTTCACACTTTTGTATGGCTAGTCCTCTCCTGGGGCTGATCCGGACTGACGCGCCGGTATTGATTTTTAACGCAAATAATAGTAAACTTTCTATAAAGTTATCTTTTCGCAGATACAGGCAGCTGACAGGCATCTACGGTCCGGCTGCCGCTGTAAATAATATGCCGTCCGAAAGCAGACGGCGGAAATGGAGAATACTATGAAAAAAAGAGTTGTCGTAGCCCTGGGACACCGGGCTCTCGGGACCACGCTCCCGGAACAGAAGATTGCTGTAAAGCACAGCGCAAAATGCATCGCAGACCTTATCGAAGAAGGATATCAGGTCGCGATCACACACAGCAATGCACCGCAGGTGGGGATGATCCACACTGCCATGAACGAATTTGCAAAGGCGCATCCCGAATACACACCCGCGCCAATGTCCGTCTGCTCTGCAATGAGCCAGGGCTATATCGGTTATGACCTGCAGAACGGCATACGCGAGGAGCTTTTGAACAGAGGGATCTACCGCACCGTCAGCACGATACTGACCCAGGTGATCGTGGATCCCTATGATGAAGCCTTCTACACTCCCACAAAAGTTCTCGGAAGATACATGAACGCGCAGGAAGCCAACGAAGAGCGCAGGAAAGGGAACTACGTGATCGAGGAGGCGGGCAAAGGGTTCCGCCGCGTTGTATCCGCTCCAAATCCGGTGAAGATCGTAGAGCTTGACGCTGTCAATGCCCTTCTCGATGCCGACCAGATCGTGGTCGCTGCCGGCGGCGGAGGCATCCCTGTCATGGAGCAGGACAATCACCTCAAAGGCGCCAGCGCAGTCATTGAAAAAGACCTGGCAGCAGGGAAACTGGCGGAGGGCATCAACGCGGATATGCTCATCATCCTGACAAACGTGGAAAAAGTATGCATCAACCTCGGACAGGACAACGAGCAGCCTCTGGATGAGCTCACTACAGACCAGGCCAGGGCATATATGGAAGAAGGACATTTCGGTATCTACAATATGCTCCCGAAATTCCGCGCTGCCGTAGAATTCGTCGACGGACGGGAAGGCCGCTGCGCTTATATCACTGCATTTGACAAAGTGAAAGACGCGCTGAAGGGAAAGACCGGCACAGTGATCCGATAAAATCTCCAAAAATAAAACTTTTACAGAAAACCGGGAAATACCCGGTTTTCTTTGTGCAATTTTTTAATTGATTTTTATGTATTCTTGATGTAATATATGCATATACCTAATGTAGTTTTTGAAACCACTTGTCGTTTTTACATCATGGAGGTGCATATTATGGAACATAAAAGACATATCAAAGAACCCGGCAGCGCGATCACACATTTTATCGGCATGCTGATGGCGATCTTCGCCGCAGTGCCGCTGCTGATAAAAGCAGCTCACGAGCCCAGCAGGATCTACATCATCTCGCTGGCCATCTATGCGGCAAGCCTCATTTTATTATACGCGGCAAGTACGACTTATCATACATTTGATATCTCCGCAAAAGTAAACACAGTCCTGAAAAAGATCGACCACATGATGATCTCCGTGCTCATCGCCGGCAGCTATACCCCTGTCTGCCTCATCGTCCTGAAAGGAAAGACCGGGATCATCCTCCTGTCCATTGTGTGGGCGATCGCGATCGCAGGCATCCTGATCAAGGCATTCTGGGTCTACTGCCCGAAATGGGTATCCTCTGTACTTTATATCGGGATGGGCTGGACCTGCGTACTGGCTTTCACGCAGATACTCAACAACATGTCCCCCGCAGCGTTCGGCTGGCTCCTGGCCGGCGGCATCATCTACACTGTGGGCGGCGTGATCTATGCGCTGAAGCTGCCGCTCTTTAACAATAAGCACAAAAATTTCGGGAGCCACGAGATCTTCCACCTGTTCGTCATGGGCGGAAGCGCATGCCACTTTATCGTTATGTATGCATTTCTTCTCCCATGATAAAAGGGGCTGTCGGGTGAAACCGACAGCCCCTTTTTTAATCTTTCTTTAAATAATATCACATACCACTGCCAGCCCAAAATTCTACATATCGATAAGCATTATCATCAATAATCACTTCCCACAGATCTTTTTTTTTTAATAATACTTTACATTCGCCGTTTATTATTTTAAATTCTACGATTTTACTATCCGAGACCTCCCCCTTCTCATCGTAAATAAGGATTTCAAATTCACATTCATTTGTTCCATAAAAGCTATCAGTCAACAACTTATCGTTCTCACTGTTGTAAATATTACCCGCAATTTTCTGAGTTGGGATCCAGTATATACTATTTTCAATTTGGTAAACTGTAAAAACATCATTTTCAGTTCCTATAGCCCTGCTGCCAAATGAAAAATCACTTGGAATATCCATTTCAAAAATATATCCATATCCGACCGGCGTCTCTGCTGGCATCAAAGTAACTTCTTTATTTGATGATAAAACCATACTTTTCTCGTTGCCTTCCTGAGTCATAGCATAGGCGGTAATTACTATTTGATTTGTATTTCCCAATATAGCACTGGCAAGAATAAACACACTGACCATAATCGCCGCGACAAATCCAAATCCGATCCGTCCAAAATAACTTTTATATGCATAACCCTTTTTGTCAGTGATCCCTTTCAGGATCCGTTGTTTAGACTCTTCTGTAAGCACAATGCCTTTTACGCAATTTTCAATTGGATTTCTTTTCACTAGAAACTTCTCCTCTCAACTCTTTTTTTAATATATTTCTCCCTCTCTCAAGCCTTTTCTTTACAGTTGCTTCTTTTATTTTTAATATTCCGCTTATTTCTTGACATTTATATCCTTCTACATAATGTAACAGAAGGACTTCTTTATATTTAGGCTGCAAGGCCAGCAATGCCTCTAAAATCTGGTTATCTTCGCTCTGTTCGGGATATATCGTTGTTATCGTCTCTATATTAATTTGAGGATATATCTTATAAAAGCGCAATTTATCTTTGCAAAGATTCATTGCAACCCGGATCATCCATGCTTTTTCGTGTTCGCTGGATATAAACGCCGGATTATGGGTCATATATTTTATAATAATGTCCTGCACAGTATCTTCAGCATCATGCGTTCTTTTCAGCATTACAATACATATCTTGTATAACATTTCACCATACTTTTCAAAAATTTCCTCAACAGAACTTTCTTTGTACATGCCTATCTTTTTTCTCCCCCCTTTGTGAATTCTCAATAATAAAACGATTAATAATCCCAAAAGGTGACATTATCAATGACTTTTTTGATCGATCAATGGATGATTTTATATTTTTCTTCCCATCATGCCTTTCTATAAACAGTGATACAAGTATCATCCACACTTGAATATAATCAGTAACTGTTGGATAGCGTTTACAAAAAGAAGGAGACGATC
>DWUV01000194.1 GCA_019120595.1 Candidatus Mediterraneibacter tabaqchaliae | reverse complement strand
TACAGATCAGTAGACAAACGGATCGAGCGGAAAGAATTCTCTCTGCACATCTGTATCACAGTCCGGGCAAATTCCTCTGTATCTTCAATCCGGTCCGCATTTGCTATGACATCCAAAAAACATTCCCGATTTTCCATCCGGCTGCTCACCGCATCCGGCATGCCGGTATGATCCGCCTGCCACTGCCTGTACCACCTGCCCGCACCGCACAGAAGAAAAAGAACCGCAAGCAGGACGGCCGCTGCCTTCTGCTTCTGTTTCTGCTTCCGTTTCCGTTCATTTCCACGTTTATTCCCCTTATCCAAAGACGGTTTGTCAACATTTCTTTGCTTTCTCATCTCCATGCTCCGTTTTGTATCACTTTTACAACCGATTATAAGAGGCTGGGATAATAAAATCAATAAAAACAGTGCAGAAAATGAGACATTTCAGAAAGGTAGGGATGGAACTATGCCAAAGCCAAAGTCATCGACCGGACAGAAGAATCTGATCGCCAAAAACCTGATCGAGCTCAGGCGGGCTCATCACATTTCACAGCGGCTTCTCGCTTACAAACTTCAGCTCGCCGGATACGATATGGACAAGAATGTGATCACCCGGATCGAGACGAACAAACGCTATGTGACAGACATTGAACTGAAGGCTCTGTGCGAAGTATTCGGCGTCACATACGAACAGCTGATCGACGGGAGATCCGCGCGGAGATGAAAAATACGGACCAAATTTATCCTTGACATTCATTTTTTCTTCTGCTATCCTTACGGCATGACAAAGACGTCTGACAACGGAGACGGGACACCCCGATCCGCGGCAGGCGTCTTTTTCTATATAAAAAACTATTCCAAAAGGAACGGGAGGTATTTGTATGGACACAGGAAACACTGGATTTATGATGATCTGCACGGCGCTCGTATTTATCATGACGCCGGGACTCGCCTTTTTCTACGGCGGGCTGGTGCGCAGAAAAAATGTATGCAGCACCATGATGGCATGTGTGGCGATCATGGGACTGTCCGTTGTCATGTGGACGCTCTTCGGCTACTCACTGGCCTTCGGCGGGAACCACGGCGGGATCATCGGGGATTTCCGATGGACAGCATTAAACGGCGTAGGCTGGGAAGCGGGGCCTTACTCTGACACGATCCCGCATCTTGTATTCGCGGCATTCCAGATGATGTTCGCCATGATCACTCCGGCACTCATCACAGGCGCAGTGGTCGGCAGGATGAAATTCAAGGCGCTGTTTGCATTTATCGCGCTCTGGTCTGTCATCGTCTATTACCCGATGGCACACATGGTCTGGGGCGAAGGAGGATTCCTCGCATCTATCGGCTCCGTGGACTTTGCGGGAGGCAATGTCGTACATATCAGCTCCGGAGTGAGCGCGCTCGTACTCGCCATTTATCTCGGAAGGAGAAAAGGATACGAGCAGACCTCTTACCGCATCCACAATATCCCCTTTGTAGCCCTGGGAGCCTCGCTTCTGTGGTTCGGATGGTATGGCTTCAACGCCGGCAGCGCCCTCGCGGCAGACGGCCTGGCAGCGCACGCATTCATGACGACATCCATCTCTGCGGCAGCAGCGCTCCTCGCCTGGATGCTGATCGACACAGCCAAAAACGGCAAACCGACACTGGTAGGCGCCTGCACGGGACTGGTCATCGGTCTCGTCGCCATCACGCCGGGAGCCGGTTTCGTCCCGGTCTGGTCCTCTTTTATCATCGGCGCGCTGGTCAGCCCGATCTGCTATTTTACAATGCATCTTGTGAAGCATAAGCTGAAGATCGACGATGCGCTGGATGCATTCGGATGCCATGGGATCGGCGGCGTATGGGGCGGCATTGCCACCGGACTTTTCGGGCAGAGCTCCATTAACTCCGTGGCTCGCTGGGACGGCCTTGTATTCGGCGAGACCCGCCTCTTTACCGCTCAGGTTATCAGCATCCTGGTCACCATCGCTGTGGCGGTCGTGGGTACACTCATCTGCATCGGCATTGTCCGCATATTCACGAAACTGCGCGTAGAGCCGAAGGAAGAGCTGATCGGCCTTGATATCACCCAGCACGGCGAGAGCGCTTACCCGTCCTTCAACGGACTCGACTGACAGATATGCTTAAACCGGGTAAAACAATTATTTTTAAAGAAACAGGAGGGAATGTTCCTATGATAATCAAAGTGGAAGCGATCATACGGGAAGAAAAATTCGAGGATGTGAAAGCCGCCTTAAATGACATAGAAGTCAACGGCATCACGGTCTCCCAGGTCATGGGGTTCGGCGCACAGAGGGGATTCAAAGAAGTAGTCCGCGGGTCCGAAGTCGAGATCTTCATGCATCCTAAGATCAAGTTCGAGATCATCGTCTCCTCGGAAGAATGGGAGAAGAAGACGATCGAAGCGATACAGAAAGCCGCATTCACCGGAGAAGTCGGCGACGGGAAGATCTTCAGCTACGAGATCCGCAGCGCAATGAAGATCCGTACCGGGGAGACCGGGTACGATGCACTGCAGGGCTGAGAGCGCCGCAGCCTTCCGAAAACAGCGGCAGGCATCCTCTGTTTAATTTTATAGAATGATCTTGTACAGACATAAAAAATCCATCTGGGGCAGTCCCCAGATGGATTTTTATGTCAGGCTGCTGTTCCACAGCCTTTGATCATGCTTGGCAATTTTATATCGGCCAGTATTGCTTACGCATTCTTCTGAGCGATCGCTGCCTGAGCTGCTGCCAGTCTTGCGATCGGCACACGGAACGGTGAGCAGGATACATAGTCAAGTCCGATGCTGTTGCAGAACTCAACAGAGCTCGGGTCTCCGCCGTGCTCGCCGCAGATACCTACGTGCAGGTTCGGATTCACCGGCTTGCCGAGGTCGATCGCCATCTTCATCAGCTTGCCTACGCCTGTCTGATCCAGTTTTGCGAACGGATCGTTCTCGAAGATCTTCGCGTCATAGTAAGCGTCAAGGAACTTACCAGCGTCGTCACGGGAGAATCCGTATGTCATCTGTGTCAGGTCGTTTGTACCGAAGCAGAAGAAGTCAGCCTCTTTTGCGATCTCGTCAGCTGTAAGAGCAGCTCTCGGGATCTCGATCATTGTACCAACTTCGTACT
>DWUV01000023.1 GCA_019120595.1 Candidatus Mediterraneibacter tabaqchaliae | reverse complement strand
GCGATTTCTTCTTTCTTTGTCACGCGGATCCCTTTCGCACCGTAGCTCTCCGCCAGCTTTACAAAATCCGGTGTGTACTCCGGCATCTGCTCCCCGTTAGTCCTGCGGTAGAGAGCGCCTGCGCGCAGATTGGTCATGCCGTATCTCTTTCCGTAGAACAGCTTCTGCCACTGGCGCACCATGCCCAGATATTCATTGTTGAATACGCACAGAATGAGCGGCAGTTCCTCCAGGACTGCAGTGGCGAATTCCTGGATATTCATCTGCATGCCCCCGTCCCCGGAGATGGCGATGACCGTCTTGTCCGGGTTGCCCAGCTTCGCGCCGATGGCTGCGGGGAAGCCGTATCCCATCGTCCCCAGCCCGCCGGATGTGACGAGCTGTTTCTTCTCTGTGATCTCCGCGTACTGGGTGACGAACATCTGGTGCTGTCCCACGTCCGTCGCGATGATCGCATCGTCAAACTGGCGGTTCATTTCTTCAATAATGTCCATGGGAGTCATATGGCTGTGGTTTTTCATGGTGAGCGGGTGCTCTGCCTTCCACTCCCGGATCCGCTCCAGCCATTCAGCAGTCTCACACGGTTCTACATACTCGTTCATCTTAGTGACCGCTTCCAGGGCATCCGCTACGATAGGCACATGCACATGGATGTTCCTCGAGATGGATGCTGTGTCAATGTCAATGTGGACGATCTCCGCGTTCGGCGCAAATGCGTGGAGCTTTCCCGTGATACGGTCATTGAACCTGGTCCCGATGGAGAAGAGCAGGTCGCACTCCCCGACCGCCATGTTCGCCGCATACTGCCCGTGCATCCCAAGATTGCCGATAAACAGCGGATGGTTCGTCGGGATCGCTCCCCTTCCCATGATCGTCGTCACGACCGGCACGTTCGTCTTTTCCACGACTTCCGTAAACACCTGGTTCGCACGAGCGATATTGACGCCGCCCCCTGCGAGGAATAAAGGTTTTTTCGCTTTTTTCAGCATCTTCAGCGCCCGCTTTAACTGCCCCATGTGGACGCTCGTATTCGGCTTATAGCCGCGGATGTTGACCGTCTCCGGATAATCCGGGCTTCCGAGTTCGCACATCACGTCCTTCGGCAGGTCGATCAGCACCGGCCCCGGACGCCCCGTCCTGGCGATATAGAATGCCTCCTTGATGATCCGCCCCAGATCCTCTCTGTTTCGCACAGTCACCCCGTATTTTGTAATGCTTCGGGTAATGCCCACGATATCCACTTCCTGGAACGCGTCGTTCCCGATCAGGTGCTTCGCCACCTGCCCGGTAAAGCATACAAGAGGGACGCTGTCATAATTCGCCGTGGCAAGCCCTGTGACCAGGTTGGTCGCTCCCGGGCCGCTTGTGACAAGGCAGACCCCCACCTTCCCCGTGGTCCTCGCATACGCGTCCGCTTCATGGACCAGCGCCTGCTCATGGCGCGGCAGGATGACGCGGATATCATCCTGCTTATACAGCTCATCGCTGATATCAATGGTGCACGCCCCCGGGTAGCCGAAGATTGTGTCCACTCCTTCCTCTTTCAAAGCCCTTACCAGTAATTTGTTCCCTGTGATCTTTCTCAATTTCCCTGCCTCCTTTTCCCGTATAAGACCTTTACGCTGACGAAAAGAAAACCCTGAGCATACAATGCTCAGGGCGAATGTACCATCCGTGTTACCACCTAAATTCAGAGAATCCTCTCTGCACTCTGCCGGTACGGGAATGACTCTGCATCCGATACCGTTTCCCAGTAACGCGGGAACCACGTTGGAGCCTACTTGGCGCTCTGCCGTTCAGTCCACTGCTCGAAGGCTACCTTCCATAACTTCTTCACGGAGATTCACACCTGCCATCTCCTCTCTTTGCATCGGAAACTATGTACTCCTCCTTGTCACTGCATTTGATGTATGGTCTTAAAACTGAAATTTAAGTACATTATAGTGTGTATAATTATCATTGTCAATCGCATTTTCTTGATCTTTTTTAAGGGTCAGACCCCTCTTAACAGGGGTCTGACCCCTTTTGCCAAAGCTGTCAGAATATTCTATTCTTTTTCCATCCTTTCCCCATCCTCAGAATACCCATGAAAACAATCCGCATAACTGTCCCCGTCGATCACAAGATACCCGTTATAGCTCACTGTATGCTCTGTCCCATCCTTCATCGTGACATACAGTGTCCTGGACATCCCCATTATTGGCTCCGGGTCTCTGATATACCTTCCGGTACTCTGGTTGATCAGGCTGACAACGTCCTCAAACGCCTCTTCCTCAAAGCTCCGGTACCTCTCTTCTTCTGACGATGGCATGACGGTCATCTCGATCTGCGCCACATCGGATGCTTCCAGAGTGCGCGCCCAGGTCATGCTCTCCCGCCGGGACGGGATCTTCCAGTAAGTCAGGATACCGATAAGGACGAGTAAAACGAGGGAAACGGCTGTGAACACTGCAATGCGCATTTTCTTATCTGTTCTTTTTCCCATAACGCATCCTCCCTCCCCTTCCGGTCAGACTCCGGTCATTTTCTGCCGCTGTATCTTTTTCTGTTTCTATATATCAGAGCCTCTGAAAGAAGATTTTGTTGCATGCCGGGCAAAGCCGGATTTTCTATTTTGTACCCCGGTTCTTCACAGTCCCGAAAATGGTATACAGGAGAAGCGCCGCTATATTCGCCATGACCACGCTCGCTCCCGCAGGAGTCGCCCATACATAGGAAACCGTGATCCCGATGACCAGGCATACGACAGAGATCACAGCAGAATTGATGATAACGCTTTTAAATGTCCTGCACACCCGCATGGATGTGAGCGCCGGGAAAATGATGAGACTTGAGATCAGGAGCGCCCCCATCATCCGCATCCCCAGCACGATGGTGACCGCCGTCAGGATCGCGATCAGCGTGTTGTACAGGTCCGCCTTCACACCGGTGGCCTGGGCAAATGTCTCGTCAAATGTAATAGCAAAGATCTTGTGGTAAAAAAATACATACAGCGCCAGCACGATCACCGCCAGGGCCACGCTCAGCCTGACGTCCCCTTCGCTCATGGCAAGGATGCTCCCGAACATATAGTTATACACATCTGTGTTCATTCCCGTTGTCATGGAGATCACCATGACGCCCACTGCAAGCGAGCTGGTGGAGATCAGCGCGATCGCCGCGTCGCCTTTGATCCGGCTGTTCCCCCGGATGCGCAGGAGCAGGACCGCCGCCACGATGACCACCGGGATCGCCACGGCGAGAGGAGCCGCGTTCAGCGCCGCCGCCACGGCAAGGGCGCCGAATCCCACATGGGAAAGCCCGTCCCCGATCATGGAATACCGTTTCAGCACAAGGCTCACCCCCAGAAGGGAGGAGCACAGCGCCACAAGCGCCCCTACAATGAACGCCCGCACCATGAACGGATAGGAAAACATCTCGATCACATTTTCAAGCATGGCGTTCACCTCCGTTTTCTGCTTTATCCGCTCCTTCCAGGAATCTTCTCCCAATCCGGCTCTTCCTGTATTTCTCCGCGGTCCCGAAGAAAAGCATCTTCTCCTGGAGGTGCAGGATGTGGCTTGCGTCCTCCACCGCGCTCTCGATATCATGGGAGACCATCACCACCGCGATGCCGGACTCCCGGTTGATCCTGCGGATGAGCTGATAGAACTCTGCCGTCACGATGGGATCGAGCCCGGTCACAGGCTCATCCAGCAGGAGCATTGTCTTCGTAGCACAGAGCGCGCGCGCAAGGAGAGCCCTCTGCTTCTGTCCCCCGGACAGTTCCCGGTAGCACTGCTTCGCCAGATCCCGGATCCCCAGAAGCTCCAGTTTCTCTTCCGCCGCCTTTTTGTCCGCATTTGTATAAAAAGGCTTAAGCCCGCGGCTGTTCAGCCTCCCTGAGAGGACCACCTCATACACGCTGGCCGGAAAATCCTTTTGCGTGTCCGTCTGCTGGGGCAGGTATCCGATCTCGTTTTTCTTCAGACCGTCCCCATAGATGATCCGCCCTTTTTCTACATTTTTCAGCCCGAGAAGGCTCTTCACAAGGGTGCTCTTCCCGGAACCATTTTCTCCGACGATACAGAGATAATCCCCTGCGCCGATGGAAAAATCCAGGTCGCGCACTACTGTCTGTCCCTCGTATCCGATGGAAACATCCTCACATCTGATCAGCGCCATCCGTTCAAAACCTCCTTCAGCGTCTCCACATTTTTCTGCATCATACTCAGATAAGTCTCTCCTCTCTCAAAATCTTCCGCCGACAGATTATGGCAGCTGTAAAATACTTTCACCTCTGTCCCAGTCGCCTCTGCGATGGCATTGGCAATATCATCATTGCTCAGCTCCATCTTCAGTACAGCGGGAACCTTCTCCTCTTTCACCTTATCGATCAGGAACGCCATCGTCGCGGCGCTTGGCTCGGTGTCCCCTGCGCATCCCGGGAACGCGGCATAATACTCCAGCCCGTACTCATCCGCAAAATACCGGAACGGGAAGCGGTCGCCAAAGATCAGAAGGTTCCTCCGGGCATGGTCCGCCACATCGCGGAATTCCCGGTCCAGCTCTGCCAGTTCCTCCTCATATGCTGCTGCGTTCTTTTCATAAACTTCCTCGCCGGACGGATCTGCCTGGATCAGCACTTCTTTGATCCTATCCACGATCAGGGCAGCGTTTACCGGAGAAGTCCACACATGTTCGTCGATCTCATGGACAGAATGTGTATCCTCCCCTGCTTCCCCGCCGTCAGGATCTGCGTCATCCTCCTCATGGTCATCATGGTCATGGCCGGGGGATTCTTTCATCCCCTCAACATGCTCCTCTTCGACGGTATCCACGCAGTCGATCATCCGAAGCGTCAGGCGGCCGCCTTCCGGCATGGAGCTTAAGATATCCTCCACCCAGACGTCATTTTCCCCGCCAGTATAGATGAATACATCGCTCTCCTGTATCGCAATGATATCCTGGGGAGTCGGCTCATAGGAATGGCTCTCCTCCCCGGGTTTTAAAAGCATTTTCAGCTCCACACGGTTTCCCGCGATCTCCCGGACAAAGTCATAAGGCGGAAAGATCGTGGTCACCACGCTGATCCTTTCTTCTGACCGCCCGTTTTCTCCGCTCTGCTGGTCACTGCCCTGCTGCCCGCTGACGGTCTGATCGCTGTTTTGCTGTGCGCCGCCCTGGTGATCGCTGCCCTGCTGCCCGCTGTCTTTCTGCGTGCTGCAGGCGGTGAGGAGTGACACGGACGCGAGCACTGTCACAGACAGGAGCATAACTGATTTAAGCCAGCTGAATATCCGAGCCGGCTTAATGAATCCCTTTATCTTCTTATTTTCTCTCATATTTCGTAAAACGGAACTCCAGGTCAAAGCAAGTCTGCTCTTCCCCTTCCTCCGTCATCTCCCATTCTTCCATCTCATCCAGGTTCGGGAAAAATGTGTCCGCCTGGAACGCACGGTCAATCTTGGTCACAAAAACCGTGTCGCAGAAGGGAAGCATCATCCGGTAAACGCTCTCCCCGCCGATCACATACACTCGTTCCGTATCGTATTTCTTCAGTTCCTCCAACAGCTCGTCCTGAGAGTGCACGATCACCGCGTCTTTTACCTGATAGTCCCGGTTGCCCGTGAGCACGATGTTTGTGCGGTTCTTAAGCGGCAGCCCGTTGGGGAAACTCTCCAGTGTCTTACGTCCCATTACCACCACATTTCCTGTCGTCGTCTCCCTGAAAAACTTCATATCCGAAGGAATGCTGACAAGCAGTTTGTTCTGATATCCGATCCCCCAGTTTTTATCTGCTGATAATATTGCTTTCATAATATTTCCTTTCTTTCTCCGGCTCTTCACTTCCCGGATCATAACGCTTTTCTTCCGGCGGCTTTATTCTTCATTTAAATCTGCCTACACCGCGACCGGGATATTTTTGATCTGCGGATGAGTCTCATAATGGTCCAGCCTCACGTCATCCGGCGTAAAGTCATAAAAATCTTTCACCTCCGGGTTCAGCCAAAATGTCGGCGCCGGGAGCGGCTCCCTTGAGATCAGTTCCTCGATCATGGGCACATGTCTGTCATAGATGTGCGCGTCCGCAATCACATGGACAAACTCTCCCGGCTTCATGCCGCACACCTGCGCCAGCATATAGATCAGCACCGCATACTGGCAGACATTCCAGTTGTTCGCAGTCAGGACATCCTGAGACCTCTGGTTCAGGATCCCGTTCAGAGTCAGGACATCGCTGTCTTTTTCCTTCGTCACGTTAAACGTCATGCTGTACGCGCACGGATACAGGTTCATCTCGTGCAGGTCCTGATGCACATAGATATTCGTCATGATGCGGCGGCTGTACGGGTTGTTCTTCAGATCATAGATCACCCTGTCCGTCTGATCCATCATCCCTTCCTTATACTGATGCTTCACGCCCATCTGATAGCCGTAAGCCTTGCCGATAGAGCCGCTCTCGTCCGCCCAGCTGTCCCAGATATGGCTCTTTAATTCATGCACATTATTGGACTTCTTCTGCCAGATCCACAGAAGCTCGTCCACACAACTCTTGATCGCCGTCCGACGCAGCGTCAGCGCCGGGAACTCCTTTGACAGGTCATAGCGGTTGACCACCCCAAACTTCTTGATCGTATATGCGGAAGTGCCGTCCTCCCAGACAGGACGCACCTTCTCCCCTTCTGTACTCGTGCCATTCTCAATAATATCTCTGCACATGTCAATAAAAACTTTATCTGCGTAGCTCATAATATTCTCCTTTTTCTGACAATTCTCCCCAAAGGGGTCAGACCCCTCTTAACAGGGGTCTGACCCCTTTTCCTCAAATCGTCTGTCAATCATCACGGATCCGCAATATTGTACAACAACTTTTCCAAATATCTCCGCAGCGCCTCCACTTCCCGCTTTGTCATCCCGCGGGTCAGCTCCCGGTCCAGCTTTCTCCTGTCCGATTCCATCCGTCTCTGGATATCATATGCCTTTTCCGTAAGATAGATATTTTTCTTCCTCTTATCGGTTGCATTAGGCACGCACAGGATATACCCTTTCTCGTCCAGTCTCTTTAAGATCCCGGTCACGGTCGGGTTCTTGAGGTTCAGATTTTTCTCTACGTCCCGCTGGCTCACTTCCTCTTTGCTCGTATGGAACAGGTAATCAAGCACCGCGCACTGTGAGGACGTGATCCCTGTATCACGCAGCCGCTCATTTAATTCTTTTTCAAATACATTATTGATCTGCTTGATCAAAAAGCCCATTGGCCTGCCGCGCCGCTCCATGTTTCTCTCTCCGTATCTTTTTAAAGCTGATCATCCCTGATTTTCAATCAGTCCTCAGTATAGCATAGAATGCTCCCGCAAAAAAGCCCTGTAAATGATGATTATCTTCAACATCCTGTGTTCTTAATACATCTGGTCAGTAAATACTGTAAAATGCTATATCGGACATACGAAAAAGCACCCGCATCTCTTCTGAGATATCAGGTGCTTCTTTCAGAGCGACAGACGGG
>DWUV01000193.1 GCA_019120595.1 Candidatus Mediterraneibacter tabaqchaliae | reverse complement strand
TATTTTGAACCTCCTCAATTATATTGTTGGGCGTGGATGCCCCTGCTGTAATACCTACTGTTTCCACTGACCCTAATTGATTCAAATTCAAATCGTCAAGTGTCTGAATATAGTACGTATTGTTACATGCCATCCGGCAAATTTCAAATAACTTCTGGGTATTGGAACTATGTTTGTCGCCAATAACTATCATAGCATCCACCGATTCTGCGATGCTTTTTGCCTCTGTCTGGCGTTCTTTTGTAGCATTGCAGATTGTATTTAAAACACTTACATCATAACTCTTTTTCTTGATAATTTCAACTAAATCTTTAAATTTATTGTAATTAAATGTCGTCTGCGAAACCACGCATATTTTCTCGTTTTTTTCAAACTCGATGCTCTGGGCGCTTTCTGCATCCCGGACAACCGTAACCTTTTCACCAGCCCAGCCTTTGATCCCCTGTACTTCGGGATGCTCAGGATTGCCTATGATAACAATATGTGCCCCGGCGGCGCTTTCCCTGCTTACGATACCGTGGATCTTCTTTACAAACGGACATGTCGCATCTACAATGCGTATCCCTTTTGCAGACAGCTTATCGCAGATCCGCTTTTCCACCCCGTGGGACCGGATAATGACCGTCCCGCCGGAAAGCCTGTCCAGCTCTTCCTCTGAGCGGAGCACGACAACCCCTTTACTCTCCATATCCTTTACCACTTCTTCGTTATGGATGATCGGACCATACGTATAGATCTTATCGCTACAGGAATCCAGCTGCTCATAAACCGTATCCACAGCACGCTTTACGCCGAAACAAAATCCGGCTGTTTTCGCCTTGATCACCTTCATCTTCTGAAATCTCCTTTTATTTACAGTACGAGCAGATCGTATCCACCACTTCCTGTATCGTCATCTCCGAACTGTCCACGAGCACTGCATCCTCCGCCTGTTTCAGCGGGGCGATCTCTCGCGTCATATCGCGCTCGTCGCGTTCCCTGATATCGTGTGCGATAGATTCCAGATCACAGGTCTCGCCCTTTTCCCTCAGCTCATCATATCTGCGCTTTGCCCTTGTCTCCACGCTTGCAGTGAGGTAGATCTTTACATCCGCATCCGGAAGGATATTCGTCCCGATATCCCTGCCATCCATGATCACATCCTGTGTCCTCGCAAGACTGCGCTGGAGTTCAAGAAGCTTTTCCCGCACCGCCGGGATCGCTGATGTCCTGGAAGCCATGTTGCCGACCTCTTCTGTGCGGAGCATGGATGTCACATTCTCGCCGTTCAGATAAACCTGCTGGATCCCGTCCTCATATCCGATCGTCACTTCCGCATCTCTGCAGGCCTCTGCCACTGCTTCTCTATCATCCGCGCTGACTCCCTTTTTCAGGAAGTGGATCGCAAGCCCTCTGTACATGGCTCCGGTATCTACATATATATATCCTTTCTTTTTTGCGACCAGTTTGGCAATGGTGCTCTTCCCGGCTCCCGCCGGCCCGTCGATCGCCACGTTATATCCCATTTTTGTACTCCTCCTTCATTCCAAAAAACTAACCACAGTATAACGCGGGAGGAGCAGATACACAAGGGATTTCTCTTTGGGGCCAGACTAAAAAATCAGGAAACATACTGAATATGCTTCCTGATTTTCCAAACTTTATTTCACTGCACCTTCTCCAAACCCGCTTTGCGGAACAGCCTGACTTATTTTCTGTTTCGGTACTGTACGGGTGTGATATTGTACATTTTCTTAAACACCCTGTTAAAATGTTCTACATTCTGATATCCCACGGACTCTGCGATGCTCTCAACTGTTGCGCTGCTTCCTTTGAGCATTGCCCTTGCCTTTTTCATGCGGATCTTCTTTAAGATATCTCCGAATGTCATGCCGGATTTCTCCTTGATGTATTTGGAGAGATACGGTTTGGAGAGGAAAAATTTCTCCGAGAGGTCGTCAAGTGTCACGTCTTTATAGTTCGCGTAGATGTAGTTTGTGATCTCCAGGAGCCTTTCATCCTTCCCCCCCTGTGCTTCTGCGATCTCTTTGATCTTATTTACAGCCACTACAAGCGCTTCTATGGAAGCTTTGATGATATCGGCATCGATCCCGACGCCCCAGTAACGCTTTTTATTGCAGATCACGCCCACATAAGCCACAGCCCTTGAGGAAGAGCCTTTCGTCAGGGAATGCTCCTCATAAAACGCCAGTTCATAGCTGATATCAAAGTAATGTTTGATCGCATTGCTCACTGCGTCCAGGCGTCCGTTTCCGACGCCAGTGATCCTGCGGTCATTTCCGTTATGGTGGATCACCGCGTCAGCGATGATGCCGTCCTCCTGTTTGAAGTGGCACTCATCCACAGTAAATACTGGTTTTGTATTAATGTAATTGTCCTCAAAGATATGATATACCCAGTCCGGAGTGAGCTCTTTATGCGCTTTGTCTGACACGTCTTTGACCAGGTATCCGACTTCCTCTTTCATCTTCTCCGGAAGGCTGATGCCGAAGCTCTGCTTCAGGATGTAGTTTACGCCGCCTTTTCCGGACTGGCTGTTGATACGGATGACATCGGAATCGTATCTCCTGCCCACGTCCTGCGGATCGATCGGAAGATAGGGCACGGTCCATGTCTTGCAGTCGTGTTCCTCTCTCCATGCCATTCCCTTGGCGATGGCATCCTGGTGGGAGCCGGAGAATGCCGTAAATACAAGCTCTCCTGCATAGGGCTGGCGCGGGGATACTTTCATCCTCGTCACGCGCTCATATACTTCACAGATGTCGCTCATATTGGAGAAGTCCAGTTTCGGGTCAACGCCCTGGGAAAACATATTCATGGCAAGTGTGATGATGTCTACATTCCCTGTGCGCTCCCCGTTTCCGAACAGAGTTCCCTCGATCCTGTCCGCCCCGGCAAGGATCCCCAGCTCTGCATCGCTGATGCCGGACCCTCTGTCATTGTGCGGGTGGAGGGAAAGGATCACATTCTCTCTGTGGAGAAGATGTTTATTGAAATATTCCACCTGGCTTGCAAATACGTGCGGCATCGCGTTCTCAACGGTTGTCGGAAGGTTGATGATCGCCTTGTTCTCTTCCGTCGGTTTCCAGATATCAAGGACCGCGTTGCACACCTCAAGGGCGTAGTCTACTTCCGTGCCCTGGAAACTCTCCGGGCTGTACTCGAAGGTAAAGTTGCCGTCAGTTTCTTCCGCCAGCTTTTTCAGAAGCGCTGCGCCGTCCGTGGCGATCTTCTTTACCTGCTCTTTATCCTTGCGGAATACCTGCTCCCTCTGCGCCACTGACGTGGAATTATAGACATGGATGATCGCGTGCGGGGCGCCCTTTACTGCCTCAAACGTCCTCTTGATAATATGCTCCCTCGCCTGGGTGAGCACCTGGATCGTCACATCGTCCGGGATCATATTCTGCTCGATCAGAGCGCGGAGAAACTGATACTCTGTCTCAGATGCAGCCGGGAAACCGACCTCGATCACTTTAAATCCGACGTCTACGAGGAGCTGGAAGAATTCCAGTTTTTCATCCAGGCTCATGGGCTCGATCAGCGCCTGGTTGCCGTCGCGCAGATCCACGCTGCACCAGATGGGCGGTTTGTCAATGGCGTCCTTTTTCACCCAGTCATAGCACGGCTCGGGCGGCATAAAATAAGTCTTTTCGTATTTCTTCCAGTTTTCCATTTTTTGTACATCTCCTTATATTTAATCAATTTGATTGCTTTATTTTATCCTCACTTATCCTACCATAGCTTCTCTTTATATACCAGTGGCAAAATTAATCATTTCTATTGATCTATTTTATCCTCGCTTCATTTCCGACCTGTTTTCTCACCTTATCTGCCGAGAAACTGATCCGCAATATAGGACAGGCATACAGGAAAACTCCGCTTCCCCACACTTTCCGAGGCAAAGACCGGGTACACAGCCAAGATCCTGCCATCCATTGTATAGATCAGCTCTCCCAGACGGTCCCCTTCCTTGACCGGCGCCTGGACTTTTTCCGGCAGGCGCAGCTCTTCTTCCACTTCCTCTGTCTGCTTCATCAGCAGCTTCTGAGTCCCTCCTCCCGTCCTCAGTCCGGCTTCCGCAGGTTCTTTCCCGGGGAAGCCGCCGTTATAGCCATTTTCTACTTTCACTGTATTCTGAGGGAGCGCAGGGCTGATCTCTCTGTAAAAATAATTCTCAATGCCATAGGTCATCAGCTTCTTTGTATCGGACCACTTATACCCTTTATTATTCGGCCAGCCGCACGCCAGAAGGGATACGATAAACATCCGGCCGTCTCTCTGCAGCGCACCCACATAGCAGTAACCTGCATCCGCAGTGAACCCTGTCTTTCCCGTCAGCGCCCCTTCCATCATTTTCAGGAAGGTATTATGATTATTGCACGTATAATTTCCGTTCCCGTCACAGTCTGAAAAAGTATAACTTTCCGTCCTGGTAATCTCGAGGAATCCGTCCCGTTCCGGCGAATCTGTGATGCAGTATTTCATGATCCGCGCCAGATCCTCCGCAGTGGTATGGTGGACGCCTTTTTCATCCTCCGCATCCAGTCCGTTCGGCGTGATAAAATAGGTGGCATCGCATCCGATCTCTTCCGCCTTCCGGTTCATCATATCCGCAAACCCCTGCACACTGCCCGCGAGATATTCCGCGACAGCGACCGCTGAGTCATTATGGGACTCCAGCATCAGTGAGTACAGAAGGTCTTTCAGTCGGAATTTCTGTCCGCTTTTCATCCCCAGCCTTACCTCCGGCTGGGAAGCAGCCTCCCCGCTTACAGTTACAGTCTCCGTCAGATCCCCCTCTTCCAGCGCGAGGATGCAGGTCATGATCTTCGTCGTGCTCGCCATCGGCATCTCCTCCTGACCGTTTTTTGCAAATAAAATACGCCCTGATCCTGCATCCATGAGGACGGCTGAACGGGCGTACAATTCGGACGGCTTTATCTCAGCGCCGCTGTCACCTTCCGCCTCCTGCGCCTTCACAGCGCATGGTACGGAAACAGCGGCTGATATGTATGCCATAAGGCATAAAATGAGAACTAAGACCGCTTTTATTCTGTTTTTTCTTATAAACATACAGGATACCTCTTCATCCCGTCTTATTTTCACTATATGTGTCCGCGTGCACGGATAGAACATCAGCGTATCCGCGGATACTGCCCGGCTTAAACGCAGCCTGACATCGGGATATCCGGGGTAGGATGTCCAAAGTCAGATATCCAGAAGTCAGATATCCAGCTTGAGCTGTGCTTCATCCTCAGCTTCCTCTTTGAAATGCTCGATCTGCTCCTGGTCGAGCACAGGGAGCTCGTCCAGGGAATGCACGCTGAACCGCCTTAAAAATTCCTCTGTCGTCCCAAAGAGCAGCGGGCGTCCGGGCGCGTCAAGCCTTCCTGTCTCCTCAACGAGCCCGTATTCTACCAGCTTATTCACAGCATGGTCAGATTTCACTCCCCGGATCTTCTCGATCTCCAGCTTTGTCACCGGCTGCTTATACGCAATGATCGACAACGTCTCCAGCAGGACATCCGTGAGCACATAGCGCTTCGGCTGCTTTGCGACACGGATCAGGTATTCGTACATCTCCTTTTTCGTACAGAGCTGATAGGCATGATCCAGCTCGATAATGCGGATGCCCCTGTCATCCGCCTCGTATTTATCCATCATGTTGCGGATCAGCTTTCTCGTTGTCTCTTCATCATGCCCGATCGCTGACGCCAGCTTTTCAAGCTCCACGGAATCTCCCATCGTAAATAGGATCGCCTCAATGGCGCTCTGCAGCTTCTCAATCTCCATCTGTATCTCCTGTCCTTTCAATCATGATCTCACCGCAGGTATCCTCCTGCTCTACACGTATGTCCCCCTGCTTCATCATCTCAAGGATCGCAAGGAAAGTAACGACTATGTGCATCCTGCTGTGCTGTTTTTCCAGAAGCTGGCGGAAGCTGAATCTCTTATGGTCCTTCAGATAGCTGTGGATATAGGTGAATTTGTCCGAGAGGGTCACTTCCTCTTTCTCGATCTTTCCGAACTTACTCCTCACCGGGTCGATTTTTTCCACCTGCCGCTTCATCACGTCCTGGAAGATCTCATTCAGCCGGACCAGGGTAAGATCCCCCAGAAGCCTGTCAAGGTCTACCGGCTCTGCATACTCCTGCACCTCCGCCGGGATCGTAGGCTTTTTATACAGGACATAGTCCGCATCCAGCTGCCGGTCTTTCAGCTCATTTGCCATATACTTGTACATCTTATACTGAAGGAGCTGTTCGACCAGTTCCTGGCGCGGATCCTCTTCCTCGCCTTCTTCCGTAACTTCCTTTGGAAGGAGCATGCGGCATTTAATGTCCAGAAGCGTCGCCGCCATGACAAGGAACTCGCTCATGACATTCAGGTCTTCTCTCTGCATGTTTCGGATGTATTCCATGTATTGATTCGTAATCTCGACGATCGGAATATCATAGATATCTATTTTATTTTTATCGATCAGATGAAGCAGAAGATCCAGGGGACCTTCAAATACTTCCAGTTTCACCGGTATTCCCATGCGTTCTCTCCGAATAGTGTTTTTAAAAGATACCAATATTGTATTATAAGGGAATCCAACAGCTTTTACAATCTTTTTCCTGCCGCTGTCTTCTCTTCGGCTGTCTTAACATTACTCATTGATCCCCGCCGAGCTGTATTGAGATCAGCTCAGGCGTATTAAAGAGACGGATATTCAGTGTATGCGTGCCTAATCCCCTGCTTACGATCACAGTCTGGCTTCCTTTCCGGGTCATTTCTCCCGAATACCTGGGGAACAAGAATCCCTGGGGAGTGACGATCCCGCCAATCCCCGGCACTCGTATCAGCCCTCCGTGCAGATGTCCTGATAGGACCATATCAGCGCCCCACTCCAGATAGGCGTCCATATATGCAGGGTTATGCGCCAGAAGGATGGTATATGTATCTGCTGATGCCGGAAACCCGAAATGTCCCTCGATATCACTTGCCGTGATCCTGTCTTTCCTGAATTTTTTATAGGTAGAGGACGGCAGCTCCAGGCCGCAGATCTGCAGAGACACATCCCCCAGCTCAACGCGGATCCGCGAATCCTCGAGGAAATGCACTCCTCGTTTTTCCAGAGTATTTTTGTAAACTCTGTATGCATCCCCATAGGTCTCTGTATCTTCCTTCATCCTCAGCTCATGGTTGCCATTGGCATAAACCGTAGGGCAGATCGCCGGAAGCTGCTCCACAAAATGCAGCGCGGTTTCATATGGTGCTCCTGCTTTTCCCACAAGCATGTCCCCGCCGATCAGGATCAGATCCGGTTCCTCGTCCCTTATACTCCGGAGCAGCCTCTCATTTTCATTTCCGTAAGTACAGTTATGAAGGTCGCTCAGGAAAAGGATCTTCACACCCCTGAGGATCCCCGCCAACTTTTCCGCGGGCACTTTATACCGTGTCACCCGGAAGCAATGCGTCTCTCTGTATATTTCCGCCGCGGCAGCGGCTGCTGCCAGGAGCAGGATGATAACCACAGCTCCTGCTTTTGCATAGTCCATATTTCTTCCTCCACGAAAGGGAACTGTCTGACACAGCAGGCAGTTCCCGGTTTGCCTATCCATTATAGACCAGGAGAGTGCATAAGGACAAGTGCGTTTTTTACACCTTCCTTCCCGCTGCCATTCACGCTGCCACTCATGCCACTACTTATGGTGCCACTACTTATGGTGCCACTCACACTGCCATCCACATCGTCACTCACAGTTTCCGTTCCAGCCATCTCAGCACGAGCCTGTCAAATGCTTTTTTCAGATAGTCCGGGAATCCGGCTTTCTCCACGTCTTCCCCTGCTGTAAGTTCCATTCTTCCGATCTCACTGCCATCGATGGAATATACGATATAGCCCACAGCATCCCCTTTCTTTACCGGTGCGGAAAGATCCTTGCTCACCTCCGTCTTTTTCTCCACCTCTGCCAGATTTGCCCCTGTCATATCCAGATAGGAAAACGTCCCCGAACGCTCCACGCTGACATTTTCCGCGACTCCGCCCTTCACATCCACGCTCTTCACGTCGGGTGCGCTGTCATCTGTATAGAGCTGGCACTTTCCGAACCCGTGATTTAAGAGTTTAACCGCGTCTGCGAACCGCTCTTTTGAAGTTTCCGCTCCCATGATCACTGCGATCATCTCGATCCCGTTTTTCTTCCCTGTCGCTGAAACACAGAACTTCGCCTCGCCTGTGGATCCGGTCTTAAGCCCCGTGGCATACTCATACTGACGGACCAGCTTATTCGTGTTCGTAAGCCCAAACTCTGATGCGCCTTTGCTTGTATTGTGGGTGATATTTTCCATCCAGATCATCGAATAGTCATGGACCTGGGGATATTTCGTGATCAGCTCCCGTGACATAAGAGCAATATCCCTCGCGCTCGTCACGTGTCCTTCCGCATCCAGGCCGTTGCAGTTCACAAAGTTCGTGTTGTCCATTCCCAGCCCTTTGGCCCGCTCATTCATCTTCCGGACAAACTCTTCTTCGCTTCCGCATATGTATTCAGCCATTGCCACACAGGCGTCATTCGCGCTCGCCACTGCGATGCATTTGAGCATCGTATCCACAGTCTGAATCTCCCCCGGCTCCAGGAATACCTGGGACCCGCCCATGGACGCCGCATATTCTGATGTAGTCACCTCATCCTCAAGACGGATGGTCCCCGCCTCCAGCGCATCAAAAATAAGCAGCATGGTCATGACTTTCGTCACACTCGCCGGCGGGCGCGCTGTATCCGCATCTTTCTCATAGATCACAGTGCCCGTGGAAGCCTCCATGAGCACAGCGGACGGAGCGCTGATCTCTATCTGCGCCTGCTGTTCTTCCGCTTTCTGCTCTTCTGTTTTCTGTTCTTCTGCCTGCTCCCCTTCCTCCGCCAGACTCTCAATCGGAAGGCAGATGCACGACAGGATGCCTGCCAGCGCCAGTACGATCCCAAAAACTAATGCCTGGATCCGTTTTATCACCAAACGACTCATTCCAAAACCTCTTTCAAGATTCGTCTGTTAAAAATATAAGCGGACGGTACGGGAATTATTCATATTTTATCTGGTAACAATTGACTTTTCAGGACCCCCGGCGTATATTAGTCACGGGAGTTATAAATCGTCAATTTAATAAGGAGGTCATCCATGATAGTGCGCACTTATTATGATATATTAGGTGTTTCAAGAGATGCGACATTCGAAGAGATCACGACCGCCAAGAATGCATTGGCTAAGATCTATCATCCCGATGCAAATATACATAAAGATATCGATACCACTGCCCTGATGCAGGAGATCCTGGAAGCATACCGGGTGCTCTCCGATCCCGAGAAGCGCAAAGAATATAACCGGGATACATTCGGCGAGACAGACCGTGTGTTCCGTACATTTAAAGTAGGTCCCGAAGATGGCGAGGAAGAGGAAAAGACCTCCTTTGTCACCTACTGGAACACAGTCAACCAGCTCAATGACGTCCTGAAAAAGAGCCTTCGCCTGATGGAGCGCGAAGCCCGTAAAAAAACTCTTCCCCAGCGTATTTTCAAGAAGATCGGGAAAAAACAGAAAAAGGAAGAGACATTCCGCGGCAGACAGATCGCAGAATTGTCTATGAAAGCTGTCCAGTACATCACCGTCATGAAGATGTCCGGCATCCCCATGGAATACTGGAACGCGGACGCAATGAACTGGGTGCTGATCCGCTGGGGACAGAAGCAGTCCACGGATTACCGGATACTGTTTTCCCACTATGACGCCTTTGTGGAAGAGACAAAATCCGGCACGGAAAGGCTCCGTCTCAAGAACCAGAACCGTCAGTTCCATCACAACTTAAAAAAACTGCTCTCCTACGCTTTAGAGGCGTAGAAGGCAGTCATTCAGGAGGGCTTCGCAGCCCTCTTTTACATCTCTGTAAGTATCGTCAAAATTCCCCGTATACCACGGATCGGCAATATCCTGACCCTTTCGGTCCGTAAAATCCAGAAGCTTGTATACCTTATGATCCGGGTCATTATTTCCGATGATGCGGCTGATGTTCCTGATATTCCAGGAGTCCATGCCGATGATGTAATCAAATCTGTCATACTCTTCCCGGCGCATCTGGCGCGCCCGGTGATCCCCGCAGGGGATGCCTGCTTCTTTCAGCTTCCGGCGCGTACCGTGATGAATCGGATTGCCAATCTCCTCGCGGCTGGTGGCGGCGGAGTCGATTTGGAA
Organism: Candidatus Mediterraneibacter tabaqchaliae; assembly: GCA_019120595.1. Classification (GTDB taxonomy): domain Bacteria; phylum Bacillota; class Clostridia; order Lachnospirales; family Lachnospiraceae; genus Mediterraneibacter; species Mediterraneibacter tabaqchaliae. The sequence goes on along the minus strand of DWUV01000193.1, from coordinate 2,082 downwards.
AGAATCGGAAAGACCGGCCCTGGCTGTCAAGTCCTTCATAACGTATTCTGCCATGGTGGAACGGCAGATATTGCCGTGGCACACGAAAAGCACTCGTATCATATTTAAAAGTCCTCCTAATTTGCGTTAGTTTGACCTGTTTTGCCGTGATTTGCCGGGTATGTAACTGCCGCTGAGATTGTTAAAACAATCACAGAATAAGCAAAACGTGGCAAAATGTGGCATATTGAGGCCGTCAAAAGTAGTAAAAACGTAGTAGAAATCGGGGTGTGTTACTACGTATTCAAAGTATATCTGCAAAATATCTTCCATTCATTTTGGAAAAAGTTACTTTGGCAGGGAAAAGATTCATTCCCATGGCTGCCATTCCAACAGCACTACAAGCCCATTCACTTAGTTCATCCGGAAGCCGAAAACAAACCGATTCACCATCTTTTAAGATTGTTACTGATGGAGTCAGTTTCTGATCTACGCCCACAGATAAAACATAAAATGTTTGACTACTTCTATGTAGTGGCAACAGAGGTTGTTTTCTCGAATCAAAAAATACCTTTCCACCCCTTTTATTCAAATATGATTCTTCATCAAAGAGAATTACCGGCTCAATGGGCAGTTTGCATCTTCTCTGATCAAAATACCTTTCCAACTGTTCGCAAGCAAACGCATTAAAGTATTCACCTTGCATATCTATATCATTTTGAATCTGTTCGGCAGATTCAAAATGGTTCATAAAATTAAGCAAAGCATTAAATAAAACCAAATCATCCGAATATATACCGGAGTAAGATTTATACCAAGCAGGTTGCCACTCACAAATGAGCCGATAAAGTTTTTTATAGAGCCCTAATTGAACTTCATTCAGGCAGAACCACCCCGTATCCAAAATCTTCTTATTGATACTTTCGTCAAGAGATTGATACTGTAAGGAATCACACAGCCCCTTCAATAATTTAGATATAATACCTGCCATCATATCTGCCATGCGAAGCCCCGGATACTCTGTAGAATCGGCTTCATCTGAATTATAAAGTCCTATTTCACGGGCTGCTTTTAAGGTTTTGCTTCTTTCCTCGTCTTTACCTTCTTTGTCAATAATCAGATTGTAATTTGATATATCTTTTTCTGTCAAATATTTTTTGAACCCATCAAAAGGCATATGATAGTCCCAATCAATCTCCGGAGCATCCGAAATATCGTCCAGTATGAATAATATCTGTTGAAATGCTTCCATTTCTTTCTGCTTTAATTTGGGATTGTTTCTATTGCATTCAATCCTATCTCGGAAAAACTTCTTTAGCTCCACTAAAAAGTCTTTGGGAGATTCGTAGAGGCACTTAATAATTTCCTTCGGACGATACATAACGAGAGCCTTTGTAATGGAATACTTCATTAAGTCTGCATCAACGAGAAAACTGTTTCTGTACCTTTGAAAAATCTGTAACACAAGGTATTCAATCTTGCTGGAAACAGAAAAGTAAATATGAATATCCTTGTCAAAAAGTGATAAGAAATCATTTACAAGCTGAGCGTTCTGCTTGTTGAGGGTAGCAAAACCATACTTGAATTGTTTTTGATGAAGCACCGTACTTTTAATTTCACCATTACGATCTTTTCTATCTGCATACTTAGTCTCAAAAGCAGCATGCTGTTGCAGAATATCATCCTTCTCGGCTGACCATCCTACAATCATAGTTACGAAATTATCATAATAATTAGAGGCACTTACCGTCTTGTAGTTAATTTTTCTACTATGCTCAGACTCATCATAGTAGAAATTATATTTAAACATTTTGTAACGTCTCCTTTATATAAATGTAGGTTTAGAAGCAATTGCCCAAAAGGTCATTTCAACTACCTTATTAAGTTGCTAGATTTTAATTTGTTCTTTTAATTGCAATACATATCATACAAATTTACTTTTTACAAATTCTTCATCAATTGAGTTAATTACTTGTTGCTGATTTCATGAGCTGTCACCAGACTGCTCTCATGAGTTGTCTTTAAACTGCTAAGTTTACTGTCACCGTGATGGTTGATGTATGGGCCGTCCGGATTCCGGACGGCACCTTCTCTATCCGGTTA
>DWUV01000192.1 GCA_019120595.1 Candidatus Mediterraneibacter tabaqchaliae | reverse complement strand
CCCGTCCGCCGCGAAAACGTCCTGCATCAAACCGGCGGTTTTCGGACGGTATATTTGAAGGAAGGCTCCCCCACAAATCCAGATTTATTCACACTCTCTGATCCGTTTCCTCAGCGGAAGCACCATTGCCGGGGAAACTGACAGCTCGTCCAGTCCCATTTTCAGGAACTCTTCCGTGAGCTCAAGATCAGCGCCAAGCTCACCGCAGATCCCGATCCATTTGCCCTCTGCATGGGCATTGTCAGCCGCCATCTTGATCATAGCGAGCACTGCCGGGTGATGCGGGTCATAAAACACATCCAGCTTAGAATTCTGACGGTCGATCGCCAGAGTATACTGGGTCAGGTCATTTGTACCAACGCTGAAGAAATCAACTTCCTTCGCCAGCTCACGGCTGACCATTACAGAAGCCGGTGTCTCGATCATGATACCAAGCTCCACATCTTCCTTGAACGGGATCCCCTCATTTCTGAGTTCTTCCTTCACCTCAGCGATGATCTCTTTGATCCTGCGCACTTCACTCACAGAAATGATCATCGGGAACATAATGGAGATATTCCCGTAAACCGCCGCGCGGTACAGGGCACGGAGCTGTGTCTTGAAGATTTCCGGCCTTGTCAGGCAGATACGGATCGCACGGTAGCCGAGCGCCGGGTTGTCCTCTTTGTCAAGCCCGAAGTAATCCACCTGCTTGTCTGCACCGATATCCAGTGTACGGATGATGACCTTCTTTCCTGCCATGCTCTCCGCAACCTGCTTGTACACAGCAAACTGCTGTTCCTCGGTCGGGAAATCTGTGTTTTCCAGATAGAGGAACTCACTTCTGAAAAGACCGATGCCGCCGGCATCATTCTTAAGTACTGCTCCAAGATCAGATACATTTCCGATATTTGCGTATACATTGATCTTCTGGCCGCTCTTTGTCACATTCTCCTTGCCCTTGAGCTGCTCCAGGAGCGCTTTCTGTTCCAGATCTTTTGCCCGCTTTTCCTGCATCTCTTTCATCGTCTCTTCGTCAGGTTCGATATAAAGAGTGCCTGTAAAGCCGTCGATCGCCGCCATCTTGCCGTCATACTCCGGCAGAAGGGCCTCTCCCATGCCGATTATGGCAGGGATATTCATCGTACGGGCAAGGATCGCAGTATGGGAATTGGATGATCCATACATTGTCGCGAATCCAAGCACTTTATCTTTGTCAAGCTGTACTGTCTCACTCGGCGCCAGATCGTCAGCCGCGATAATGCACGGCTCTGTCATCTCTTTCATCCCCGCGTCAACGCCGCACAGGATGTCCAGCACTCTCTCGGACACGTCCTTTACATCCGCTGCACGTCCCTGCATATAAGCATCATCCATCGCCGCGAACATCTGCGCGAAATTGTCCGCTGTCGTAGCTACGGCAAACTCCGCATTGACCTCCTGAGTACGGATGATATTCTCGATGGACTCAAGATAATCCAGATCCTCGAGCATCATCTGGTGGATCTCAAAGATCATGGCATTTGCCTCTCCCACATCCTCGATGGCTTTGTCATACAGCCCTTTCAACTGGGATACTGCTGTATCCTTTGCATCCTGGAATCTCTTCCACTCTGCATCCACATCATCGACGTGCGTTCTCTTGATCGTCTTCTCGCTTCTCTTATAAAACATGAGCTTTCCGATAGATACGCCGCCGAATACACTTTTACCGCTTATCGTAACCATGGCTTGCTTCTCCTTAATCTATTTTATAAATTTTCTTTGAAGAATGCCTCTAATTCTGCGATCGCTGTATCTTCATCTGCTCCTTCTACGGTGATCGTAACTTCTTCCCCGGTCTTAACACCCAGTCCCATAACGCCAAAGATCCTCTTTGCATCTGCTGTCTTCTCGCCTTTTGTGATCTTGACAGCTGACTGATATCCTGCCGCCTGCTTCACAAGGATGCCCGCCGGTCTTGCGTGGATTCCCTCCGGATCTGTCACCACGTATTTGAATTCTTTCATAACTGTTTGTCCTCCTTTGACTTCATAATTCTGTTATCAGTATATACCACATCCACTGAATTTTCAATTGCTGTTTCAGCGGGAAACAGCAATTTGTTGCACTATTTAACAGAGTTTTCCGGCATAGGAGACACGCACGGATCCGGCAGAAAACCAGGGCGGTCATCCGCTGCTAATTGAATAACGGAGTGGAAAGATATCTCTCTCCTGTATCCGGCAGGAGTGCCACGATCGTTTTCCCCTCGTTTTCCGGCTTTGCAGCTTCCCGGACCGCTGTGTGCAGCGCCGCGCCCGATGTGATCCCCACAAGGACTCCCTCCGATGATGCCAGAAGCCTTGCAGCTTCATACGCTTCCTCTTCTGTCACCTGACTGACAGCGTCATACACCGTCGTATCCAGGATATCCGGCACAAATCCCGCTCCGATCCCCTGCAGTCCATGAGGTCCCGGCTCCCCGCCTGAAAGGACCGGGGAGGCTGCCGGCTCCACTGCGATGACCCTGACCTCCGGTCTCTTCTCTTTCAGATAACGGCCCACGCCTGTCACCGTTCCGCCGGTTCCCGCACCTGCGATAAAAATATCCACTGTCCCTTCCGTATCCTCCCATATCTCAGGGCCTGTCGTCCGGTAGTGCGCATCCGGATTCGCCGGATTTACAAACTGCCCGAGCACCACTGCATTCCCGGTCTCTTTTTCCAGCTCCGCTGCCTTCTCAATGGCTCCCTTCATGCCTTTTGCGCCTTCCGTGAGCACGATCTTCGCGCCATATCCGAGCAGGAGCTTCCTTCTCTCTATACTCATGGTCTCCGGCATGACAAAGACCGCCTTGTACCCTCTCGACGCGGCCACGCTGGCAAGACCGATCCCTGTGTTTCCGCTGGTCGGCTCAATGATCGTTGCTCCCGGCTGTATCCTTCCCGTTCTCTCCGCCTCCTCGATCATACTGAGAGCGGCGCGGTCCTTTACACTCCCCGCCGGATTAAAATATTCCAGCTTGACAAGCACCTTTGCCTTCAGCCCTTTTTCTCTTTCAATATTTTTCACTTCCAGGAGAGGAGTCTTCCCGATCAGTTCTGTTACGCTCTGGTATACTTTCATCTTACTCTTCCTTTCTGTCTTTTCTTTCTATTTTTTACTTCAAGCCAAAAAATATGAAATGTTTCCATTATATATATGTCCGTATGGCACGCTGTACATCACACTGTTTCAAGCGCCTGCCCGAGGTCCCAGAGGATATCGTCAATGTGTTCCGTACCGATGGATACTCTCACTGTATTCGGACGGATCCCGGATGCTGACAGCTCGTCCGCCGTCATCTGGGAATGAGTGGTGCTCGCAGGATGGATGACCAGGGATTTCACATCCGCCACGTTTGCCAGCAGGGAAAAGATCTCAAGCCGGTCAATAAACCGCTTTGTATCCTCTTCACTCCCGTTGATCTCAAATGTAAATATCGATGCTCCCCCTTTCGGGAAATACTTCTCATAGAGGCTGTGATACGGACTGTCAGGGAGCGACGGATGGTTCACCCCGGACACCCTGGGATGGTCTTTCAGGAATCCCACCACCTTCTCCGTATTTTCAATATGCCGCTCCACTCTCAGAGAGAGCGTCTCAAGCCCCTGGAGAAAAAGGAACGCATGGAGAGGAGCCACAGCAGCCCCCATATCTCTCAAAAGCACCGCCCGGATCCTTGTCACAAACGCCGCCGGTCCGGCTGCATCTGCAAAGGATACTCCGTGGTAGCTCGGATCAGGCTCTGTGATCTGAGGGTATCTTCCGTATGCCTTCCAGTCTGTCGTCCCGCTCTCTATGATCACACCGCCCAGCGCTGTCCCGTGCCCGCCGATAAACTTTGTGGCGGAATGTACGACAATATCAGCTCCATGTTCAAACGGCCGGAGCAGGTACGGCGTAGCAAAAGTATTGTCCACGACAAGCACGATCCCATGGGCATGGGCAGTCTCTGCAACACTCCGGATGTCCACAAGGTTTGCATTCGGGTTCCCGATCGACTCGATAAATACCGCCTTTGTGTTCTCCCGGATCGCAGCCTCAAAGCTTCCTTCCTCATCCGGATCTACAAATGTCGTCTCGATCCCCTGATCTCTCAGCGTATGTTCGAGAAGATTATAGGAACCGCCGTAAATGTATTTTGAAGCAACGATATGGTCTCCCGCCTTCGCGAGATTCTGGAAGGTATATGTGACCGCCGCAGCTCCGGATGCAACCGCAAGGGCCGCGCTCCCGCCCTCAAGCGCAGCAATGCGCTTTTCAAACACTTCCTGGGTAGGATTGGTCAGCCTTCCATATATATTCCCTGATTCTTCCAGGCTGAACCTGGCCGCCGCATGCTGACAGTCGCGAAAAACATATGACGTTGTCTGATAGATCGGCACAGCTCTGGCATCGGTCGCCGGATCCGGCGTCTCCTGTCCCGAATGCAGCTGCAGTGTTTCAAATTTTAAGTCTCTTTTCATTCTGTTGCCTTCCTTTCTGTTCTTCTCTGCGTCCTTTTTTGGTATGTGCTGACAGGGTTATCCCCCCAGCTATGATCCGCGGCCGCGTCTTTATCCAGATTCCTGCGGTACTCCCTGACCAGGCTGCCGAGAGTCTTCTCCTGAAGGAAGTGATCAACTCTCCTGTCGATCTCATCCCAGAGAAGGGCGCTGAGTGCGCTCTGGACCGGATCCTGTGTGTCCTTATCGCTTTCGTCCACAATGGAGAATTTTCCTTCCAGAGCTTCCAATACTTCTTTTACTGTAATCTCATCCATATCCCGTGTGAGCCTGAACCCTCCGTTAGAGCCCTTAACTCCGGCTACGATCCCCGCCCTGCGGAGCATCCCGAATACCTGCTCCAGATAATTCAGGGACAGCTTCTGCCTCTGCGCGGTCCTGGCGAGGGAGACCGCCTCTCCCTCTTCATGCGCGGCAAGGTCCACCAGCGCACGCAGTCCGTATCTTCCTTTTGTAGACAGCCTCATCCGCGTATCCCCTCCTAATTCCTACTCTTTTAATATGTATTTTACAGCATAGTTATATCATCAAAAACCTACCATGTCAATATAATTTAAATCTGTATTTGCGAGGGAGCCTGTGATTGCAGATCCGCCACCGTGACTTCCCCCGCTGTCTTTTTTATGATCTCCCACATCTCCCCCCACACCTCTCTTGTGGGGCATTGGCCGCACTCTATACCGCAGTCTGTCTCCCGGGTCAGGCACGGCACGGGCGCGAGCTCCCCCTCAGATGCCTCCAGGATTTCCAGCAGGGTGATCTCCCGCGCATCTTTTGCCAGACAGTACCCGCCGCGGGCGCCTCGCGCGGAGGATACGATCCCGGCCCTGCAGAGCATTTTCACGATCCTCTCCAGATATTTTTCGGACAGATCCCGGCGGCGGGCGATATTTTTCAGGCTCTCCCGATGCTCACTGTCAGAGTGCATCGCAAGGTCCGCGGCGATCTCCAGAGCGTATCTTCCCTTTGTTGATACTTTCATTGTGGTCCCTCATTTCATATTCATTCTGTCCCCATTTTAACGGACGTATGTCCCGAATACAAGCACACACCATTTTTTGTATAATTTCATGGAACAGCATAGAAATCCGTTGACTTTTATTGGTAAACATGCTACACTGAGCCAGTATTGTTCCTTTTCGGGACAGTGCAGGAACTTATTTATTTTTCTTAAATGGAGGGCAGCACAATGACAGGTACAGTGAAATGGTTTAACAACCAGAAGGGCTATGGATTCATCTCTGATTCTGAGGGAAACGACATCTTCGTCCACTACTCAGGACTCGTAATGGATGGGTTCAAAACTCTGGAGGAAGGCCAGGCTGTTGAATTCGAAGTGACAGAAGGCGCTAAGGGACCGCAGGCAACAAATGTAGTAAAACTTTAATCAGATTTTTTAATGTACCTTTTAATATATAAACAGACTTGATTTATTATTAAAAAGCTATACTGAGAAATGCGATTAAAAAACAGAGCTGCCGTATCATTGGTTTGGATCGTTCCCGACCTATGATACGGCAGCTCTGTTTTTATTATTTTAACCCGTTGCGGATGTCTGACAGGAAAAACACTGTTCTCTGCAATATGTCCTCTACAATGCGTTCTTTATATTGGACACGTACGCCTCCGAAGCTTCCCACACATCAAATCCGCTTCCCCTCAGGATATCCACTACCCTTGCAGGGTCATCGCATTTGAGGACAGCAGAAGCATCCTCGCCGTTGGCGAATGCGTACATATATTCAATGTTCACCTCGCCCTCCACGATCTGGTGCATGGCGCGGCTTAAAGACCCTGTCTCATGGGGCACCCGGAGCGCGACCACATCTGTGAGCATGGCTGTGATGCCGTTTTCTTTCAGGACCGCTTTTCCTTTGTTCGGATCGGATACGATCATGCGGAGCATGCCGTACTCTGTTGTATCCGCCAGGCTGAGAGCGACGATGTTCACGTCATTTCCCGCAAGGACAGAGAGCACTTCGTCCAGCCTTCCTTCACGGTTTTCCAAAAATACCGATAACTGTTGGATCGTGATTCCCATAACTTCTACCTCCCTCTCTTATTTCAGATTTCTGTTGTCGATCACGCGGACAGCCTTGCCCTCGCTTCTCTGGATCGACTTCGGCTCTACCAGCTTCACTCTCACTGAGACGCCGAGCGCGGTCTTAAGTGTAGCTGCGATCTTATTGCGCAGCGCGTCCAGCTTACGGATCTCGTCAGAGAATACGCTCTCGTCCACTTCCACCATTACGGTCAGGACGTCCATATTATCCTCTCTGTCAACGATCATCAGATAGTGAGGCGCTACCACGCCGCCCATGGACAGGAGTGCGGTCTCCACCTGGGTCGGGAATACATTGACGCCGCGGATGACTTTCATGTCGTCTGTCCTTCCGGTGAACTTGGAGATCCTCGGAAGAGTACGTCCGCACTCACAGGTACTGTGGTCAATGCTGGTCAGATCCTTCGTGCGGTAGCGGATCAGAGGCATGGCCTCTTTCGCCAGCGTTGTGAATACCAGTTCTCCGGTCTCGCCGTCCGCGCAGCGCTCATGCGTCGCAGGATCGAGCACTTCCGGATAGAAATAGTCGTGATGCACATGAAGCCCTGCCTTGTGGATGCAGTCCTGCGCTACGCCCGGTCCGGTGATCTCACACAGCCCGTAGATATCGAAGCAGTTGATGTGGAGGATGCTCTCGATCTTCTTGCGCATCTCCTCTGTCCAGGGCTCCGCCCCGTGAATGCCTGCCTTTAACTTCATATGGTCAACAAGCCCTGCCTCCTGGATGGACTCCGCAAGATACAGCGCGTAAGAAGGAGTGCACGCGAACGCAGTGGCGCCCAGGTCTTCCATGCACATCATCTGGCGCTTCGTGTTGCCCGCTGACATGGGGATCGCCATCGCGCCCAGCGCTTTCGCGCCGTAGTCAAGTCCCAGTCCTCCGGTAAAGAGTCCGTACCCGTAGCAGACATGGATGATATCTTCCTCCGTAAGTCCCGCCATCGTCAGGCCTCTTGCCACGCATTCTCCCCATACATCTACATCTTTCTGGGAGTACGGTGCGATCGTAAGTTTTCCCGTCGTTCCGGAGGTTCCCTGCACACGCACCACGTCTTTCTTCGGGATCGCAAGAAGCCCGAACGGATAATTATCCCTCAAGTCTTCCTTTGTAGTAAACGGAAGTTTCCCGATATCCTCGATGGACCGGATATCCCCCGGCTCCACGCCTCTCTGCTGCATCTTCCTGCGGTAGAATGGCACATTGTCGTATACTCTCTTTACCACATCCACGAGACGCCGGCTCTGGAGGTCCGCCATCTCATCCCTGCTCATGCATTCGATCTTCGGATCCCTGATCCGCTCTACCCAGTTTTCTAATGATACTGCCGCCATTTTCTTATTTCTCCTTTGATATCCTTATAGTTCTTCTTCCTCTACGAGCTTTACTTCGGCAGCCCGGAGGACATTTTCCGCTCTCTCAAAATCGTCCGTATGAAATACCATGACAGGAGCTTTCCCTTCGCGGATCACAAAAGAATAAATATAGTTCACATTGATCTGTCCGTCTGCGAGGATCTTGAGCATCTGGTTTAAGTTGCCCTTCTCGTCCTGGAGTTCCGCCCCGATCACATCGCTGACTCTGGTCACAAATCCTCTCTTAGTGAGGCTCTCCTTTGCCCGGACAGGATCATCGACTACAAGGCGCATGATGCCGAACTCCGGCGTGTCGAACGTTGAGATCGCGCGGATGTTTACATGCTCCTCTGTGAGGACAGAGGTCACGTTCATCATGCTCCCCGGCTGATTTTCCACAAATACTGATATCTGCCTGATCATTACTATCACCGCCCTTCATCACAAACTGTTTTCTATCTGACCGAAGTTACTGCGCGATGCCGTAACCTACGTCAAATGCTTTTTTATTGATCTCCACTGTCTTCGGAGGCACTGTCTTTTCGATCACCTCATACCACTGCTCTTTTGTAAAGTCCATATGCTGCGCGGCGATCCCCAGCACGATCAGGTTGAACACACGGGGATTTCCCAGCTTCTTTGACTCTTCTGTGGCATTTACCTTATAGACTTTATGATCTTTTTCCAGATCTTCCAGTATATTTTCCGGATACTGCGCCGCGCCGATGACGACCGGCATGGGGTCGATCCGCCAGTCATTGACGATGAGCACCCCGTCTTTTTTCAGGAAATGCGCGTACCTGAGGGCCTCCAGCCTCTCAAACGCGATGATCACGTCAGCCTGCCCCTCTTCCACGATGGGCTCTGCCACCTTGTCGCCGTAGCGCACAAAGGTCACAACACTTCCGCCCCTCTGCGCCATCCCATGTACCTCGGACAGCTTCACATCATAGCCTCCCGCGATCGTCAGGCCTCCTAAGATACGGCTTGTGAGGAGAGTTCCCTGACCGCCCACACCGACGATCATAATATTCTTTACTGCCATGACTATTCTCCCTCCTTTACAAGCTCGATGGCGTCAAATTTACAGAGCTGCTCGCACAGCCCGCAGCCCGTGCACATCGTATCATCGATGCGGATCGTACCGTCCGGGTTCTTTGTCATTGCCGGACATCCGGGCTTCATGCACATGCCGCACTTTTTGCATTTATCCGCATGGGCGGTATAAAGCGGTTTTTTGCGCTTATCAAGAAGCACGCAGGGCGTCTTTGTGATGATGACAGACACCTCGTCCTTCTCATTTTCCTCTTTGATCGTCTTCTCCAGGAGCGGCAGGTCGAACGCGTTGATCTCATACACATTCTTCACGCCGATAGCGCGGCAGAGCGCCTGGATGTTGATCGCGTAGGTCGGATCTCCCTGGAGCGTCTTTCCTGTGGCCGCGTGGTCCTGGTGCCCGGTCATGCCTGTCGTCGAGTTATCCATGATGATGACCGTGCCTGTGGCATTGTTGTATACCATGTTCATCAGGGAATTCACGCCTGTGTGCATAAATGTGGAATCCCCGATCACTGCCACCCAGTTCTTTATGTAGTCTTTGCCCTTTGCCTTTTCCATCCCGTGCAGGGTGGAGATGCTGGAGCCCATGCACATGGTCGTATCGATCACGCTCAGCGGCGCCACTGCGCCCAGTGTATAGCAGCCGATATCTCCTGCCGCGTGCATTTTCAGCTTGTTCAGCACATAGAATACGCTCCTGTGCGGACATCCCGGACAGAGGATCGGCGGCCTTCCCGGCGCTTTCGCCGGCTCTTTGAGGCCCAGGTCCTGCTTCAGGATCGCTTCTCTGAGCATGTTGGCGCTGTACTCGCCCTGGACAGTGAGGATTTCCTTTCCTGTACACTCGATGCCCCAGGACTTCACCTGCTCCTCGATCACCGGATCGAGTTCCTCTACAATATATAATGTGTCAACCTTTGACGCGAAATCTTCGATCAGTTTCCTCGGGAGCGGGTTCACCATGCCCAGTTTCAGCACGGACGCTTCCGGCATCGCCTCTTTTACATACTGGTACGGGATACCGCTGGTGATGACGCCGATCTTTGTATCGTTCATTTCCACCACATTGATGGGCAGCGTATTGGCAGCTTCCGCCAGTTCCAGGTTGCGCTTCTCGATCTCGATATGGCGGATCTTCGCGTTGCCCGGCATCATGACATTCTTTGTCACATTTTTCTCATAAGGCTTATCCTCCGGCTCCACACGTTCACACAGCTCCACCAGTCCCTGGGAGTGCGCCAGTCTCGTCGTCGTGCGGAAGATGAACGGACGGTCAAATTTCTCGCTCAGCTCAAAAGCAGCCTTAAAGAACTCCTTTGCCTCCGCGCTGTCCGACGGCTCGATCACCGGGATCTGGGCTGCCCTTGCCACCATCCTTGTATCCTGCTCGTTCTGGGAGCTGTACAGTCCCGGATCGTCTGCCACTACGATGACAAGCCCTCCGTTCACTCCCATATAGGATACGGAATACAGCGGGTCAGCCGCCACATTCAGCCCCACATGCTTCATACACGCCATGGAGCGCACTCCGGAAAGGCTCGCGCCTACGGCAACCTCAGTCGCCACTTTCTCATTCGGCGCCCACTCCTCATATACATCGTCCCTGTACTGGACAAGGTATTCACTAATCTCTGTGCTGGGCGTCCCCGGATATGCAGAGGATACTTTTACCCCTGCCTCGTATGCTCCGCGGGCGATCGCCTCGTTGCCCAGCATGATCACTCTTTCTCCCATTTTACAGTCCATCCTTTCGTAAATCTGTCACTCTCTTTGCCTTGCCCTCAAACCGCTTCAGCGAATTCGGGGCTACCAGGCGGATCTGGGTCGCAAGCCCTAACTGTGCCTTCAGGGCTCTCTGGATCCTGGCTTCCAGCTCGCTCAGCTTTCCGTAGCTGTCGAGCAGCCTGTCATCGATCAGCTCCACAGTGATCGTCATGACATCCAGCCTGTTCTTCCTCTCCACGAGGATCTCATAGTGCGGTCCGATCTCTTCGATCTTTAAGAGCACTTCCTCGATCTGGGTCGGGAATACATTGACGCCGCGGATCACGAGCATGTCGTCCGCGCGCCCGGAGATATTCTCGATCCTGCATGTGGTGCGCCCGCATCTGCACGGCTCATACATCAGCCGCGTCAGGTCGCCGGTCCGGTATCTGACCAGGGGCAGGGCTTCCTTGCCGAGGCAGGTCACCACCAGTTCTCCCAGCTCTCCCGGCGGGAGCACTTCTTCTGTCTCCGGGTCAATGACCTCCGGGATGAACCAGTCCTCATTGACATGCATGCCGCACAGCTCCGTACACTCTCCTGCCACACCCGGCCCGCACAGCTCGCTCATGCCGTAGTTCTGGGTGCAGATGAACTGGTCTCCCCAGACCTTGTGCATCTCGTCGCGCATGGGCTCGGTCATGCCCTCGCCGCCGAACAGCCCGATGTGGAGCTTTAAGTCCTTCGCCGGGTCGATGCCTCTTTTGCGGATCTCCTCGCCCAAGTGCAGGGCGTAGGACGGTGTGGCCACGAGAAGGGTCACTCCCATATCTTGTAAGAACATGATCTGCTTGTTCGTATTCCCTGAAGACATCGGGATCACGGACGCCCCGATCTTTTCAAGTCCCCCGTGGAGTCCCAGCGCTCCTGTGAATGTGCCGTACCCGAACGAGATCTGCGCCACATCGTCCGCTGTCGCGCCGCCCATGCAGGCGATCCTTGCCACATTGTTCAGCCACATATCCAGGTCATTCCTCGTGTACCCCACGACCGTCGGCTTGCCTGTCGTGCCGGAACTTGCATGGTAGCGCACGATTTCCTTTTTGTCCACCGCGAACAGCCCGTCCGGGTAGTTGTCCCTGAAATCCGCCTTGTATGTAAACGGCAGTTTCTTAAGGTCATCCAGTGAACGGATATCCTCCGGCTTTATCCCTGCCGCATCCATTTTTTCACGGTAAGGCTTTACCCTGTCATAGATATAGCGGACCGTGCCCTTCAGCTTTGCGAACTGTATGGCTTCGATCTCATCTCTCGGCAGAGTCTCTTCCTTTGCCCATATCATTGTGTATACCTCCTTCAATATGCCGCTTCGCGGCAGAACTGCTACCAGTATACCACATTGCTTTTTCAAGTTAAAGTGCTAAATCAATTTTTCTTCCCATTCTTTTTCTTTAAATCCTGTCAGGACCGTATCCCCATCCACAAGGATCGGGCGCTTCACGAGCATGCCGTCTGAGGCAAGGAGGGCGAACTGCTCTTCCTCGTCCATATCAGGCAGCCTGTCCTTTAATTTCATCTCTTTGTACAGGTTCCCGCTTGTGTTAAAGAAGCGCTTCAGCGGCAGTCCGCTCTTCTGATGCCATTCTTTGAGTTCTTCTGCTGTGGGATTGTCCGCCTTGATATCGCGCAGCTCATACTCCAGGCCTTTCTCCTCCAGCCATTTTTTCGCTTTCATGCATGTGCTGCATTTCGGGTAACATACAAATACCATGTCTATTTCCGCCTTTCTTCCCATTTAATTTCATCTTTAAGATCATCCATCACTATATTACCACAGAATCTTTGCCGCTTCAGCTTGAATTTCTCCTCTTTTTCCGCTCTGCTCTCAAATAAATACATTTCCGGCGTCTCTGGCGTATTGCGAATTTCTGCTTTTATGTTAGAATAGATACGTCTTAAGATTTTGTCTGGCCGCGCCGGATGCGGCCATTGCATAAGGAGGAATCATCATGCACTGTTTTAGAAAAGTAACTGAGGATCTCTACTGGGTCGGCGGCAGCGACCGGAGGCTGGAGCTCTTCGAAAACATCTTCCCGCTCACAAAGGGAGTCTCTTACAATTCCTATCTTCTCCTTGATGAGAAGACTGTCCTTTTTGACTCCGCGGACTATTCCATCGGCCGCCAGTTCCTTGAGAACGTAAAAGCCGCACTGGACGGACGCGCCCTGGATTATCTCGTAGTGAACCACATGGAACCGGACCACTGCGCTATGATCGAAGAACTGGTCCTGCGCTATCCGGATATGAAGCTCATCGGAAACGCAAAGACCTTCCCCATGATCAGCCAGTTCTTTGACTTTGACCTGGACGGCAGGACAGTTACTGTAAAGGAAGGGGACACCTTCTCTTCCGGGAAGCACACTCTCCACTTCGTCATGGCTCCCATGGTGCACTGGCCGGAGGCGATGATGACCTACGATGAGACGGATAAAGTCCTCTTTTCCGCTGATGCGTTCGGAACTTTCGGGGCGCTCAACGGCAACATCTTTAATGACGAAGTAGATTTTGACCGTGACTGGCTGGACGAGGCTCGCCGCTACTATACAAATATCGTCGGCAAATACGGCATGCAGGTGCAGAACGTGCTGAAAAAAGCCGCAGGGCTTGATATCAGCGTCATCTGCCCCCTCCACGGACCGATCTGGCGCACGGACCTGGACTACATCATCGGGAAATATGATATCTGGAGCAGATATGAGCCGGAGGAAAAAGGCGTCATGATCGCCTACGCTTCCATGTACGGGAACACAGAGAACATGGCTGAGATCTTCGCCGCAGCCCTCGCTGAGGCAGGCGTAAAAAATATCCGGATGCACAACATCTCCAAGACCCATGTATCCGAGCTGATCTCCGACAGCTTCAAATACAGCCATATCGTCCTGGCGGCACCCACTTACAACAACGGCATCTACCCGCTCATGGACAATTACCTGGAGGACATGAAGGCGCTGGCGCTGCAGAACCGCACAGTGGCAGTCTTAGGGAACGGCACCTGGGCTCCCCAGTCCACCAAACTGATCTCCGCCAAGGTCGGCGAGATGAAGAATATGCGTCTCCTGGACGGAGCGGTCACCATCAAATCCGCTGTAAAAGAATCCCAGATGGAAGAAATCACATCTCTGGCAGGACAAATCGCGGAAGAAGTGTTATAATATCAGATAACCTGTATTTAAACTTACGAAGGAGGAGTTCTTATGAAATTAGTGATCACCATGAGCAGACGTTTCGGAACCGGAGCAAGCATCATCGCAAAAGAACTTTCCGAACGTCTCGACATCCCTGTATACGACAAG
The DNA here is from genome assembly GCA_019120595.1 of Candidatus Mediterraneibacter tabaqchaliae. GTDB lineage: Bacteria > Bacillota > Clostridia > Lachnospirales > Lachnospiraceae > Mediterraneibacter > Mediterraneibacter tabaqchaliae. The sequence goes on along the minus strand of DWUV01000192.1, from coordinate 10,249 downwards.
GCGTACATCGAGGAACAGATCCACGACCACATGTATGAGAGCGAGGCGGAAGCCATCCGCAAACTGGCGGAGAAGCCCTGCATCATCCTCGGGAGATGCGCTTCTGATATCCTCAAAGACAGGATGAACGTGCTGAATATCTTCGTATGCGCGGACAAAGAGGACCGCATCCGCCGGATCATGGGCAAGGATAACCTGTCCTACGATGAGGCGAAGGAGAAGGTGGAGAAAACTGACGAGGAGAGAGCCTCCTATTATTATGAGCATACCGGCAAGACATGGGGTGATGTGAACGATTATCATATGATCATGGATACCTCCGAGCTGGGTGTGGAGAACTGCGCGGATATCCTGATGCATTACTTTGAGAAGTGCGAGTATATCTGAAAAGATAGGGCAGTAAAAATTTCCCGGATTTTATAAATAAATCAGAGGATGCCGGTTAATACCAATTTGGAAATCCTGATAGCAGGGATTCAAAAATTTGGTATTAACCGGCATCTCATTTTTATAGCAGGAGCAACTGTAAAACCAATCCACTCCTGCTTTTGCCTTATTTCCCGATATTTATAATACTTTCTGCCAATCTCTGATCATTCCTCAGAGCCCGTATCAGCTGTATCCGTGCTGCCATCATCCGCCGTTCCGTCTTCAGATGCCTCTTCCTCTGAAGTGATGATCGTCACTCCGGTTTCGTCAAAGTCTACTTTCTCCCATACTTTTTCGTTGACTTCGATATCAGCTGCGTCTCTCCACTCTTCGAGAAGGGAATCATACTGTTCCTGTTTTCTCTCCTCGATGATATTCGTCTTCTCCTGATCTGTAGCCTCGCGGTCGAGCAGGCTGGTCAGTTTCGCCACATAGAGTCCGGAATCTGTCTCCACAACATCCGTCACATCACCTTCCGCTGCCAGAGCGTCTGCCGCTGCCACCAGCTCCTCACTCGGAGCCGTGCTCTCGGAATCGAATGTTTCCGTCTGCACTTCCACGCCCAGCTCCTCAGCAACAGCCGCCATGTCCTCGCCACCTTTCACTCTGTCGGCAAGGGACTGTGCGGATGTCTTGAGCGTTTCCTTCTCCTCGTCCGTCAATTCTGTGGAATTGCCGGAATCATCTGTCGATGTGTAGGAGAAGTACACATAATCCATACTCTTCTGCGCTGCCTCTTCATCGGACACTTCCTCATCCACGCCCTCTCTCATCTTGCTGTCCATCTTATTCTGGATCGCAGAGAGCTCAAGGAATTTCTCTACATATTTCTGATATCCTGAGACGATCTCTTTTGCCTCTTCCGTATTGTCTTCCCCGAACTTTACAGCCGCGTCTTCGATCGCCTTCTGCTCGTCCTCAGACAGTGAGACCTCATAATCCGCCGCATGCTGAGATATAATATACAGATTCTCCAGATTCTCCATGATGCTGTCTTTCATGGACTCCTCATACGTCTTATCATCTCCTGCATCCTGAGCCCACATCTCCTCTGCGGTCGTGCCCATCATGCCTGCATAATAAGTTTCATACTGTCCCTGTATCATCCTGGCGTAAAAATTCGCCACCCCAAGGGTAATGTCCTCATCCCCGACTGTTGCCACAACAGCGTCTGTATCGATCGATCCGCTGCATCCTGTCACAGACATCGCCGCAAACACGCCGGCTGCTGTCAGGACCGCCGCCTTTTTTCCAAACTGTACCATAACCAGCCTCCTCTTTTCTCTCTGTATCCTGCTCCCGCAGTATCCCGGAATCTCAGGGCGGGCATCTTTTGTACTTATCCCGCATACACTGATACATTATATCGTGTTTTTATAAAACTAACAAGCCCGAATCACAAAATGTTTACAAACCTGCACATACACCGTTACTGTTCACAGTAACCATATACTTACATGTGCAGGGATCGGATATCCTCCAGGATCTTCCGCAGGAGCGCCAGGATATCCTCTCCCTTGTCCTTCCCGCTCCTGCCCGTCTTCCTGTACAGAAAATACGGCGGTTCTTCCGTCTTAAACACAAGGCTGTTCCTGTAGGACTGCAGGAGGGCAGGGATCTTCCGGGGATCGATCTTCGCCTTCTCATACATGGTGAACTTAAATTCTTCCCCCTTCTGCTCCACTGCGGTGACATAAGCCGAGTGTGCCAGCCCTTTGAGCGCCGCGATATGCAAAAGCTGCTGTACCTTCTTCGGGATATCCCCGAAGCGGTCGATCAGCTCTTCCATCATATCATCCATATCTTCTTCTGTCTCGATGGCGGCGATCCGCTTGTAGACATCCAGTTTCTGGTATTCATTCTTAATATAGGATTCCGGGATGTAGGCGTCGATGTTCAGGTCCACGGACGTATTGAAGCTCTCTTCCGCTTCTCCGCCCTTGAGCTTTGCCACCGCCTCATTGAGCATCTTGCAGTAGAGGTCATACCCCACTGCCTCCATGTGCCCGCTCTGCGCTTCTCCCAAAAGGTTCCCCGCGCCGCGGATCTCCAGGTCCCGCATGGCGATCTTGATGCCGGACCCCAGATCGGTAAATTCCCGGATCGCGGCAAGGCGCTTCTCCGCCACTTCTTTTAAGAGCTTATCCCTGCGGTACAGAAGGAAGGCGTACGCCATCCGGTTCGACCGACCCACACGCCCCCTGAGCTGATAGAGCTGGGAGAGCCCGAACCGGTCCGCGTCCTGGATGATCATAGTATTTGCATTGGAGATGTCAAGCCCGGTCTCAATGATCGTGGTGGAGACAAGGACATCGATGTCGCCGTTGATGAAATCATACATGATATCCTCCAGCTCCCGCTCCTTCATCTGTCCGTGGGCAAACGCCACATTTGCCTCAGGCACGAGCTGCTGGATCTTCCCCGCCACATCCGCGATATCCGTGACCCGGTTGTACACATAGTACACCTGGCCGCCTCTTGCCAGCTCCCGGGTGACTGCCTCCCGGACCATCTCGTCATTGTACTCCATGACATAAGTCTGGATGGGCATCCGGTCATGAGGCGCCTCCTCCAGGACGCTCATGTCGCGGATCCCGATCAGGCTCATGTGGAGCGTCCTCGGGATGGGGGTGGCTGTCAGGGTGAGCACATCGATATTTTCCTTTAATTTCTTGATCTTCTCTTTGTGAGCCACTCCGAAGCGCTGTTCCTCGTCAATGATCAGAAGCCCCAGATCCTTAAAGCACACATCCTTTGACAGCACGCGGTGCGTGCCGATGACAATGTCCACCAACCCTTTTTTCAGGTCTTCCACTGTCTTTTTCTGCTGGGCCGCGGTCCGGAACCTGCAGAGCAGGTCGATCCTGACCGGGAAGTCCTTAAGTCTCTGCACGAAGGTATTGTAATGCTGCTGCGCCAGGATCGTAGTGGGCACAAGGTATACCACCTGCTTGCCCTCCTGGACCGCCTTAAAGGCGGCCCGGATCGCGATCTCTGTCTTGCCGTAGCCCACATCCCCGCAGACGAGCCGGTCCATGATCTTCGTGCTCTCCATATCATGTTTCGTGTCTTCGATGGCCTGCATCTGGTCTTCTGTCTCCTCAAAGGGGAACATCTCCTCGAATTCCTTCTGCCAGACTGTATCCGGTCCGTAGACAAAGCCCTCCGAGCGCTGGCGCGACGCGTACAGCTTCACCAGATCTTCCGCGACGCTCTGCACGGCCTTCTTCACCTGGCTCTTTGTCTTTCCCCACTGGACGGTTCCCAGCTTGTTGAGACGGGGCTTTTTCGCATCCGCCCCGGCATATTTCTGGATCAGGTCCATCTGCGCCACCGGGATATAAAGGACGCCGCCCTCTGCATAGGAGATCTTCATATAATCCTTTACGACCTTATCCACCTCGATCTTCTCGATCCCCTGGTAGACGCCGATCCCGTGGTTTTCATGGACCACATAATCGCCGGGCTTGAGCTCCGCGAAATCCTGGATCTTCTGTCCCTCATACTTCCTGCGCCGCTTTTTCTTTTTCTTCCTTCCGAAGATGTCCGTCTCAGAGATGACCATAAATTTCAGCATGGGGTACTCGTACCCCTCCGCCGCATAGCCGCAGGAAACCATGATCTCACCCGGCTTTACGGTCCGCTCCATATCGTCGCTGTAAAAGCTGCTCAGGTCATAATCCCTTAGATCCTCTGCCAGTCGTTTTGCCCTTGTCCTGGAGGCGGACAGGAGCACAACCCGGTATCCTTCCCGTTTCAGCCGCTTCAGGTCACGGGTCAGGAGTTCAAAGCTGTTGTTGTACGGATTCACTCCTTTGGCCTGGATGCTGTATACCTTCCTTACCCGGAACATCCCGCACCTGGACTCCAGAGTCGTGGTGCCGATGCCGCTGTACCCGTTCATCCTGCCGATGATGTCCTTTGTCTGGAACACTCTGAGCCGCTCTTCCTGGGTCTCTTCCATCCCCGCCTCAGCCCGGCTCTCCCGGCTGTGGAAATACTCCTGCTCCACCTCTTCCGCCATCTCCTGGAGCCGCTGCGGCTCATCCAGGAAAAGGAGACTCTTCTCCTTCGGGAAATACTCCAGGAAGGAGACTGTTTCAAGCCCGTCCGCCCAGTTCTCCGATGCCGGATAGATCGTAACATCACTTAAATTCTCCACTGAGCGCTGGCTCTCAACGTCAAAGCTGCGGATGGAATCGATCTCATCCCCCCAGAGCTCGATCCGCACGGGCAGCTCCTCAGTCAGTGGGAACACATCCACGATCCCGCCCCTCACAGCGAACTGTCCGGGGCCCTCGATCTGGCTCTCCCTCTCGTATCCCATGGACGCCAGCCGCGCCTCAAACTCTGTCAGGTCGATCGTATCCCCGCCCTCAGCGCAGATCCGCGCCCCGCGGATCTCCCCGGGATGGGGCAGGCCGTCCAGGAAGGCGTCCATGGTCGTGATCACAGTGACAGACGTTCCCTCTTCTTTCTCGATCAGCGCCCTGAGCACCTGCATCCTCTGGTCCGTCAGCACTTTTCCTTTGATATCCGCATAGTAAAAGAGCAGATCCCTGGCAGGGTACAGATAAACGTCATCCGTAAACAGCCTGTACTCTTCATACGCCTTCTTCGCCTTTTCCTCACTGGAAAAAGCGATGACCCTGTACTCAAAGCCATCGCCAAGCGCATACATCAGATGGGTCTTCTGGGTATTGGTGCATCCCGCCACCTGTATGATGCCGTTTCCTTTTTTCCTGTCACGTAATAATTCCTGATAATCCGCAAGTTCTGCCAGCGGTTCCAGTAAAGCCTGCATCGTTTTATCTCTTCCCTCTATTCTTTCTTTTTCCGGTTAAATTCATTCATCGCTTCACTCAGCTGTCCGGACACGATCATCTCCGCCGCCCGGACCGCGTGATCATACCCTTCCTCCATCCGCTCTCTCTCCGCTTTTGAGAAATGTCCGAGCACATAGTCCGCAAGGTCGTATCCTTTCGGCTTTTCTCCCACTCCCACTTTGATCCGCGGGAAAACCTGGGTCCCGAGATGGGCAATGATATTTTTGATCCCGTTGTGGCCGCCCGCGCTCCCTTTGGCGCGGATGCGGAGCCGCCCCACATCCAGGCTGATATCGTCATAAACCACAAGAAGCTCATTCTCCTCATCGATCTTGTAATAGTCCACAAGGCTGCGTATGCTCTCCCCGCTCAGATTCATATATGTCTGCGGTTTTGCCAGGATCACCTTCTGTCCGTCTATGATCCCTTTTCCGATATAAGCTCTGTGCTTCTTTGTATCCACTGCTATATTGTATTTCTCCGCGATCCGGTCTATTACATCAAAGCCTGCATTGTGCCTTGTGCCTTCGTACTGTCTGTCAGGGTTCCCCAGTCCTGCTATGATAAACATTTCTGCAATTCTTCCTTCCTGTCTTTTTCAGCCCGCGGGCTTTCTTCTGCATTGATGCACGGATCTGCACAGAGCCCGCTCCTGCCGCACAAGCTATTGTACAGCATCCTTCCCTGTTTGTCACGCAGCGGCTATGAATATTTTCTTTTTTTCGGTCATACACTTATAAAAAACGGACCGCCGCGGAAGCGGCAGCCGGATCGACCGGGAGGTAACTCTATGAGTTCCAGAACAAAAATCGTTGTCCTGCACATGAAGGAGATCATCTACACTGCCATCTTTGCGGCACTTGGGATCCTGCTCATCATCCTTCTGTTCATCATGTTCCGTCCTGACAGAGACGCAGGCAGCGCGGATACGGGGAAGCAGTATACTCCGGGGATCTATACATCCACACTTACATTAAACAACACAAACCTGGAGGTAGAAGTGGCCGTGGACAGCACGCGGATCAATTCCATCCGCTTCTCCAACCTGGATGAGACCGTGACCACCATGTTCCCGCTCATACAGCCCGCCATAGAAGATATCGCCGAGCAGGTGTATGAGACACAATCCTTAGACGATATCTCCCTGTCTGAAGATGCGCCTTATACATCCCAGATCATACTGGACGCCATAAAAGAAGCCGCAGGAAAAGCCGCAGTCAAATAAACTGCGGCCTTTCTCCGTCCTCTCTGCACCTCTTAACAGGGAGGATATCCTGTCATCCTTCTACGATCAGATATTTCCCGTCCGGGAGAGGGAACACCTCGGAGGCTTCCTCCAGTTCCTCCGGAGCCATCCCGTCTACATCAACTCCCTCTTCCTCAAAATATTCTCTCACCTCATCCAGGGAATCGACCACAACTGCCATGCAGTCCTCCAGAAAAGCCTCTGCCTCCTCCAGATTTTCAGCCACCGGCTCGTCAAAAAGCTTTCCCTGGTCCTTCAAAAATGTCTTCAGGCAGATCTCACTGTAATCACTCATGTACCTTCCTCCTCTCATCGATCATCTCAAGTATCTCCTCCGCAGAGTCCGCGATCTTTGCCCGTCCTTCGCCGGCCTTCTCCAGCACTTCCCTCGGGCGGAACCCCCAGGATACGAGCACCGTCTCCATGCCCGCCGCTCTCCCGGTCGCCGCGTCCACCTCAGAATCTCCGATATAGACTGTCTCCTCAGGAGCCGCGCCGAATGCTTCCGCCATAGCCAGGGCTGCCGCCGGGTCCGGCTTTCTCGGCACGCCGTCCCTCTGTCCCCTCACGGTATCGAAAACACCCCTGCCAAAGATCGTCTCCACCACATGCACTGCCTGGCGGTCCGGCTTATTGGACAGGACGCCCAGCCTGAACCCTCTTTCCTTCAGAGCCTTCAAAAGCTCCGGGATCCCCTGATAGGGCGTCACGCGGTAAGTACAGTTCTCATCAAAGATACGCCCGTAAGCGGCGAACGCCTCGTCAAAACAGCTCAGCGTTTCATCCCCGCCTGCGCGGAGCGCCTTTTCGATCAGCACCTTTGCGCCGTTTCCCACGAACTGCCTGCACTGCTCCTGCGTAATGCCGGGAAATCCGATCTCCTTCATCGTCTCATTGACTGAAAATGTCAGGGATTCCAGCGTATCTGTCAAAGTGCCGTCCAGGTCAAATATGCATGCTTTATAATCCATTGTACTGCTCTTCCTTTCGTCTGTCTTCTCTTTTGTTGTCTGTCTTCTCTTCCGCATTCTTCTGTGCGGCTTTTCAGATGAAACAGGTGTCCGCGGGCAGGCTTCAGTCCCCGAGGAGATATTTTCTCATGATCTTCAGGGCATTTTTCTCCAGGCGGCTCACCTGCGCCTGGGAGATATTGATCTGCTCCGCCACTTCCATCTGCGTCTTCCCCTCAAAGAACCGCAGGGTAATGATATACCGCTCCCTCTCATTGAGCCTTTCCATGGCCGCTTCCAGGGAGAGCTCTTCCACCCAGTTTTCTTCTTTGTTTTTCTTGTCGCTTACCTGATCCATCACGTACAGTGTGTCCCCGCCGTCGCTGTACACAGGCTCGTGCAGGCTGACCGGCATCTGGATCGCGTCCAGGGCGTAGACCACGTCTTCCTTTGAGATCCCGATTTCATCCGCGATCTCCTGTACCGTGGGCTCCTTCATATGCCGCCGGATATATCCTTCCTTCGCGTAGATCGCCTTGTACGCGGTATCCCTCAGCGACCTGCTGACCCGCATGGGGCTGTTGTCCCTGAGATATCTTCGGATCTCCCCGATGATCATGGGCACCGCATAGGTGGAAAACTTCACAAGCCTTGTCGGGTCAAAATGATCCACTGCTTTCATCAGTCCGACACAGCCGATCTGGAACAGGTCGTCCGCATTCTCGCTGCTGCTCTCGAACCGCTTGATCACACTCAATACCAGCCGGAGATTTCCTTTGATATACTGCTCCCGGGCTTCCTCGTCCCCGGCTTTGATCCTCTCGAAGAGCTCTGCCTTTTCCTCTTCTTTTAAAAGCGGGAGCTTCGATGTATTCACTCCGCAAAGTTCAACCTTGTTCACCATCATCCCAAGAATCCTCCTAAGCATTTTCTACTTAGAATGATTCTCACCCGGGCGGAAAGATATTCCGGGAGCAGGAAAATTTTATAAAGTTTTAGTCCTTGACAAACACAGCGGTGCGATATCCCGCTCAGTCATCCCACTTATCGGAAAGATTATTGATCTGAGCTTCGAATTTTGCTTTGTCCTTATTGGAGAGTCCTTCATTTCTGTAGATAATATCCAGCAGCCGCTTCCCTGCCGCAACCAGACGGTCGAATGCATTGTCCGCCCTGCGCTGCGCCGGTTTCTTCGCCTTCACCGGGATCTTCACGCCCTCATCGAGGATCTGGTTCGTCAGAAGGTCCGCCTCGCAGCAGGGGTAGGGAGCCCATGTGCTGTATCCGAATTTCTCTGTGACAGTCTGCGCGAATTCTTCGGTCACATTGTCCTCGCCGTGGACCACGAACACTCTCTCAACAGGCGTCCGGATCGCCCCGATCCATTTCAGCAGGCCGTTCATATCCGCATGCCCGCTGACGCCGTGGAGACTCTCGATCCTGGCGTGTACCTCGATGGGTTCGCCGAACAGTTTGATATTCTTCTCTCCTTCGAGAAGCCTGCGCCCCAGAGTGCCGTTCGCCTGATATCCCACAAAGAGCACCGTACATTCCGGTCTCCAGAGATTGTGCTTCAGATGATGGCGGATACGCCCTGCATCGCACATTCCCGAGGCGGATATGATTACCTTCGGCTTTTCGATAAAATTGATCATCTTTGAGTCATCGCTTGTAGTCGATATATGAAGCCCGGGGAATACCAGGGGATTTACTCCCGAATTCACCAGCGCCATGGCCTCCTCGTCAAAGCAGTCCCTCATGTTCATGGTAAATACCTTTGTCGCCTCAATGGCAAGCGGGCTGTCCAGGTATACATCAAAATCCGCATATTCCGGGAGCAGGTCTTTTTCCTTGATCTCACGGATAAAATACAGCATCTCCTGGGTCCTGCCTACTGCAAACGACGGGATCACCACATTTCCGCCCCGGTCGAACGTCTCTTTTAATATCCTCGTAAACTCGCCGATGTAGTCCGGCTTCTCCGCTGTGTGGATCCGGTTGCCGTAAGTAGACTCTACCACCACATAGTCCGCCGCATCCGTATAGGTCGGATCCTTGATGATCGGCTGGTCCAGATTTCCCACATCCCCGGAAAATACGATCTTCTTTGTGATTCCGTTCTCTTCAGCCCAGACCTCGATGCTCGCCGATCCGAGCAGATGTCCCACATCTGTAAACCGGATCTGGACTCCATCGCAGATGGTGATCCTCTCTCCGTACTGGCATGGCACGAGCAGCTCGATAGCGTCCAGGGCATCCTGCATCACATACACCGGCTCATACTCCGGCTGTCCGGCTCTCTTTCCTTTCCGGTTCCGCCACTCCGCCTCAAACTCCTGGATATGCGCGCTGTCACGCAGCATAATGTTGCACAGATCCGCAGTCGCAAACGTGGCGAAGATCTGTCCCTTAAACCCTTCCTTCGCAAGCCTTGGCAGCATCCCCGAGTGGTCGATGTGCGCGTGGGTAAGGAACACATAGTCCACATCCTTCGCCGGGATCGGCAGACCCGGATTCTCATACAGATCCGGTCCCTGCTCCATACCGCAGTCGATCAGGATATTTTTCCCCGCCGCCTGGAAGAAATGACAGCTTCCCGTAACTTCATGGGCAGCTCCGATAAAAGTAAGCTTCATAGTCTCACCCGCCCTTTTCACTTTTCTTCTATTGTACCATCTTTTTCCAAAAGATCCAATCTGTATTTGTGGGGGAGCCAGGGTTGTTTCATGAAGGTATCTATATCGCCCTTTGGCAATATGTTCTTATCCCATCCAGCCTATTATGTGAATTTATCTTTC
>DWUV01000191.1 GCA_019120595.1 Candidatus Mediterraneibacter tabaqchaliae | reverse complement strand
TGACCAACACGCAGAAGCTGCTTGATTCCAGGAGAAGGACCCTGGAACTGCTCCTGTCTGTCCATGATAAGAAATGTCTTTCCTGCGTGCGCAGCGGACACTGCGAGCTCCAGGAGCTCTGCCAGGAGCTGGGCGTGACGGATGAAAATTACTTTGAGGGCGAGATGCCCCATTATGAGCTGGACGAAAGTGCGGTCCATATGGTGCGCGACAATAATAAATGCATCCTCTGCCGCCGCTGCTCCGCAGTGTGCGAGAAGGTGCAGAGCGTGGGCGTGATCGGACCGAACAACAGAGGATTCGCCACATTCATCGGCTCCGCGTTTGAGATGGGGCTGGGCGATACGAGCTGCGTGGGCTGCGGCCAGTGCATCGCGGCATGTCCGACAGGCGCCCTCTATGAGAAGAGCAATATCGATGATGTGCTCGCGGCGATCGCTGACGAGACGAAGCATGTGGTCGTGCAGACCGCGCCGGCTGTAAGGGCAGCCCTGGGCGAGGAATTCGGATACCCTATGGGCACGGATGTGGAAGGAAAGATGGCGGCAGCGCTGCGCCGGATCGGATTTGATAAAGTGTTTGACACCAACTTCAGCGCGGACCTGACGATCATGGAGGAGGCGCATGAGTTCCTGGACCGTGTGAAAAACGGCGGTGTGCTTCCGATGATGACATCCTGCTCGCCGGGCTGGATCAAATATTGCGAGCACTACTACTCGGACCAGCTCGCGCACCTGTCGAGCTGCAAATCCCCGCAGCAGATGTTCGGGGCGATCACAAAGACATACTACGCAGAGAAGATGGGCATCGCGCCGGAAGATATCGTATGCGTCAGTGTGATGCCGTGTACGGCGAAGAAGTTTGAGCTCCAGAGAGACGACCAGTATGCAGCCGGAGTGCCGGATGTGGATATCTCTATCACAACGAGGGAGCTGGCAAGGCTTATCCGCAAGGTGGGCATCAACTTCCGCAGCCTGCCGGACGAGGGATTCGATGACCCGTTAGGCGAGTCCACAGGAGCAGGCGTGATCTTCGGGGCGACCGGAGGCGTTATGGAAGCGGCTCTGCGCACCGCAGTGGAAGAACTGACAGGAGAGACCCTTGAAAAACTGGACTTCATGGAAGTGCGCGGCACAGAAGGCATCAAAGAAGCCACCTACAATGTGGCCGGGATGGATGTGAAAGTGGCAGTCGTATCCGGGCTTTCCAATGCCAAGATCATCATGGATAAGGTGCGTGCCGGAGAGGCGGACTACCATTTCATCGAGATCATGTGCTGCCCGGGCGGCTGCGTCAACGGCGGCGGACAGCCCCAGGTACACGCAGACGTGCGCAATTTCGAGGATGTGAAAGCGATCCGCGCGAAGGCACTGTATGACAACGATGCGGCGAAAAAGATCAGGAAATCCCATGAGAACCCGTCCATCAAGAAGGTGTACAGCGAGTATCTCGGAGCGCCGGGAAGCGAGAAGGCGCATCATATCCTGCATACAACATATGTAAAACGAACAGTGAATTAAATCTGTAATTGTGGGGGAGCCGTCCTGTTGGCGAAACGTCCGAAAACAGTGAAGCGCAGATGCTTCGAAGACGTATTCAGCGCGGGGATATGGCTGGCATCGGCTCCGCTCCACGAGGCAGGAAAAACTACGAAATCAGGGAACACGCTAAAAGCAGGGATTGGAAGAGGGCAACTCGGCTTTGCCTCAGACAATCCCTCTTCCAATCCCAACGCGTGTCCCCTGATTTCTACTTTTTCCAAGCCTCATTCCGAAGTCGCCTCACCCACCCATACCCCCGCGCTGAATACGTCTCCGACAAACCCGCTCCCGGGTTTTCGGACGTTCAGCCGATCACACAGGTTCCCCCACAAATACGATGACCGACCGCTCCCCCAGCAGCAGCTGTTTCTCCGCAGCCGGCATTTCATCTTCCTCAAAAACCTGCTGCAGGGGATCCCCTGTGTTGACTGCGATCTTCCAGACATATCCTTCCGGCAGATCCGGGAGGGTCATCTGCGCGGGATGCCAGTGGGCGTTGACTGCGATATAGACAAGGTCTTCCTTCCCGGAGTCCTCATCATACCCGGAGAAGAGGACGCATGCAGCGTAGGCGCTCTCCGGAGCTTCCGGCTCCCATGGTGTGAGCCCGTGGAGACTCATGGACGGGAAACCGATATAGCTGGGTTCCAGATCCCGCCGGATGGCGGGATGTTTCTTGCGGAAGGCGATCATATAGCGGAAGAAGTCAAACAATTCCCGGTTTGGCTCTTTCGCGAGCAGGGACCAGTCCAGCCAGGAGATCTCGTTATCCTGGCAGTAGGGATTGTTGTTCCCGTAGCGGGTGTCGCCGAATTCATCGCCGGAGAGGAACATCGGAGTCCCCCGGCTGCACATGAGGACCGCGCAGGCGTTTTTCATCATTTTCAGGCGGAGCGCGAGGATATCGGGATCGTCTGTGCTTCCTTCCGCCCCGCAGTTCCAGCTGTTGTTGTCATCGTAGCCGTCTGTGTTGCCCCATCCGTTTGCTTCATTGTGCTTCTGGTTATAGCTGTACAGGTCGTACAGGGTGAAACCGTCGTGGCAGGTGATGAAATTGACGGAAGCATTGCCGCCGCGGTACACCGGGTCATACAGATCCGGGGAGCCGGTCATGCGCTGGGCGGCGATGCGCGCCATGCCTGTATCGCCCTTCAGGAAACAGCGCATGTCGTCGCGGTAGCGTCCGTTCCACTCCGCCCACCGCTTCCAGGACGGGAAGGAGCCTACCTGATAGAGGCCGCCCGCGTCCCATGCCTCTGCGATCAGCTTGATGTTGCCCAGGATGGAATCAAAGGCAAGGTTGCGCAGGAGAGGGGGCTGGTTCATGGGGACTCCGTGTTCGTTGCGCCCGAGGATGGAGGCAAGGTCAAAGCGGAATCCGTCCACGCGGTATTCGATGACCCAGTAGCGCAGGCAGTCCAGGATCATCTCCTGCACCACGGGATGATTGCAGTTCAGCGTATTCCCGCACCCGCTGAAATTATAATAGTCCCCGTCAGGGGTGAGCATATAGTAGACATTGTTGTCAAAGCCTTTGAAGGAAAAACAGGGGCCCAGCTCATTGCCCTCGGCAGTATGGTTGAATACGACATCCAGGATCACTTCGATCCCATTGTCATGGAGCTCTTTGATCATGTTTTTGAGCTCCAGCCCTTCCCGGTTATACTCCAGGGCAGAACAGTAGCTCGTGTTCGGGGCGAAGAAGCTGACCGGATTGTATCCCCAGTAATCCAGCAGCTGGTTCTCATCGATGAGGCGGGCGTCCCGCATCTCGTCAAATTCGAAGATCGGCATCAGCTCCACAGCGTTGATCCCCAGTTTTTTGAGGTAGGGGATCTTTTCCTTAAGCGCATGGAAGGTCCCGGGACAGGCTGTGCCCGAGGAAGGGTCTTTTGTGAACCCCCTCACATGCATCTCGTAGATAATGAGGTCTTCCATGGGAATCTGGCTGGTGCGCTCCCGCCCCCAGTCAAAATTGGAGCGCACGACCCGCGCCCGGTATCCGTGCCGGGCGTTGTTTTTATGCCCCCAGAGGCTCTGGCCTGTCACTGCCCGGGCGTAAGGGTCCAGGAGCAGCTTGGTGGGGTCAAAGCGGAGTCCCTTTTTCTCATCATAAGGACCGTCTACGCGGTAAGCATATTCGAATTCCCCGATATCCAGACCGAATACGATCATGGAGTACACAAAGCCGATCCGGTAGTTGTCCGGGAATTTAAGCTCCGCGAACGGCTCTTCCGCCCCGCGGTGGAAGAGGAGCAGTTCTATGGATTCCGCCCCGTGGGACTGGACGGTAAAGTTCACACCGCCCGGAATGATCGTGGCCCCGAAATCCCTGAAAAATCCGGGACGGACCTGAAAACCGTCTATGGTATCGATCGGCTGGAGCTGCTGCGCCGAAACGATCACCATATCTGCTGCATGCATAGTCATAGTAGCCCTCCTGTCTGGTTTCTCTTTATGTAAAACATACTTTATCCGATTTGTTTTATCTCTATTATAGACGAAAACAGCAGGAAGGGCAAAGAAAAAACCCGGTCTTGACTTTTTTATACTGTTTCCTTTATTCTGTATTAGGAAAATGATAAAGGACAGCAGGCTGAGAGGCTCCGCGGCTGTTTTACGCGGGCCCTGGCAATGAAGGAGGCATATTTAATGGGCGGATTTTTTGGAGTTGCATCGAAGAAAGACTGCATACTGGAGCTTTTTTACGGGGTGGATTACCATTCCCATCTGGGGACGAGAAGAGGCGGAATGGCTGCATACGGCGACGGTGAGTTCTGCCGTGCGATCCATAATATAGAGAATTCTCCGTTCAGGACAAAGTTTGAGCGGGATGTGGAGGAGATGAAAGGCAATCTTGGGATCGGCTGTATCTCGGATTATGAGCCGCAGCCGCTCCTGATCCAGTCGCACCACGGGAGCTTTGCCATTGTTACGGTAGGGAAGATCAATAATGAGGAAGAGCTGCTTCGGCGTGCTTTTAATGAAGGGCATTCCCATTTCCAGGAGATGAGCGGCGGGAAGATCAATGCCACTGAGCTGGTGGCATCCCTGATCTGCAAGAAGGGAAGCCTGGTGGAGGGGATCCAGTACGCCCAGAAGGTCGTGGACGGGTCTCTCACCCTTCTCCTCATGACAAAGGACGGGCTTTATGCTGCCCGGGACCGTTTCGGGCGGACGCCGCTGGTGATCGGGAGGAAAGAGGACGCTTACTGCGTTTCTTTCGAAAACTTTGCGTACATAAATCTCGGCTACACGGATTATAAGGAACTGGGACCGGGAGAGATAGCGTTCATAACCCCGGAGGGCGTGGAGACTCTGGTGGAGCCGGGAGATAAAATGAAGATCTGCTCCTTCCTCTGGGTCTACTACGGATACCCGACTTCCTCCTACGAGGGAGTCAATGTGGAGGAGATGCGCTACAAATGCGGTAGCATGCTGGCGAAGAGGGACGGAGGCAGCGTGCACCCGGATATCGTGGCAGGCGTCCCGGATTCCGGCGTGGCGCATGCCATCGGATATGCCAATGAATCCGGCATCCCGTATGCGCGCCCGTTTATCAAATACACACCTACATGGCCCAGATCTTTTATGCCCACGAACCAGAGCCAGAGGGATCTGATCGCGCGGATGAAGCTGATCCCGGTCAAGGCGCTGATCGAGAATAAAAAGCTCCTTCTCATCGATGATTCCATCGTGAGAGGGACACAGCTGAGGGAGACCACAGAATTCCTCTATAAGAGCGGCGCGAAGGAAGTCCATGTGCGCCCCGCGTGCCCGCCCCTTGTCTATGGATGTAAGTTCCTGAACTTCTCAAGGTCAAAGTCAGACCTTGACCTGATCACCAGGCGCATCATCCAGGAAAAGGAAGGGACGGAGTGCCCGGCTGAGGTACTGGAAGAATACACAAATTCGGATTCCTGCCGCTATGCGGAGATGGTAGAGGAGATCCGCAGGATCCAGAACTTTACGACCCTGAGATTCCACAGGCTGGACGACCTTCTGGAATCTATCGGGCTGGAGCCGTGCAAGGTATGCACCTACTGCTTCAACGGAAAAGAGTAAGGATAAGTTCCGGAAAAGAGAATAAGCTATGCTGAGGAAAAAAGAACAAGACCGCCTGGGTATCGAGTGGGGCAGCTTTTACCGCACAGTCATCGCCCTCGTCGTGCCCATGGCGCTTCAGAATCTGATCAATGTGGGGGTCACCGCGGCGGATGTGATCATGCTCGGAGCCGTGGGGGAAGACGCGCTGTCCGGCGCGTCCCTCGCGGGACAGGTGCAGTATATCATGACCCTGTTCCTGTTCGGGCTGACCTCCGGCGCCACAGTGCTGACCGCGCAGTACTGGGGAAAGGGAGATAAGGACGCGATCGAAAAGATCCTTGGGATAGCAGTAAAGACGGCAGTTTTTGTGACTGCCCTTTTTACTGCCGCAGCGCTGGTGGTCCCGGGGCTGCTCCTTCGGATCTTTACCAGCGATCCCGTGGTCATCGCCGAGGGGATCAAATATCTGCGGATCGTGGCGTTTACTTATGTTATGATCGGGATCACGCAGGCATACCTGTACATCATGAGAAGTGTGGAGCGGGTCATCGTGGCGACGGTTGTGTACCTGCTGTCGCTGGTCTGCAATATCATCATGAATTCAATCTTTATTTTCGGTCTCTTCGGCCTTCCCGCGATGGGGGTCAGCGGGGCTGCCCTGGGCACGCTCTGCGCCAGGATACTGGAAGTGGTGCTCGTGGCGGGATATGCAAGGTTTTTCAACAAAGATATCAAGCTGAGGCTGCGCTATGTGATCCATACCGACAAAGTGCTTTTCGGCGATTTTATGAAATACGCCCTTCCGGTGGTCATCAATGAGGTGATGTGGGGGCTTGGCACCGCGGCGAATACTGCGATCCTGGGACACATGGGAAGCCCTGTGGTGGCGGCGAACTCCGTGGCGCAGGTGGCAAGGCAGCTTGCCACGGTCGTCTCCTTCGGGCTGTCCAGCGCGGCGGCGATCTATCTCGGGAAGACCATCGGGGAGAAGAAGATGGAGCATGCGCGGGCTTATGCGAAGAGGTTCATCGGCCTGAGCCTGATCATGGGCGTGCTGGGAGGTGCGGTCATCCTGATCGCCTCGCCGGTCGCGTCGGCATTTCTGTCCCTCTCGGCGGAGGCGAAAGATTACCTGCGGATCATGTTTTTCGTCATGTCCTATTTTGTGGTAGGGCAGGCGTTCAATACGACGATGGTGGTCGGGATATTCCGGTCAGGCGGGGACACGAGGTTCGGGCTGATCCTGGATGTGAGCACCATGTGGTGCTGCTCCATTCTGCTGGGATTCCTGGCTGCCTTTGTGTTTAAGCTGAGCGTGCCGATCGTCTATATGATCCTGATGAGCGATGAGATCATCAAGATCCCGATCACGTCCTGGAGGTACAGGAGCTGCAAGTGGCTGAGAGATGTGACGAGAGATGCAAAATAATGTGCAAGATCCTGAGGGAATATGTTATACTAACAGGAGCACGACTATATTTTAAGAGAGAAGGTAAATGAATCATGCCAGAAGAACAGAATACAAACGGATGTACAGAGGAATCCTGCGCAGGATGCGCCCATGCGGATTCCTGTACGAGCAAGAAGACAGATTTCCGTGAGCCCATGAATATGTACTCATCGATCAAGCGGGTGATCGGCGTGGTCAGCGGCAAAGGCGGCGTCGGGAAGTCTCTCGTCACAGCTTCCCTTGCCAGGATGATGAGGGAAAAAGGCTATACGGTCGGCATCCTTGACGCAGACGTCACAGGACCGTCTATCCCGAAGATGTACGGGATCCATGAGAAGGCGAGAGGCACAGAGGACAGCATCATCCCGTGTACAGCCAAGGACGGGACAAGGATCATGTCCGTGAACCTGCTGCTGGAGGACGAGTCCGAGCCGGTGATCTGGAGAGGACCTATCATCGCGGGCGTGGTGAAGCAGTTCTGGACTGATGTAATGTGGGGAGACATTGATTATCTGTTTGTGGACATGCCGCCCGGAACAGGCGATGTGCCGCTGACGGTGTTCCAGTCCCTGCCTGTGGACGGCGTGGTGATCGTCACATCCCCGCAGGACCTTGTGCAGATGATCGTGAAAAAGGCTGCCAATATGGCAGAGCAGATGAACATCCCGGTGCTCGGCATCGTGGAGAATTACAGCTACGTAAAATGTCCGGACTGCGGCAAAGAGATCAGGGTGTTCGGCGAGAGCCACATCGATCAGATCGCCGGGGAGATGGGCGTGCCTGTGCTCGGCAAAATGCCGATCGATATGGATCTGGCGCGGACTGTTGAGGAAGAGAAGTTTTACGAGGCGGAAAATCCGTATTTAAAAGACGTGGAATTATAATCTAAGACAGGCTTTCTGGCGGACAGAGAGTTTCTGCCGGCGCTGGCGGAAGCACTCTGTCCGCTTTGTATCAGGGGAAGGGTTACGGCACGAAACCCATGAAAGGAGGAGATCGTTTTGATCGGAGAGAAAACAGCGATATGGAGAGAAGGGGAGTACAGTTATCCGGCGGCGTATGGCTTTGTCCCGTTCATTGTAAGCTATATGCACGAGGATGATAAGATCCGGCCGGCCATGCTCGTCGCGCCGGGAGGGGCGTACCGGTATGCGTCCCCATATGAGGGGAACCTTCCTGCCCTGGAGTTTTACCGGGCAGGATACAATGTATTTGTCCTTGCCTATACAGTTAATCACCTGGATGAGCTGGATGCGCCCCTGGGGATGCAGCCCCTGCAGGATATATCGAGGGCGGTGAGGGTCATCCGCGCACACAGCGCGCAGTGCAATATCGATCCGCTGAAGATCGCGGTGTGCGGGTTCTCCGCGGGAGGGCATCTCTGCGCTTCCCTTTGCGTCCACTATAAAGATATCAAAGACCCGGACCCGGAGTACGGCGAGGTGTCAAACCGGCCGGATGCGGCAGTGCTCTGCTATCCGGTCATCACTTCCGGGGAATATGCGAACCGGGAGTCGTTCCGTGCTCTGCTCGGATCGGATCCGGATGAAAAAGACCTGGAGTATCTGTCCCTGGAGAAACATGTGACAGAGGATACGCCGCCCTGTTTTCTCTGGCAGACTGCAACAGATGCCAGCGTGCCCGTGGAGAACAGTTATCTCTTTGCCGAAGCGTGCAGGAAGGCGGGCGTCCCTTACGCGCACCATGTTTTTGCGGACGGGATCCACGGAATGTCCGTGGCGACGCCGGAATGGCTGGACAAAGAATCCGAAGAGCTCTATACCCTGGAGCAGATCCGGCTGCTGGCGGAAGCAGTGATGACAGGGAAGACGCCCTGTGCTCCGGAGAAGGGGGACGAGCTGATCCGGGAGTTCGCGCTGGACGGCAGGAAGAGGGAGCGCTGGACGCCGGAGGTAAAGGAATGGCTGCGCGGGCTGCTGGACGAAGTGGGGCTCTGGACAGAGCTGGCGGAAAGATGGCTGGCCGGCGAGCTGGACCTGAAATAAACAGGCGGGCGACCGCAGAGGAGGAGACGGATGAGGATACTGTTTATCCGGCATGGAGATCCGGATTATGTAAATGATACACTGACTGAGAAAGGACGGCGGGAGGCGGCAGCCCTGGCGGAGAGGGCGGCGGCGCTTGATCTGGGGACCTGTTTTGTCTCGCCGCTCGGGAGAGCGCAGGCAACGGCAGCCTACAGCCTGGAAAAACTCGGGAGGACGGCAGTGACCCTGGACTGGCTCCGGGAGTTTCCGGCGCAGATCGACCTGAACCGGGCGGAACATTTAAGGGCAGCCTATCCGAACGCTGAAAAGGAGGACGGCATATATAAGCCCAGGATCGTCTGGGATGTGATCCCGTCTTACTGGACAGAGCACAGGGAATACTCGGACGGCGTTCTGTGGAGGGAGTCTGAGGTCAGCAGATGTTCGGACGTGGTACAGGTGTATGATGATGTGACGGAAAAATTTGACGCTTTTCTGGCGGAACGGGGATATGTCAGGGAAGGAGGGCATTACAGAGTAGAAAAGGAGAGTACAGAGACCGTGACATTTTTCTGTCATTTTGGGATCACCTGCGCGCTCCTCGCCCATCTGTGGTCCCTCTCGCCCTTTACGATGTGGCACAGCCTGGCGCTGGCGCCGACTTCTGTGACAGAAGTGGTCACAGAGGAGAGGGAAAAAGGGTGTGCATATTTCCGCGGCCTGAAGCTTGGGGATGTGACGCATCTTTCCATGGCAGGGGAAGAGCCCTCGTTTGCCGCCAGGTTCTGCGAGGTGTACAGCGATATGTCCCAGAGGCATTGAACGAAGTACACGGCGGTATCCCCTGGAGGCATTGAAAAAGAAGCGGCATATCAGGTATGGTCATGAGTGTGATGATGTGCATACAATGATAGGGAGATGATCATGTGGATGAAAAGGAGATCTTTCTGTCATGGCATACGAGACTTTTGAGCGTGTGGAGGGCATCATACAGAGTATTAACAGGGGCGATTCCTGCTGTACGATGATGGTGTCGCTGGTCAGTAATTCCAATATTGTAAATGCAGTGGTGACAGGGGAGACGGTGATCGTGGACAATGTCCGCCTCCGCCCCGGCATGAGGATCGCGGTCTTCTATGACGCGAACCTTCCGACCCCGGCGGTATACCCGCCCCAGTACCGGGCGGAGCTGGTCACGTCGCTTCGGAGGAACCAGCAGGTGAAGCTCAGTTATTTTGACGACAGCCTGACCTCTGAGGACAATGCGCTCAGGCTGAATATCGGCCCGACTACGAATGTGGAGACGCTGAACGGGCAGCAGTATACGTGCAGCCCTGAGAATTCAGAACTGCTCGTCTACTATACGGCAGCCACATTCAGCATCCCGGCACAGACAACGCCCCAGAGGGTCATTGTCCTGTGTGAGTATTAATGAAGAAAGGAACGGGCTGCCCGGCAGGAGCGGCAGCCTGCTCCCTGGCAGAAGACAAGAACAGGAGGCAGAGACATGCTGGCGGAAAAAGAGATACAGGAGCTTATCAGCAGAGCGCTGGAAGCGAGGAAAAACGCGTATGCGCCGTATTCGGATTTCCGGGTAGGGGCGGCGCTGCTCTCAGACAGCGGCGGGATCTACACGGGATGCAATATTGAGAACAGCGCCTACACCCCGACGAACTGCGCTGAGAGGACCGCTTTTTTTAAGGCAGTGAGCGAAGGCGTGCGCAGTTTCCGGGCAATCTGCATCGCGGGAGGACCGGGGGAGAGGGAACCGGAGAAGCCCTGCCCGCCCTGCGGTGTGTGCAGGCAGGTGATGCTGGAGTTCTGCGGCCCGGACTTTGAGGTCATACTCGCGGTAAACGGGCAGCAGTATGAGGTATATACATTGGACAGGCTGGCCCCGATGGGGTTCCGGCTGTGAGGCGGAAGAGTGTAAGGAGGAGACCGGATGAGGGTTGAGGAAATTTTAAGACATGTGGACCACACGCTGCTCAGCCAGACAGCGACATGGGAAGAGATCAGAAAATTGTGCGATGAAGCGATAGAGTATCAGACTGCTTCGGTGTGCATACCGCCGTCTTATGTGCAGCAGGCAAAAGAATATGTGGGGAGCCGGATGGCAGTGTGCACGGTCATCGGATTCCCGAACGGGTATCATACCACAGCGGTCAAGGCGGCGGAAGCGGCAGACGCGGTGAAAAACGGCGCGGATGAGGTAGATATGGTGATCGATCTCGGATGGGTCAAGGACGGGAGGTATGACCTGGCCGAGGAGGAGATCCGCGCGGTGAAAAAGGCGGCGGGCGGAAGGATCCTTAAGGTGATCATCGAGACATGCTTCCTCACGGAGGAGGAAAAGATCAAACTCTGCGGGACAGTGACCCGGGCAGGGGCGGACTATATCAAGACGTCCACAGGATTCGGCGGGGCGGGTGCCACATTTGACGATATCCGGCTGTTCGCGGAACATGTGGGAAGCGGAGTGAAGATCAAGGCAGCAGGCGGGATCTCCACCCTGGAGGACGCGGAGAGGTTCCTGGAGCTGGGGGCGGACCGGCTGGGGACGAGCCGGATCGTGAAGCTGGCAAAGCAGGCGGGAGCAGAATAAGAGATCAGAAATAAGAAAGGGGCTGACAGGAATGGTAGACTACACAGAAGGAGCAGGGATCCAGTACCATGTAGGGCTCAAGCCGGGAGATGTGGGCAGGTATGTGATCCTCCCCGGGGATCCGAAACGGTGCGCGAAGATCGCGCAGTATTTTGAAAATCCTTATCTGGCGGCGGACAGCCGGGAGTTTGTGACCTACACCGGGACCCTGGACGGGGAGAAAGTGAGCGTGACCAGCACAGGGATCGGCGGGCCCTCCGCATCCATCGCCATGGAGGAACTGTGCAACTGCGGCGCGGATACCTTTATCCGGGTGGGGACATGCGGCGGGATGCAGACAGAAGTGTGCGGCGGCGACCTTGTCATCGCGACGGGAGCCATCCGCATGGAGGGGACGAGCAGGGAGTACGCCCCTGTGGAATACCCGGCGGTGCCGGACCTGGAAGTGACGAATGCCCTGGTAAACGCGGCAAAAAAACTGGGCATGCCCTATCATACCGGCGTTGTACAGTGCAAGGATTCTTTTTACGGGCAGCATCAGCCGGAGAAGCACCCGGTCAGCTATGAGCTTCTGGACAAATGGGAGGCATGGCTGCGCATGGGATGCATGGCGTCAGAGATGGAATCCGCGGCGCTTTTTATCGTGGGAGCGTACCGGCGGGTGCGCGTGGGGTCTGTATTCCTCGCTATCGCCAACCAGGAGCGCGAAAAGCTGGGACTGGAGAACCGGCAGGTACACGACACGGACGGCGCTGTCAGGACGGCTGTGGAAGCGGTGCGGGAAATGATCCGTATGGAAAAAGCATCGTAGTGCATGCGCAGGCAGCGGACAGGAGGCGGGAGGACCCGCCTCCTTGTCATTCCAGTATCCGTGAGAGACGGACATAGAAGAGCATCAGTGATTCGCAGTACCTGTTGGAGAGCGGGCAAAGGACGGACAGATTTTTACCGCTGCTCTGGATATGGCTGCCTGCATACAGGATATAGTCATACATGTATTTCATAAATTCTTTATTCGTTGGTTTTCTGTCCCGGCGGGATTTGTTGAAGATAAGGTCGAGAAGTTCTGTGTTGTGAGATTCCCAGACAGAAGTGACTACCGTTCTTATATTTTTCTCTACACAGTTCCAGCTTGTGTGAAAATGACTGGCAATGTCCAGGTACAGGGATTTTGTGATGCAGTCCAGACGCTCGCGGTCTTCAATAATGAGAAGGAGCCCGTGGACCACATAATCATAACCTGTGTAAGAACGGCTGACTCCAAATGAGTCAAGAGTGCTGATGATAATTTGTTCATAAGTCATATGAATACTCCTCTCTGATCTGAGGCGCCTGTTCATTTTGCACACCTATATTATCGTAAATTGCAGAAATGTGACATACAATAAGAATGGTTCGACGATTTTCGACCGAAAAAGTCGAAGGCCAGGACAGAAACCTGCCGGGAAAACACACGCATAATGTGTGACGGAGTGATTGATTTTACGCTCCGCCCATGTTAAGATATGCGATAGTGCATAAGTGCGCGCTCATGGCAGGGCAGCCTGCCGGATATCCTGGAAACAATTTTTATGACAGTAAGGAGATATAAGAATGATCAGTGCAAATAATGTGACGCTTCGGGTAGGGAAAAAGGCGCTTTTTGAGGATGTAAATATCAAATTTACAGAAGGCAACTGCTATGGCCTGATCGGCGCGAACGGCGCGGGGAAGTCTACGTTCCTTAAGATCCTTTCCGGCCAGCTCGAACCGACCAAAGGGGAAGTCGTTATCACTCCCGGTGAGAGGCTTTCCTTCCTGCAGCAGGACCACTTTAAATATGATGAATATACAGTGCTTGATACAGTTATTATGGGAAATGCAAGGCTGTATGAGATCATGAAGGAAAAAGAAGTGATCTATGCCAAAGAGGACTTCACAGATGAGGACGGGATCCGCGCCAGCGAGCTGGAGGCGGAGTTCGCGACCATGAACGGCTGGGAGGCGGAGGCTGACGCCGCGTCGCTCCTGAACGGACTTGGCATTGAGACAGACCTTCATTATAAATATCTGAAGGAGCTGACCGGCCCGGAGAAGGTGAAGGTACTCCTCGCCCAGGCTTTGTTCGGCAACCCGGACATCCTGCTCCTTGACGAGCCGACCAACCACCTGGACCTGGATGCCATCGCGTGGCTGGAAGAGTTCCTCATCAATTTTGACAATACGGTCATCGTCGTATCCCATGACCGTTACTTCCTGAATAAGGTATGTACGCAGATCGCGGATATTGATTACGGCAAGATCCAGCTCTATGCCGGAAACTATGACTTCTGGTATGAGTCCAGCCAGCTCCTGATCCGTCAGATGAAGGAAGCGAACAGGAAGAAGGAAGAGAAGATCAAAGAGCTGCAGGAATTTATCGCGCGGTTTTCCGCCAATGCTTCCAAGTCCAAGCAGGCGACGTCCAGAAAGCGCGCCCTGGAGAAGATCCAGCTCGATGAGATCAAGCCGTCCAGCAGGAAATATCCGTACATCGATTTCCGTCCGAACCGCGAGATCGGAAATGAGGTGCTCACGGTGGAAGGCCTTTCCAAGACCATTGACGGGGAGAAGATCCTTGACAATATCAGCTTTACCCTGGGACATGACGATAAGGTGGCGTTTGTGGGAAGCAATGAGCTGGCGAAGACAGTGCTTTTCAAGATCCTGATCGGGGAGATGGAGCCGGACGAAGGTACTTATAAATGGGGCGTGACCACATCGCAGGCTTATTTCCCGAAGGATTTCGGCGGCGAATTTGACAGCGACTATACGATCACTGAGTGGCTCACCCAGTATTCCGAGGAAAAGGATGTGACTTATGTCCGCGGATTCCTCGGACGTATGCTGTTCTCGGGCGAAGACGGAGTGAAGAAGGTCAAAGTGTTGTCCGGCGGGGAAAAGGTGCGCTGCCTGCTCTCCAAGATGATGATCTCCGGGGCAAATGTCCTGCTCCTTGACGAGCCCACCAACCATCTGGATATGGAGGCGATCACCGCGCTCAACAACGGCCTGATCAAATTCCCGGGCGTGCTGCTGTTTACATCGAGAGACCATCAGATCGTGCAGACCACAGCAAACCGTATCATGGAGATCGTGCCGGGCGGACAGCTCATCGACAAGATCACGACTTACGATGAATACCTGGCAAGCGATGAGATGGCGAGAAAGAGACAGACCTATTCCGTACAGACGGAGGAGGAAGACTAAAGCCGTCCGGATGCTGTGTAGGAGAGGACAATGAAGAGTCTGAATGAAGATTTAAAGACAGGGAATTTCAAACAGATCTATCTCCTGTACGGGGAGGAGGCTTATCTGAAAAAGCAGTATAAGGAACGCTTCATCAAGGCCATGCTCCCCGAAGGGGATACCATGAATTATGCGTACTACGAGGGAAAGAATACGGACATCAAAGAGGTCATCGACCTGGCGGAGACGCTTCCGTTTTTCTCGGAGCGCAGGCTGATCGTGTTTGAAAATACCGGGTTTTTCAAGAATTCCGGCGCAGATATGGCGGATTATATCAGCGGCGGGATGCCGGATACGACGTATTTCATTTTTATAGAAAGCGAAGTGGACAAGCGCAGCAAGCTGTACAAGGCAGTAAAGGCAAAGGGACACATCGCGGAGCTGGGCGTGCAGGACGAGAACACGCTCAGGCGGTGGGTCCAGAGTCTTGTGAAAAAAGAGCATAAGACGATGGAACCGTCGGATATCGCTTACTTTCTGAATAAAGTAGGGACGGATATGGAGAACATCCTCAGGGAGATGGAAAAGCTGGTCTGTTATGCCATGGAAAGGGACACCCTTACAAGGGAAGATGTGGACGCTGTGTGCGTCACACAGATCACGAGCCATATTTTTGAGATGGTCAACGCGGTCGCGGATAAGAACCAGAGGAAGGCGCTGGATCTGTACTATGAGCTGCTTGCATTGAAAGAGCCGCCGATGCGGATCCTTTTCCTTCTGACAAGGGAGTACCGGATCCTCTTCCATGTGAAGGCGCTCTTAAAGCAGGGATATGGGAGAAAGGAGATCGCCTCAAAGGCAGGACTCCATCCGTTTGCCGCCGGAAGATATATGGATCAGGCAAAGCGGTTCCATACAAAGGAACTGAGGGAGACAATGGAAGAAGGGGCAGATATCGAACAGCGGGTCAAGACGGGCTTGCTGACAGACCATCTGGCAGTGGAGCTTTTTCTCGTAAAGCACTCCGCGCACTGAACCGGGATTGGAGGAAAGAAAGTGTCAGTTATAGATCAGAGTAAGATAAGGAATTTTTGTATTATTGCGCATATCGATCACGGGAAATCCACCCTGGCGGACCGGATCATCGAGATGACCGGGCTTCTGACCAGCCGCGAGATGCAGTCCCAGGTGCTGGACAATATGGACCTGGAGCGGGAGAGAGGCATCACGATCAAAGCCCAGGCAGTCCGTACGGTGTACAAGGCGGACGATGGGGAGGAGTATATCTTCAACCTGATCGATACCCCGGGACATGTGGATTTTAACTATGAAGTCTCCAGGAGCCTTGCCGCCTGCGACGGCGCGATCCTCGTGGTGGACGCGGCGCAGGGAGTGGAGGCGCAGACACTGGCAAATGTGTACCTGGCGCTGGACCATGACCTGGATGTGATGCCCGTGATCAACAAGATCGACCTGCCCAGCGCGGATCCGGAACGGGTCAAGGAGGAGATCGAGGACGTCATCGGCATTGAGGCGGACGATGCTCCGCTCATTTCCGCGAAGACCGGTCAGAATGTCCACGAAGTGCTGGAACAGATAGTGAAGAAGATCCCCGCGCCGGAAGGAGACCCGAAAGCTCCGCTGCAGGCGCTGATCTTTGATTCAAAATACGACTCTTATAAGGGTGTTATTGTGTTCTGCCGGATCAAAGAAGGAAGTGTCAGGAAAGGAACGCCCATCCTTATGATGGCGACCGGAGCGACAGCTGAAGTTGTGGAGGTGGGAACATTCGGAGCGGGACAGTTTATTCCCTGTGATGAGCTGGATGCCGGCATGGTAGGATACATCACGGCAAGCCTGAAAAACGTAAAAGAGACCCGGGTGGGTGATACGATCACGAACGCACAGAATCCGTGCGCGGAGCCCCTGCCCGGCTATAAGAAGGTCAACCCAATGGTATACTGCGGGCTTTACCCGGCAGACGGGGCAAAATACCCGGATCTGAGAGACGCCCTCGAGAAGCTTCAGCTCAATGACGCGGCGCTGCAGTTCGAGGCAGAGACATCTGTTGCCCTGGGATTTGGATTCCGCTGCGGATTCCTCGGACTTCTTCATCTGGAGATTATTCAGGAGAGGCTGGAGAGAGAGTACAACCTGGATCTGGTGACCACCGCACCCAGCGTTATCTACAAGATCCATAAGACAAACGGCGAGGTTGTTGACCTGACGAACCCGACCAACATGCCGGACCCGGCGGAGATCGACTACATGGAAGAGCCGATGGTGAAGGCAGAGATCATGGTCACATCCGAATACATCGGCGCGATCATGGACCTGTGCCAGGAGAGGCGCGGCATCTATCAGGGTATGGAGTACATTGAGGAGAAGCGTGCGGTTCTCAACTATCATCTGCCGCTCAATGAGATCATCTATGATTTCTTTGACGCGTTGAAATCAAGGTCCAGAGGTTATGCGTCTTTTGATTATGAGATGATGGGATACCAGCGCTCCGAGCTTGTGAAGCTGGACATCCTGATCAATAAAGAAGAAGTGGACGCCCTGTCCTTTATCGTATTTGCGGGAAGCGCGTACGAGAGGGGAAGGAAGATGTGCGAGAAGCTCAAGGCAGAGATCCCGAGGCAGCTCTTCGAGATCCCCATCCAGGCGGCCATCGGCAGCAAGATCATTGCCAGGGAGACTGTGAAGGCAATGAGAAAGGACGTGCTGGCGAAGTGTTACGGCGGCGATATCTCGCGTAAGAAAAAACTGCTTGAGAAGCAGAAGGAAGGAAAGAAGCGCATGCGCCAGGTGGGAAATGTGGAGATCCCGCAGAAGGCATTCATGAGCGTGCTCAAACTGGATGACGATTGATGTATAGCTGCGTTAGAGGAGCAAAAAGGTGAAAAAGGAACTGGAATTGTATGTGCACATACCGTTCTGTGTAAAAAAGTGCGCATACTGTGATTTTCTCTCCGGTCCTGCCGGGGAGGCGGAGAAGGCAGCCTACACGGATGCCCTTCTCCGGGAGATTAAGAGTGTTAAGGATGCTTACCGCGATTACCGCGTGAGCACAGTATTTCTGGGCGGGGGGACTCCTTCTGTATTGACAGGGGAGGACACCGCCCGTATTTTTCATGCCCTCCGGGAGAATTTCGATATCCGTGAAGACGCGGAGATCACCATGGAAGTGAATCCCGGCACTGTGACAGAAGAGAAAGCCGCCTTGTGGAAGAAAAGCGGGATCAACCGTCTGAGCATCGGGCTCCAGTCCGCGGACAACAGGGAGCTGAAAATGCTGGGGCGGATACACACATATGAGGATTTTCTGGATACATGGGAGACCGTGCGGAATGCAGGCTTTGTAAATGTTAATATAGACCTGATCTCAGCGATCCCGGGACAGACAGTGAAGAGCTGGGAGGAGACCCTTCGTACAGCGGCAGAACTCGGACCGGAGCATCTGTCTGCGTACAGCCTTATTATAGAAGAAGGGACGCCCTTTTATGATGATTACGGAGAAGACAGCGGTGTAAAGGACTGCGTGAATGGAAAGGAGCTGGCCTCCCTGCCCGATGAGGACACGGAACGGGAAATCTATCGGATGACAGAACACATTCTGAAGGAGTACGGATACCATAGGTACGAGATATCCAACTATGCGAAGGAAGGCTGTGAGTGCCGTCACAATCTGGGATATTGGGAGAGAAAGGAATATCTCGGGCTAGGGTTAGGCGCGTCTTCGCTTGTCAGGGAGCATCGCTTCCATAATACTGCGGATATGGAGAAATATATGAGAATATTCGGCGGGAACGTATATGTGCCAACGGAGACACCGGAAGAAAAGTCCGAAAGAGCGGATTTCATAGGTAAAGCTGCGGAAGAGATTGAGATCATGACGGAAAAAGACCGGATAGAGGAGTTCATGTTCCTTGGGCTGAGGAAGACAACGGGAATATCCTGCCGTGAGTTCAGGGAGAATTTCGGGAAACCGATTGAAGAAATATACGGCAGGCAGCTCCGCCGTTTTTTAACCCTGGAGCTGATGAAGAAGGAAGGGGACAGGCTGTTTTTGACAGAGAGAGGGCTGGATGTAAGTAATACAGTGTCCGCGGAATTCATGTTGTGACAGAGGGGAATTTATCAAGAATATCAATATGAAGAAAGGAAATTTTGGAGAAACTGAACAATAAATAGATAAGAAAAACCTGGAAAATCGTTGTTGTATGAAAATTACTATGATATAATAGAAGAAGTTTTGGGGAAAAACAGGCAGAAAGCACAATTGAGGAGGAAAGTTTATGCAAAAAGTAGAAGAATGCAGATTGCGTATCAGCAGAAAGCGCAGGCGGAGCCTGCTTAGTCTGCTCTGTGCGTTCACGGTTTTATGTTCGACATTTCTTACATTTGTACCGGCAGTCCGCGCAGAGGCGGCCGATTCCGATGCGCCTGAGCTTGAGAACCTGATCATTGACCGGGTATACGAGCTTACTCCGCTGGGAGAGATTCCTGACGGGGTTACGGTCAATGACACCGGATTTGCGCCGGAGATCACAGAGTATGA
>DWUV01000190.1 GCA_019120595.1 Candidatus Mediterraneibacter tabaqchaliae | reverse complement strand
CCGATCGGAAGGTCCCCGCAGGCAAATGCACGATTCGAAAGTTGGATGAGAGGGGAGCTTCGATGGCGGAACAGGAAGCTTTACCAAACGGAAGCTGCCATGGATTTCCGGGAGAGGGTTAGCCGTTCGATTTGGCGCAGCGAGCTGCGCCTCTCTAGTTATAGAATTCTGCCAGCAAGGGGGGATTTTATCTTTTGGCGGAGAGTTTTTCCCTATTGTATGTTTTTGCTGGCTGGGGATGGGTCGCCTTTTGTCGAAGAAGTTCCCCTCTCTCTGCGTTTTTTAACGCTGCATTTGTCGGGGGACCTTCCGGCTTGAGCTAAACCAGAAAACAGCGAAGCGCCTTTTTCGAAAATCTTTCAGCGCGGGGATATGGGTGGTTGAGGCGACTTCGGAATGAGGCTTGGAAAAAGTAGAAATCAGGGGACACGCGTTGGGGGCAGAAGAGAGGGTGTCTGAGGCGGAGCCGAGTTCCTCTCTTCTGCCCCTTGGTTTTAGCGTGTTCCCTGATTTCGTAGTTTTTCCTGCCTCATGGAGCGGAGCCGATGCCACCCATATCCCCGCGCTGAATACGTCTTCGACATCCGTGCTTCACTGTTTTCGGACGTTTCGCCAACAGGCCGGCTCACACACAAATACAGATTGGCTCCACAAATCCAGATTTACCTCTTGTAATTATCGAACATATGTGCTATCATACTGAAAAGAACAAACGTTCGATAAAGGGGAGAGGTGGATCGCGATGCGGGATAGGATCATGACGGAGATGTCTCTTTACGAAAAATTAAATATTCTGTCTGATGCGGCAAAGTATGATGTGTCCTGTTCTTCCAGCGGGGCAGAGCGCCGGGGAGATGGGACCGGGATGGGGAACTGCCGGAAGGCCGGGATATGCCACAGCTTTTCCTCGGATGGCAGATGTATTTCCCTTCTGAAGATTTTATTTACAAATGAGTGTATCTATGACTGCAAATACTGTGTCAACCGCTCCTCCAACGATGTGGTGAGGACTTCTTTTACGCCGGAAGAAGTATGCACTCTGACAATGGAGTTTTACCGGAGAAATTATATTGAAGGGCTTTTTTTAAGTTCAGGCATACTGAAAAGTCCTGACTATACGATGGAGCTGATCTATGCTGCTGTGTACAGGCTCCGTCATGTATGCAATTTCCAGGGGTATATCCATGTAAAGGCGATCCCCGGGGCGGACGAGAGGCTGATCAGGATGACAGGATTCCTGGCTGACAGGATGAGCGTGAATATGGAGCTGCCCACAGCGGAGAGCCTGCGGCTGCTCGCGCCGCATAAGTCGAGGAAAAATATCCTTGCGCCCATGAGGTTTGTCCAAGAGAAGATGAAGGAGAACCAGCAGGAACTCATGCTTTATCAGAGCGCTCCCCGGTTTGTGCCTGCGGGACAGAGCACGCAGATGATCATAGGAGCTACCCCGGAGACAGATTATCAGATCCTCAGAGTGACGGAAGACCTGTATAAAAAGTTCGATCTCAAGCGCGTTTATTTCTCTGCGTTTGTCCCTGTCAATGAGGACAAAGACCTTCCGTCGATCCGGGATGAGGGACCGCCTCTGCTCAGGGAGCACAGACTGTATCAGGCGGACTGGCTGCTGAGGTTTTATCATTTTGAGGCAGAAGAGCTTTTGGATGAGGAAAATCAGAACTTCAATGTATATCTGGATCCCAAATGCTGCTGGGCACTCCGGCATTTGGAGTCCTTTCCGGTAGAGATCAACCGGGCGGATTATTATACTCTTCTCCGGGTGCCCGGGATCGGTTACAAATCGGCGGGGCGCATTGTGAAGGCGCGGAGATGGGGGCGCATTGACTTTGAGGACTTAAAGAAAATGGGTGTCGTGCTCAAGAGAGCCCTGTATTTTATCACCTGCAGCGGGAAGATGATGTATCCGGTGAGAATGGACGAAGATACGATCACCAGAAATCTGCTCAATACAAAAGAGCGTCTCCCCATGGGAGCAGACGGCATGACATTCAGGCAGCTTTCTCTGTTTGACGATATGGGTTTAGGCGGGGTGAATACAGGATGAGACAGATTTATATATGTACGGATACGATAACCGGACTGTATTCGGCTCTCCATGATGCGTGGAAGGACTGCCGGGACAGAGAGGCCGGGATTGAGATCAGGGGGAAAACGCAGCAGCAGCTTTTCTGCGAATATCAGACAGTGGAGGAGTGTGAACTGAAAGCAGCCCGCCTGGAACGGATGATCAAACGTTATCTGGGATATAACGCATACTGGGATATTTATCATGCACTGCTGTCCGAAGACGATGAGAAGGGGACTGCTGTATTCAGGACGATGCAGGAATCCCGGAGGATCACGGACAGCCACAAGATCATGGATCACCTTGGGAATCCTGATGTGGCAAAAGTGTTCGCCCTGAGCCGCAGCGTGTCCAACGAAGCGCATATGTATGAGGAATTTATCCGGTTTAGGGAACTGGAGAATGGGATCCTTTTTTCAGAGATTACACCCCGGGCGCAGATACTTACCTGTGTGGCGGACCATTTTGCAGACCGGTTCCCTCTAGAAAACTGGACGATATATGATAAGACGCATCGTGTTTTTCTGATCCATAAAGCAAAGCAGCAGTGGGGGCTTGTATGGGGAGAGTCACTTGACCGGGAAGCGGCAGCTATGGTCTCGGAAGAGGAACTGGAATACGAGCGCCTGTGGAAGGGGTTTTTTGATTCTATTGCGATCAGAGAAAGAAAAAATATCAAAAGTCAGCAAAATCACCTGCCGCTCCGATACAGGGAAGGAATGCCGGAGATGGCGGACTGCCGCTGAGCCGCGCTGAAGGATCTGTTTATACCCGGCTGGCGGGCAAACCGCTGCTTGCGAAAAACGGAAAATGAGATTATGATAGAAACATCATGATAAAAAGGCGGAATCAGACAGTTGGAGGAAAAAGTGAAGATTGTCCGTATTTCTGTCCGTAATCTTGTGGAGTTTATCCTGCGGGAAGGGGATATTGACAACCGAAGTACCGGTGGGCCGGATAAAGAGGCTATGCTCATGGGAGGCAGGCTGCACCGCAGGATCCAGAGGAGCATGGGACCGGAGTATCACGCAGAGGTCAGCCTGAAGATGCTGATCCCGTGCGGAGAATTTGCGATACAGGTGGAAGGACGGGCGGACGGCATTATCATAAAGGAAAGGAACAAAAAATCCGGCAGGAGTAAGCAGAGTCCCTCTGTCCGGGCAGAGCAGGATCCGGATGTGACAGTCGATGAGATCAAGGGCGTCCTCAGAGAACTGTCACATATCGAGCAGCCGGTGAATGTCCATTTGGCACAGGCAAAGTGCTATGCTTATATTTACGCGCAGCAGCATGATCTGGACCGGGTGGGAGTTCAGATGACATACTGCAATCTGGACACAGAGGAGATCAAAAGATTTTTTGAGGTATATACAAAACAGGAACTGGAGATCTGGTTTGAAGACCTGGTCAGCCGATATGAAAAGTGGGCGAGATTCCAGATCGAATGGGAAAAGGAAAGAAACAGCTCGATCCGCGGGCTGGAGTTCCCTTTCCCTTATCGCGCAGGGCAGAGGGACGTGGCGGCAGCAGTTTACCGCACGGTCCTGAGAAAGAAAAAGCTGTTCATACAGGCGCCAACCGGAGTGGGGAAGACGATATCCACGGTCTTTCCTGCGGTCAAAGCAGTCGGCGAGGGGCTGGGAGAAAAGATCTTTTACCTGACTGCAAAGACGATCACCCGCACTGTGGCTGAGCAGGCGTTCCATACTCTCAGAGAAAAAGGCCTCAATATGAAGGTTATAACACTTACAGCGAAGGAGAAGATTTGTTTCTGCGAAGAAACCGTATGTAATCCGGATGCCTGCCCCTATGCAAAAGGCCATTTTGACCGTGTAAATGACGCAGTGTTTGACCTGATCACAAGTGGCAATGAGATCACACGCAGGACAGTAGAAGAGCAGGCGCGGGCTTACAGAGTCTGTCCTTTCGAAATGGCTTTGGATATTTCTTCATGGGTAGATGCGGTGATCTGTGATTATAACTATGTATTCGATCCCACTGCCCATCTGAAGCGGTTTTTCTCAGAAGGCGGCAGCGGGAACTATATCTTTTTGATCGATGAAGCGCATAATCTGGTAGAACGCGGAAGAGAGATGTACAGTGCTGAACTCTATAAGGAGGATTTTCTGGAACTGAAAAGAGCGGTCCGCGCAGACGCTCCTGCTCTGGCGGGAAAGCTGGAAACTGTCAATAAACTTTTCCTTGCATTGAAAAGGGAATGTGAGGATTATCAGATTCTGCCCGGTGTATCCCATATCGCGCTGAAGCTTATGAACCTTCTGACCGAGATGGAGGCGTATCTGGAAAGGCCGGCGGATGAGAAGATAAGGGAACAGGTCCTGGAGATGTATTTTCAGGTGCGTTCCTTTGTGAATATCCATGA
The DNA here is from genome assembly GCA_019120595.1 of Candidatus Mediterraneibacter tabaqchaliae. Taxonomy (GTDB): domain Bacteria; phylum Bacillota; class Clostridia; order Lachnospirales; family Lachnospiraceae; genus Mediterraneibacter; species Mediterraneibacter tabaqchaliae. Next base: position 18,432 of record DWUV01000190.1, on the reverse strand, counting down.
TATGATGGATGAAAATTATGTGATCTACTGTGAGCTTAAAGACGATGGCAGATTTATGGTCAGGCTTTTCTGCGCGAATCCGGCTGTGAACTTACAGTCGTATCTTGAGTATGGCGTTGCAGCGGTCCTTTTTTCCGCGACTCTTCTTCCGATCCACTATTATAAGAAGCTTCTCTCGGTAGAAACAGATGACTATGCGATCTATGCAGAGTCGTCATTTCCGAGGGAAAACCGTCTTCTGCTCATGGGAACGGATGTGAGCACACGGTATACTATGCGGGGTGAATCCATGTACAGACGGATCGCGGGATATATTGCCGGCGCGGCTGCTGGGAAAAGAGGAAATTATATGGCTTTTTTCCCATCTTACAAGATGATGCGGGATGTATATGAATGTTTCCTGGATGATGCGGCAGAAATTGATTCGGCGATCCAGGCCCAGAATATGAGTGAACAGGAGAGAGAAGAATTTTTGTCTCTCTTTGAGGAAGAGCGTGACAGGAGTTTTGTCGGTTTCTGTGTTATGGGAGGTATTTTTTCCGAAGGGATCGATCTGACAGAGGACAGGCTGATCGGAGCAGTCATTGTGGGGACCGGTCTCCCGCAGGTATGCACGGACAGGGAAATTGTCAGAAGATATTTTGAAGAACACGGGATGGCGGGATTTGACTATGCTTATCTCTACCCGGGAATGAACAAAGTCCTCCAGTCTGCCGGGCGGGTCATCCGTACGGAGAGAGACAGGGGGCTGATCCTTCTTCTGGATGACCGGTTCCAGCAGAGGCAGTACAGAGAAACTTTTCCAAGGGAATGGGAAGGGATCCGCATGTGCAGTGCAGGATCCCTGCCTGCTTACCTTGAAGAATTCTGGAAATAGCTGAGGAATTCCAGGGAAGCCCTTGAGAGGGGAATGTGTTCATTGTAGGCGATAGCGAGCTCACGTTCGGGAAGTTCCTCCTTGGTCTGCAGCTGGAAAATTTCATCTCCCTTTGCGCTGATGCAGTAGTCCGGGACAAATGCGATGCCAAGCCCGATGCGCGCCAGATCGATCAAAAGGTCATTGCTCGTCAGCTCAATCTCTGGGACGAGGTCCAGCTGATGCTGTTGGAATACCTGATGGAGAAATTCGTTGGTCGTGCTGTTTTTGTCCAGCATCAGGATAGGGTAGCGCAGGAGATGGGCGAAGGATAATGTCTGTCCTTTCAGCTCGGAAAAGGTGTTTCCTGCGATAAACACATCACGGAATTTTTTGATGCGTATCGCAGCGGCGGATGCTCCGAGATGATTGTTAGGGTAGTTGACGACAATGAGATCCACCAGCCCGTTCTGAAGGAGTTCCGCGCATTTCATAGAGGTCTGATTGATGACTTTGATATGCGCTCCGGGGAATGCCTTGTGAAAGCGCTCCAGGTATGGGATCAGAAAATAGCGGCAGATCGTGTCGCTTGCTCCGATGCGGATCTGTCCGCCTGTGGAAGCGGCGTCCAGGAGCTGGGCTTCCCCCTTGTGGATCAGGTTCATGGCAGGTTCAATATGCCGCATCAGGATCTCGCCTTCGGGAGTGAGCTGTACTTTTTTTGTACTTCTGATAAATAATGTCTGGTCCAGTTTGCGCTCAAGTGTCTTTATTGACTGGCTGACAGCGGACTGGGAGATGAAAAGCCGCTTGGACGCCTCCGAAAAGTTCAAAGTTGAAGCCACGTGGTAGAATACTTTGTAGAGTTCATAATTAATATCGATCATTATTAGACCTCCTAATAAATACTGGTTGTATTATAAGCTATGTGAAAGAAAAAAACAATAATATACTGGAAAGGGCCACAATATCATGGGAAAAGAGAAAAATCCGGTCAAACAAAGCAATGCAGTGATAAAACTACAATGGCTGGCAGGAGTGATCTTAGCCTTTGCTGTGATAGCTGCAGTATTGATCACCAGCTTTGAGATCGCAATGTACTCGGATTTCAGCGTGTATCAGAAGGAATATGAAAAGTATGATGTCCTCTCGGAACTGGATATGACAATGGATGATGTGATGTATGTGACGCACGAGATGATGGAATATCTGCGCGGCGGCAGGGATACGCTGTCTGTCATGACGACTGTGGAGGGAAAAGAGCAGGATTTCTTTAATGAACAGGACCGATTCCATATGGGGGAAGTCAGAGATCTTTTCATGGGCGGTCTGGATATCCGAAGGGGCTCCTGTATTTTAGCTGTGCTGTGCCTGGTATTTCTCCTTGCGGTCCGGGCGGATATCAGGAAGATCATCCCACGGGCTTATCAGGCTGCTCTCGGCGTATCGGCGGCTGCGGCGGCTTTTATCGGAATTGCCGCGGTCATTGATTTTAATGCGGTGTTTGTCCGGTTCCATCATATCTTTTTTGACAATGACCAGTGGATATTTGATCCTGCGGAAGACTATATGATCCGGATGCTGCCTGAGGGGCTGTTCTATGACTTTGTCATACGTATCGGAGGGATTTTTCTGGGAACGCTTGCGATCCTTTTTGCGGTAAGCCTGATACCCGGGTATTTGCGGAAGAAAAAGAAAAGTGATTAGCCTTGCTTATCATAAAGTTTAATTATATTAATTGTACTAATGATGTAAATTATGGTACGATACAGGCAGAGGCTAACAGCAGAAGTCTGTATGTCCATAACATACAGCATAATGTAAAGGAGACAGTATATGAGTAATGTAAAACGTGTGTTTGTGGAAAAGAAACCGGAATTTGCCGTTGCGGCAAAGGCATTACGGCATGAGATCCGCCATTACCTCGGCATCCGCAGTGTAAGCGGAGTAAGGGTCCTGATCAGGTACGACGTGGAGGATCTTTCTGATGAGACATTTGAGAAGGCGTGCAGGGGTGTATTCGCAGAACCGCCTGTGGACATCCTCTATAAAGAGACATTCCCGATGAAGGAAGGGGACCACAGCTTTTCCGTGGAGTATCTTCCGGGACAGTTTGACCAGAGGGCGGATTCGGCGGAGCAGTGTGTCCGTTTTATCAGGGAAGATGAGATCCCTGTGATCCGCACTGCCACTACGTATGTGATCGAAGGCGACATTACGGAGGAAGAGCTTGCGGCGATCCGCAGCCACTGCATTAATCCGGTGGATTCAAGAGAGGCTCAAGAGGAAAAACCGGAGACGCTGGTCACAGTGTTTGAGGAGCCGGAAGATATCAAAGTATTTGACGGATTCCAGGATATGCCGGAGGATGAGCTGAAGGAGCTTTACGGTTCTCTGGGACTTGCCATGACATTTAAGGATTTCCAGCATATCCAGAACTACTATAAAAATGAGGAGCACAGAGATCCGACCATGACAGAGATCCGGGTACTGGATACTTACTGGTCTGATCACTGTCGCCATACGACATTTTCTACAGAGCTGAAGGATGTGGTCTTTGGCGAAGGAGATTACAGAAAACCGATCGAAGATACTTACAGGGAATATTTAAAAGACCACAGCGAGATCTTTGCGGGCAGGGAGGATAAGTTCGTCTGCCTTATGGATCTTGCGCTCATGGCGATGCGCAGACTTAAGAGAGAGGGAAAGCTCCAGGATCAGGAAGAGTCTGATGAGATCAATGCATGCAGTATCGTTGTGCCGATCAAAGTGGACGGAGTGGAAGAGGAGTGGCTGATCAACTTTAAGAATGAGACACATAACCACCCCACAGAGATCGAACCGTTCGGAGGCGCCGCTACCTGCCTTGGAGGTGCGATCCGCGATCCGCTTTCAGGACGGACCTATGTTTATCAGGCAATGAGGGTGACCGGAGCAGCGGACCCGACTGTCTCCGTGAAGGATACGCTTAAGGGCAAGCTTCCCCAGAAGAAACTGGTCCGTGAGGCAGCGCACGGATACAGTTCTTACGGAAACCAGATCGGACTGGCGACCGGGCTGGTAAAGGAAATCTACCATCCGGATTATGTGGCAAAGCGCATGGAGATCGGCGCTGTATTGGGCGCTGCTCCGAGACGCGCAGTCATCCGCGAAAATTCTGATCCGGGGGATATCATCATCCTCTTGGGAGGAAGGACAGGACGTGACGGGTGCGGCGGAGCGACCGGTTCCTCCAAAGTCCACACTGAGGAGTCGATCGAGACATGCGGCGCAGAGGTACAGAAAGGAAATCCGCCTACGGAACGCAAGATCCAGAGGCTGTTCCGCAGGGAGGAAGTCAGCCGTCTGATCAAGAAGTGCAACGACTTTGGCGCTGGCGGCGTGTCTGTTGCGATCGGCGAGCTGGCGGACGGTCTCCGTGTAGAGTTAGATAAAGTGCCGAAAAAATATGCCGGACTGGACGGAACTGAGATCGCGATCTCAGAGTCGCAGGAGAGAATGGCAGTAGTGGTCGATCCGAAAGATGTGGAAGAATTCATGTCATATGCCAGGGAAGAGAACCTGGAGGCAACAGAGGTTGCGGTAGTGACAGAGGATCCCAGACTTGTGCTCATCTGGAGAGGAAAAGAGATCGTCAATCTGTCCAGGGCTTTCCTCGATACGAACGGAGCGCATCAGGAGACCAGCGTGGAGGTGGAGATACCGGAGCGCGCGGGCAGCCTGTTTGTCAGAAATGAGATAAAAGATGTGAAGTCTGCATGGCTTGAGATGCTGGGAGACCTGAATGTATGCTCTCAGAAAGGTCTTGTGGAAATGTTCGACGGTTCCATCGGCGCGGGATCGGTGTTTATGCCTCACGGAGGAAAATATCAGCTCACTGAGACGCAGGCAATGGTGGCGAAGGTGCCTGTCCTGAAAGGGAAGACAGACAGCGTTTCCATGATGAGCTATGGTTTTGATCCTTATCTGTCGAGCTGGAGCCCGTATCATGGGGCTGTGTATGCGGTGACTGAGTCAGTGGCGAAGATTGTTGCGGCGGGCGGAGACTATCGGAAGATCAGATTTACATTCCAGGAATATTTCCGCCGCATGACGGAAGATCCGAAGAGATGGAGCCAGCCTTTTGCGGCACTGCTGGGCGCTTACTCGGCTCAGATCGGTTTCGGTCTGCCGTCTATCGGCGGAAAGGACAGTATGTCCGGAACATTCCAGGATATCGATGTGCCGCCGACCCTTGTGTCCTTTGCCGTGGATATGGCGGTGGAGAAAGACATCATCACTCCTGAGCTTAAGAAACCAGGCAATAAGCTTGTATGGCTGAGGATCGAAAGAGACGGGTATGATCTCCCGGTATACGGACAGGTTATGGATCAGTACGGGAAGTTTACAGAAGATATCAGGGCGGGAAGGATCGTATCCGCATATGCGCTCGACCGCCACGGAGTGATCGCAGCGGCGAGCAAGATGGCGTTCGGAAACCATATGGGTGTGAAGATCGAACACAATATGGATGAGAGGGATCTGTTCGCTCCGGCATTTGGTGATATTATCGCTGAGGTGAAAGACGGAGAAGTCGGGAATCTTCAGATTACCTACACTGTGATCGGAGAGGTGACCGATCAGGATAGCTTTGAATACGGAAGCGTCCGTATCGGAATGGATGAAGCGCTGGCAGCATGGACAGGAAAACTGGAGAGTGTGTTTGCAACGAAGTCTCAGGAGAGCGCAGACACTCCTGTGGAGGAGAAACTGTACAATGCTTCTGATATCCATATCTGCAGCCACAAGATCGGACAGCCCACTGTCTTTATACCGGTGTTCCCGGGTACGAACTGCGAGTATGACAGCGCAAAGGCGTTTGAGCGTGCGGGGGCAAAAGTGATCACAAGAGTATTCCGCAACCTGGATGCAGAGGATATCCGTTCATCTGTGGAGGAGTTCAGCAGAGCAATCTCACAGGCTCAGATGATCATGTTCCCGGGTGGGTTCAGTGCAGGCGACGAGCCGGATGGATCGGCAAAGTTCTTTGCAACTGCATTCCAGAATGCAAAGATCAAAGAAGAGGTCGAGAAGCTTTTAAATGAAAGAGACGGACTTGCGCTCGGTATCTGCAACGGCTTCCAGGCTCTGATCAAGCTTGGGCTCGTACCTTACGGAAAGATCGTGGGACAGGCGGAGGATGCTCCGACACTGACCTACAATACGATCGGCCGCCATATCTCAAAGATGGTATACACAAAAGTAGTGACAAATAAATCTCCATGGCTTCAGGAAGCGGAGCTTGGCGGCGTGTACACAAACCCGGCGTCGCACGGAGAGGGGCGCTTTGTGGCGAGCGAGGAGTGGCTTGACCGCCTCTTCGCTAACGGACAGGTCGCAACGCAGTACTGTGATCCGCAGGGCAATATGAGTATGGATGAGGAATGGAATGTGAATGGATCCTACCGTGCGATCGAAGGGATCACAAGTCCGGACGGCCGTGTGCTCGGTAAGATGGCGCACTCAGAACGCCGGGGAGATTCCGTTGCTGTCAATATTTACGGCGAGCAGGATATGAAGATATTTGAATCAGGAGTAAAATATTTCAGGTAAACTGTGAGAGAAATAAGAAGAGCATAAAGATGCGGCAGAATCCCGCGGGAAGAATAAAACCCCTGCCGGACCGAAGAGCCAGACGGTCCGGCAGGGTTTTTTTAAATCCAGGTATCTTTCTGCGGTGTACTAGCTGGATACTTGGTCTACTAGCTGTATACTTTTTTGATGTTTTCCAGTCTGGCGGACATGTTTCTCAAAAGGAGATCAGCCAGCGTGAGGGCGGTCATTGATTCGACAACGACAACCGCCCGCGGTACAATGACAGGGTCATGTCTGCCGAGCACTTCGATCCCGGCATTTTCATGCTTGATATCTACAGTGTCCTGAGGCCGGGAAATGGAAGGAGTGGGCTTTATTGCTGCCCTGAGGATGAGGCGGGACCCATCGCTCATTCCTCCGAGCGTTCCGCCGGAGTGGTTTGTCTTTTTTAAGACAATGCCATTTTCAGAGAAAAACGGATCATTATTCTGGCTTCCCGTGGACAGGGAAGCAGCAAATCCATCTCCGATCTCCACGCCTTTTACAGCTCCGATGGACATCACGGCTTGTGCAAGGAGAGCGTCCAGCTTGTCAAAAACAGGTTCACCCAGTCCGGCAGGGAGACCTTCTGCAGTGCATTCTATGATACCGCCGCAGGAGTTGCACTCCGCCATCAGAGTGGATATATATTCCCCGGCTTCTGACGCGGCGGCATTGTTTGGCATATAGAGAGGGTTTTCCGTGATCTCAGACATGCGGTAGTCTTTTTCCGGGATGGTGCAGGGTCCGATGGATTTTGTGTATGCCTGCACGCGGATCCCAAGTTCCTTCAAAAGGAGAGAAGCGACAGCGCCTCCCGCTACCCTGCCGATCGTTTCCCGGCCTGACGAGCGTCCGCCTCCCCGGTAATCGCGGAAGCCATACTTCTCAGTAAACGGATAGTCCGCATGGCCGGGGCGGAACAAAGAGGCTATATTGCCGTAATCCCTGGAACGCTGATCCTGGTTGCGCACGATGATCGAGATCGGGGTGCCGGTCGTTTTCCCTTCGAATACGCCGGAAAGGATCTCTGCCGAATCGGATTCATTCCGCTTTGTAGTATATTTGCTCTGTCCGGGTTTTCTCCTGTCGAGGAAATCTTGTATGTCATTTTCAGAGAGGGGGAGACCGGCTGGGCAGCCGTCGATCACGACCCCGATCCCGGGACCGTGGGACTCCCCCCATGTTGTGATGCGAAAAATTGAGCCAAAAGATGAACCGCCCATAGATGAAACTCCTTTCTATTCCCGTATGAAATAAGATGTTTTTCATATATCCGTCACACTCCCCGTTGGGGATCAGGCACAAAACATTATCATTATATAGGACAGACTCAGGTCTTGACAAGAAAAATGCGTTCTTTTTTTCAAAGAACGGTTTTTGTGAATGAATAATAATTTTCTGTACTTTTTTGAATATTCGTACTATAATGGTGCCGTAATATTGTATAAAGAAAGAGATGGGAAGGCTGATGAGCAGAAAAACAAAAAAACAGTCAGATATACCTCAGGAAGATACAGAAATCTTCAGCGGGGAAGGCTTTTCAGATGACGTGACAGCTGATGAGGCGGCCGGTTCTGTGAAAAACGAGACAGGAGTGGACGCGGAACAGACTGAGGAAGGGAATCCGAAAAAAAATCCGAAAGAAAATCCCGATGCTGCAGATCCGAAGCAAGAGGGAGAGGAAAGCGGAGAAAAGAAAAAAAGGAGAAGAAGGCGCAGGGCCGCGAAAACCGCGAAAAAAGAAAATAATAATATAGAAAAGAAACACACAGGGAAAAAGGCCTGGATCATAGCGGGAAGCATCGCAGGCGGGCTGCTGGTGGTCTATCTCTGCATTGCAGCTTTTTTTATCGGGCATTTTTTCATAAATACTACGATAAACGGCAAGGACTTTTCCGGCAGAACGGCAGCGGATGTCGAAGAATATCTGAAAGAGCAGGTCGGGGATTATGAGCTTGAAGTCATAGGGCTAAACAATACTGTGGATGTGATCAGGGGATCAGATATCTCGCTGGAATATAAAGCGGATTCCAGTGTGGAGAATGTCCTGAAACAGCAGAATCCTATTTTGTGGATCACCTCTCTTTTCTCAAAGTCCAGCCAGAATATTAATATTCAGGTAGATTATGATGAAAGCGCACTGGAGGAAGAGATCCAGTCAATACAGGCGGTCACTCAGGAACAGACAGAGCCGGCTTCAGCTTACCCGAAGTTTGACGGGGAATCCTTTGTAGTTGAGCCTGAGGTCTATGGGACCGCGGTCAATATGGAGGTGCTCAGCGAAAAGATCAGGGAGCATATCACAGAATTTATCCCGACACTGGATATGCTGGAAGAAGAGTGCTATAAACTGCCGAAATATACTTCTGAATCGCCGGAGGTACAGGAAGCATGCGATACAATGAACCAGTACTGCAAGGCAAGCATTACGTATCCTATGAAGGAAAATGTTGTCGTGGATAAAAGCCTGATCGCCACATGGCTGGCATATGACGAAAATATGCAGGTGACGTTTAATGAAGATGCGGTCAGGGAGTGGATGAGGAATTTCGGCGCGACTTACGATACTGTGGGAACGACGAGATACATCACGTCTCCGAACGGGAAAACGGTTGAAGTCTCCGGAGGGACCTATGGATGGTCAGTGGATGAAGAGACGGAAGCGCAGAATCTGATCAACAGCATCAAGAATGGGGAAACAGTGACAAGAGAGCCTGCTTACGCGCAGACAGCAGCGTCTCATTCCGCACAGGACTGGGGAACTACTTTTATCGAGGTGGATCTTTCTGCCCAGCATATGTGGTATATCGTGGACGGATCTGTTGCGTTCCAGGCGGATGTGGTCACAGGGCTGCCCACACCGGACCGGGCGACTCCGTCAGGGGTGTACTCTATACTTTATACGGAAAGAAATGCTACTCTGGTAGGAGAGACGGACCCTGCTACAGGACAGCCGATCTACCGGACTCCGGTTGCTTACTGGATGCCGTTTACCTGGCAGGGACACGGGTTCCATGACGCTACGTGGCAGCCGGGATTTGGCGGCAATCTGTATCAGAGCCTTGGTTCGCACGGCTGTGTGAATATGTCATACGGCGACGCGGGTACACTGTTCGGAATGATCAGCGCCGGGACTCCGGTCGTCCTTCATTACTGATGGGACTGCATATGGGAAAAACGAATACGAGGTTGACAGGAATGTATGAACTGCTGAAAAAAGACGGCAAGGCAAAACGCGGGCGTTTTCATACCGTGCACGGGACGATCGAAACGCCGGTATTTATGAATGTGGGAACAGCGGCCGCTATCAAGGGGGCTGTGTCCACAGACGACTTAAGACAGATCAAGACACAGGTAGAACTTTCAAATACATATCATCTCCATGTGAGGCCCGGAGATAAGATCGTAAAGAAACTGGGCGGACTGCACCGTTTTATGAACTGGGACAGGCCGATCCTCACAGATTCAGGCGGGTTCCAGGTGTTCTCCCTGGCGTCTCTGCGGAAGATCAAAGAAGAGGGAGTGCATTTCCATTCCCACGTTGACGGCAGGAAGATATTCATGGGACCTGAGGAGAGTATGCAGATACAGTCTAATCTCGGTTCCACGATCGCAATGGCCTTTGATGAGTGCCCGTCCAGCGTGGCGGAAAAAAAGTATATTGCGGATTCTGTGGAGCGCACGACACGCTGGCTGAAACGTTGTAAAGCTGAGCTGGCAAGACTGAACTCACTGCCGGACACGGTCAATCCCCATCAGCTCCTGTTTGGGATCAACCAGGGCGGGATCTATGAGGATATCCGCATCGCGCATGCCCGGCAGATCACAGAGCTGGATCTGGATGGTTATGCGGTGGGCGGCCTTGCCGTGGGAGAGAGCCATGAGGATATGTACCGCATCCTGGATGCGGTCGTTCCGCATCTGCCGGAGAATAAACCTACTTATCTGATGGGGGTTGGGACTCCGGCGAATATCCTGGAAGCAGTGGACCGCGGGGTTGACTTCTTTGACTGCGTCTACCCGACCCGGAACGGAAGGCACGGGCATGTGTATACGGATCAGGGTAAGTTAAACCTTTTCAATGCAAAATACGAACTGGACGACAGACCGATCGAGGAAGGCTGCGGGTGTCCCGCGTGCAGGAGCTACAGCCGCGCCTATATCCGGCATCTTCTCAAAGCAAAGGAAATGCTGGGTATGAGGCTGTGCGTGCTCCATAATCTGTATTTTTACAATACAATGATGGAAGAGATCAGAGATGCTATTGATGCGGGAGAATACAAGGCTTATAAAAAGCGGAAGCTGGAGGGGATGCTCCGGGGAAATTCCGAAAAAGCCTCTTGAAGATTGTCTTATTTTTGTGTATAGTAATCTTATTGCGTAATGAAAGTTAGGAGGAAATCTGATTATGGGTGAATTGTTAATGATGGTCATCTGGATAGCGGTAATGTTCGGAGTAATGTGGCTCCTGCTCATGCGTCCTCAGAAAAAAGAACAGAAGAGGATCCAGGCAATGCTCGCATCCATGGAAGTTGGGGACACAGCTCTGACAACAAGCGGATTCTACGGAGTGATCATTGATATTACAGAGGATGATGTGATCGTGGAGTTCGGGAATAATAAAAACTGCCGTATCCCGATGCAGAAAGCTGCGATCGCTCAGATTGAAAAGCCGAACGCAGAATAAAGGATACGTCGGTAAATATGGTTACAGCCGGAAGGGAAGCCTTCCGGTTTTTTTATGAGAAATCTTCCGGCTTTTTTATGAGAGATTACGGGTGTAAATTTTTTGAATGAGATTAATAAATTACAAAAAAGTGAATATTGTTATATTCCGGTCGTAAATGTACAAGACAGGCAGGGCAGAAGCCGGTATAATCTCTTGTGATAATATTACTGTGAGTGGCAGCGTAAGATCATGCCATTCAGGAAAAGGAGGAGAGAAACCGTGCATTTTAAGAACAAAGCCGGCAGAAGGGCATTAGCCTTGTCGCTGTGCGCGGTCCTGGTGGCATCTGTGCTGAGCCCGCTGGGAGCGGATGCCGTACAGGCACAGGAGAGCCGGCAGGACGAGGGAAAAGCCGGCAGAGAGGATGACGGGGATGATGTGCTCCGTCTGTATTATGATGAGCCTGCGCCCATTACCGGGATCGACAATCCGTCACGGGACACGGACACAGGGTTTGAGGAGTATTCCCTTCCGCTGGGATGCGGATATATGGGGGTCAATGTGTGGGGCGGGACAGAGACAGAGTCCATCTATGTCACTGAGAACAGCCTTGCGAATCCATATCAGAAGAATGACGGCAACTCAGATACGAGCAACCGTACCGGGCTGAACCTGCTCGCAAAGACATGGATCGATTTCGGCCATGAGGAGGAGAACGTGTCCGATTACAGCAGGGACCTGGTGCTGGACGATGCGACAGCGCATGTGAGCTATGAGTATGACGGGGTCACCTATTCCAGGGAATATTTCACCAGCTATCCGGATAAGGTCATGGCAGTGAAACTGGACGCATCTGAGAAAGGGGCGCTCAGCTTTACCCTGCGGCCGGAAGCGCCATTCCTGTGCGATTATTATATCGAGCCGGGCGACGGTATGGGGAAGACCGGACAGGTAGAGGCATCGGTGGATGAAGAAGGAACGGAAGGGACGATCGTGCTTTCCGGAACTATGGAATACTATCAGATCAATTATGAAGGGCAGTACCGGGTGCTTCCCCAGGGCGGGACCATGGAAGCTGTCGAAGACGGGGACGGGAACGGGCAGATACGCGTGGAAGGCGCGGACAGTGCGGTCATCCTGCTTGCAGTCGGGACAAACTATGAGATGACTTCCGAGACATTCCTTAACTCTGTGAAAGAGAAGCTTGACCCGGACAGCTATCCCCACGAGAAGGTGACAGGATATCTTGATGAGGCGGAAAAATATGACTATGAGGAGCTCAGGGAGCGCCATGTGGAGGATTACCAGACCTATTATTCCAGAGTGAACCTGGATATCGGCGGAGAGGATGAAGGAAAGACGACAGACCAGCTCCTGAGCGAATACAAGAAGGGCACATACAGCCCGTATCTTGAGGAACTGTTCTTCCAGTACGGGCGGTATCTGCTGATCGCATCCTCAAGGGAAGGATGCCTCCCGGCCAATCTCCAGGGCATCTGGAATGCCTACGAGGATACTCCGTGGAGCGGCGGATACTGGCACAATATCAATGTGCAGATGAATTACTGGCCGGCATTTGTCACGAATATGCCGGAACTGTTCCAGTCGTACGCTGATTTTAACGAGGCGTTCAGGAAACAGGCGGAAGGCAACGCGGATTCTTATCTCACAAAGACAGGATCAGAGCTTAAAGCAGAAGACGGGACCGGGGAGAACGGATGGGCGATCGGTACAGGAGTTTATCCGTATTCAGCTGAGGCACCAAGTCCGGGAGGCCATTCCGGACCGGGGACCGGGGCATTCACCAGCATGCTTTTCTGGGACTGGTATGATTTTACAAGGGATGAGGAAATCCTGGAAGAGCATACCTATCCGGCTGTGGCAGGGATGGCAAAGTTCCTCTCCAAGAGCCTGATCGAGCAGGATGGGAAATATCTGATCTCCCCGTCCGCTTCGCCGGAGAACGCGAATAATAAGCAGACTGTGGGATGTGCTTTTGACCAGCAGATGACATGGGAAAACCATAATAATCTGATCAAGGCAGCAGAACTTCTCGGAAAAGAAGACGATCCGATCGTACAGACCGCAAAGGAACAGATCGATAAACTGGATCCGGTCAATGTAGGCTATTCGGGACAGGTGAAAGAATACCGGGAAGAAAATTACTACGGCGAGTTCGGCGAGGCCCATCACCGCCATATCTCACAGCTTGTGGGACTCTATCCGGGAACATCGATCAGCCATAACACGCCGGCATGGCTGGATGCGGCAAAAGTTTCTCTGGAAAAGAGGGGGCTTGGCTCCACGGGATGGTCGATCGCCCACAGGCTCTGCGCATGGGCGAGGATCGGCGATGGAGATGTCTGCTATCAGGAGCTCCAGCAGCTTTTGCAGACAAAGATCATGGACAATCTCTGGGATACCCATCCGCCGTTCCAGATCGACGGGAACTTTGGGGCTACCGCCGGCATCGGGGAAATGCTCCTCCAGAGCCATGAGGGTTACATTTCTCCGCTGGCAGCCCTTCCATCCGCATGGGCAGACGGAAGCTATGAGGGACTGCTGGCACGCGGGAATTTCGTTGTGGACGCAGAGTGGACAGACGGGACTGCGACAAAATTCCAGATTACGTCACAGTCAGGCGGAACCTGTACTGTGGATTATCCGGGACTCGCAGAAGCGGATGTAAAGACCGCTGACGGCGAGGCTGTGGCAGTGAAGACAGAAGGCCAGGACAGGATCTCGTTTGAGACGGAGAAAGACCAGACTTATGTGATCTCAGGCATCCCTGTGGTCAGGGATCCCCAGGCTCCGGCAGAACTGAGGGCGGAAAGCACAGAAGGCGGTATGGCCCTGACATGGGGCGAGAGCGGGGACGCGGTCAGCTACCGGGTATATGAGGCGGTGAATGACGCGTCGGATTATACGCTCGTAGCGGAAGACATCAGGGATACAGAATATCTCTATGAAGCGGCGGACATGGCGGAGCTGAGGGCGGAAGACCGCGTGACCATGCGTGTGACAGCGGTGGATGCCAACGGAAGGGAAAGCGAAGGCACTACCATGCAGATCCTTCCGATCACGGCTCCTGAGAGTGTGACCGGATACGCTGTGTCTGACACTACGGTCCAGCTTGTCATCAGCGAAGTGGACGGAGCGGACAGCTATGTGGTCTACAAACAGGATGGAGACGAGTGGGAGAGACTGTACCAGACAGAGTATTCCACTGTATATGTAGAAAAGGAAGAAGGAGCAGCCTATGCGGTGAGCGCAGTCGGAGACGGAAGGGAGAGCGGCATGACAGAGGCTGTGATCCGGGATTCTGCCGAACTGGATAATATCCTGCTGGGCAAGACCGTGAAAGTCACAAGCGGCCAGACGATCCATTCAAGCTATCCGGCAGGACTGGCTGTAAACGGGAAAACAGATCCCACTGACAGCAGCGACCGTATTGCCCTCAACGGAGATAAAAAAGGCTCCTGGACAATGGAGATCGACCTGGAAGGGACTTATACCCTGAAAACACTTTCTATCGTAGAGTGGAAAAACGGCGAGGGAAAGACCCGCTCAAAGAATACAACGGTGGAGATCCAGGATCCGGAAGGAGAATGGGAGACAGTACAGAGCGGATTTGCCTGCGTTTGCGGCGGGACAAAAACAGTCGATATGAAGCGGAAGGAAGCGGTAAAGATCCGCATTACCTTTGACAACCAGGGGAATCCGGCAAAATACGCAAGCATCACTGAGGTGATGTGCTCCGCAGTCATGCCGGACCAGGCGGATAAGCTGGAACTCTTCCGGGAACTCCGGGAAATCTCCGGGCTTGACCTGGACCAGTATGTACTGAGCGCTGAGCGGAGAGAACTTCAGGAGGCGCGGGAAGAAGGCGCGGCACTTCTCCAGGATATGACCGCCGGACAGGATGCTGTGGATGCATCTGCGCAGCGGATCAAAGAGGCAAGGGAGGAGTTCCTTGAAAACGGAGCAGAGGAAAACATCATGCTCCGTCAGAAGATCGAAGCGGGCAGCCCATCCCAGAACGAGTCGAAATATCCGGTCGAGGCGATGGTAGACGGAGACAGCACGACACGCTACGCGGGGGATGACAGACAGAATACGCTGACTGTCACAGTCGAACTGGACGGCACATACAGGATCGATACGCTCTACGTCCAGGAATTCCTTGAAAAGAACGACGGATACAAGACGCGGGGGGATGAGACAACGATCGAAGCGCTCTGCGGAGGCGAGTGGGTCACGCTGGTCGACAAAAAGGCGCTCAAATCCGAACCGGACCAGGACGGACAGTCCCAGGGAACCAATATCTTTGAACTTAAGGAGCCGGCCAATGCGGACGCGCTGCGCTATCAGTTTAAAAATACAGACGCTTCAAAGAGGATCACGCTCTATGAGCTCCAGGCATCAGGGGAACGTATACCGTCTGTGGCCGGAGTGGAAGAGCCTGCCGGGATCACGGTAAAAGAAGGGACTGCGTTCAGCGAGCTGACCCTTCCGGAAGAGGTTACGGCGACACTGGATGACGGGACGTCAAGACAGCTGCCGGCAGAATGGTCAGAAGAAGGATATGACAAAGATACGCCGGGAGAGTATACATTGACCGGGACGCTCGCACTGGGAGACGATATCCTGAATCCTCAGGGCATGACCGCGTCACTGACTGTGACTGTGGTTTCCTCCGTGTGGGAACGTCTGGACGCGGCGATCAGCAGCGCCCAGTCAAAGGATCCGGAAGATTATACGGAAGAGAGCTGGTCCGCAGTGCAGGAAGCACTGGATGCAGCACTCAAAGTGAAAGACGCGGCGGATGTGGACGACCAGGCGGCGGAAGAGGCGGCGGATGCGCTGGAACAGGCAATAGAGGGTCTCGTGAGGGACGTGGACAGGACCAGGCTGGAAAGCGCTCTTGACACAGCGGGAGATCTTCTGGAAACAGAGCTGGAAAACCATTATACATCTGAGAGCTGGAACGCTCTGAAAGAAGCATACGAAGCGGCTTCAAAGGTCTGCGCGGATCATGGAGCGGACCAGGATATGATCGACCGGGCGGCAGGAGAGCTGGAAAGCAGTATCAGCGGTCTGGAAAAACGGACAGTGATCAAAGAGCTGGAAGATCTGGTCAGCCAGGCAGAAAAGCTGGATCCGTCACTCTATACCGAGGACAGCTGGGAGAGGGTGCAGACAGCACTCGATGCGGCCCGTGCTGTGCTGGCAGATCCGGATGCAGCCCAGGCAGACTGTGACAATGCACAGGAAGCACTGGAAGAAGCTATGGACGCTCTGGAGTATCTGCCAGGTGGTGCCGGAGATGAGGGTAATACCGGGGACGGCGGCAGCGGTCCGGCGCAGGACGGCAGCGGGCAGCAGAGCGCGGTCCAGAGCGGGGATCCCGTACATGCGGCATGGCTCCTGGCACTGCTGGGAACTGCGTTTGCAGCTGCTGTACTGGCATGGAAAAAAAGAAACGGGTAACAGGGAAAAGCTAATACACGAAGGAAAAGTAATATAGCAGACCGGTAAATGCGCCGGGGTCTGCATCTGCAGTGGCGGAAAGGATCATAGGAATGTCCTGGCAGCCGGCGGGGTGCGGATCCCGGCGCTCTTATATTTTAGAGTGCGGTATTTTAGAGTGCCCTCTATTTTTGTGCCTGAACTACTTGAAACACTCTGGAAAATGCGGTATGATTAGTAGTAACATTTTGACTTAGAAGGGAAGAGAAACTATGGAAATGAAGATTGGAGTGATAAAGGGGGATGGGATCGGCCCTGAGATCGTGGATGAGGCAATGAAAGTCCTTGACAAGGTCGCAGAGGTATACGGACATTCCCTTTCTTATACACAGCTTCTCATGGGCGGGGCGTCCATTGATGTGAACGGAGTGCCTCTTACAGATGAGACTCTGGAAGCGGCGAAAGCCAGCGACGCGGTACTGATGGGATCCATCGGCGGAGACGCGAAGACCTCTCCGTGGTATCAGCTGGAGCCGTCCAAAAGGCCGGAGGCAGGGCTTTTACAGCTCAGGAAAGGGCTGAACCTGTTCGCGAACTTAAGGCCCGCAGTGCTCTATGAAGAATTAAAAGGCGCATGTCCTTTGAAGGAAGAGATCGCGGACCGGGGCTTTGACATGATGATCATGAGGGAGCTGACCGGCGGGCTGTATTTCGGGAAGCGGAGCACTCAGGAAGAGGACGGAGTGCTTGTCGCAAGGGATGAGCTTACATACAGCGAGAACGAGATCCGCAGGATCGCAAAGCGCGGTTTCGATATCGCGATGAAGAGGAAGAAAAAGGTGACCAGCGTGGACAAGGCGAATGTCCTTGACTCCTCCCGGCTGTGGAGAAAGATCGTGGAAGAAGTGTCAGCGGATTACCCGGAAGTCACACTGGAGCATATGCTGGTCGACAACTGCGCGATGCAGCTCGTGAAGGATCCCGCACAGTTTGATGTGATCCTGACGGAGAATATGTTCGGGGATATCTTATCAGACGAGGCGAGCATGGTGACCGGATCCATCGGAATGCTCGCGAGTGCCAGCTTAAATGACACGAAGTTCGGCCTGTACGAGCCCAGCGGCGGATCTGCCCCGGATATCGCGGGCAAAGGGATCGCAAACCCGATCGCGACCATCCTGTCAGCGGCAATGATGCTGCGGTACTCCTTTGACCTTGACCGGGAGGCGGACGCAGTCGAGAAGGCAGTGGAAATGGTGCTCAGAGACGGGTACCGGACGATAGATATCATGTCAGAAGGAAAGAAACAGATCGGCACAAAAGAGATGGGTGACCGGATCTGCGCATACATCGGAAAGTGAGGTAGACAGATGAGAAGTGACACAGTGACAAAAGGCGTCCAGCAGGCGCCGCACAGATCGTTGTTTAATGCTCTCGGGATGACCCAGGAAGAGCTGGACAGGCCGCTGATCGGAGTGGTCAGCTCCTACAATGAGATCGTGCCGGGGCATATGAACCTGGATAAGATCACAGAGGCAGTGAAGCTGGGAGTCGCGATGGCGGGCGGTACGCCGATCATGGTGCCTGCGATCGCAGTCTGCGACGGTATCGCGATGGGACATATCGGGATGAAATATTCCCTCGTGACAAGGGACCTGATCGCGGATTCCACGGAGGCGCTGGCTATGGCGCACCAGTTCGACGGTCTGGTCATGATCCCGAACTGCGACAAAAACGTGCCCGGCCTTCTCATGGCAGCGGCGCGCGTGAATATCCCGACGATCTTCGTCAGCGGAGGCCCTATGCTGGCCGGACATGTCAA